>CAZJTF010000231.1:0-11460 GCA_964548565.1 uncultured Planctomycetales bacterium | reverse complement strand
TCCCACGTGACGGCCACCGGCAGACGTGGTGCCTGTTCCGCGCGCGGACCGGGCGAGAGGGTGAAGCGCACCGGGCGCTGATCCTTGAATGTAAAGGGGAACGTCAGGAGCCCCCGGCGAACGGACCGTCCGGAACCAGCCCGCCCAGGGTAGAAGGTCAGCGGTCGCCAGGAGGCCTCCACCGACTGCCCGTCCGCGGAAACAAGCATGCCGGAATCCGACCCGCCAATCCCCTCCCCCGCACCGGCGGCACTCCGGGGAAGCGGGATCGAAAACCGCACGAGTTGAGGCCCCGCCCCGGCCGGCGTGACGGTGAAGACTGCCGGCGCGGGCGAATCCGCCGCGCGGTCCGGCCTGCTCGGAGCGCCGGGATCGGCCCAGCCCTGCGGGCAGATGAAACAAACCAGGACGGCCGCGCGGAGGCGTGCACAGTTCATACTCGACCCTCAAAACGCCCGGCGGCCCTTGTGCGGACAGCCGCAAGCCCATCCACTATACTGCCGACCTCGCGCGTGTCGCACGTGAGACGTACAACCTGGTCTGAGGAGACCCTGCGTGCAAGCCAGCCCCCCTCTCGGTGTCTTCCTGCATGCTGTCGGCGGCTTTGCTTCCGGTAGTTTCTACCTCCCGTATAAAAAGGTGAGGAACTGGTCCTGGGAGAGCTACTGGCTCGCCGGCGGCGTCTTCTCGTGGATCATCGCTCCCTGGCTCGTCGCGATCGTGGTGACCGGGATCGCCGGGATCAACGTGCTGGACCTGTTCCGGAGCGCGGTTGACCAGAATCTCTCCCGAAACCTGCTGTGGAGCTACATTTTCGGGGCGATGTGGGGAATCGGCGGCCTGACATTCGGGCTGACGATGCGCTACCTCGGTCTGTCGCTCGGTATGGCGGTGGCGCTCGGTTTCTGTGCCACGTTCGGCACGATCATGGAACCGCTGTACTTCCGGCAGTTCGGGAGCCTGATCCACTCGACGCCAGGGCTCGTAACGCTCGGCGGCCTGGTCGTCTGCCTGCTCGGGATCGGCGTCTGTGCCCTCGCGGGGATGGCCAAAGAGCGGGAACTCTCCGACGAGGCGAAGAAGGCGACGATCGCCGAGTTCGATTTCACCAAAGGGATGTGGGTGGCCGTGTTCTCGGGCGTGATGAGCGCCTGCATGGCCTTCGGCATCAGCAGCGGTGAGCCGGTCGGTGCGCTGGCCGCCCGCATGGGGGTCACCCCGGCACTGCAAAACACACCGATCCTGGTCATCGTGCTCGCCGGCGGGTTCACGACCAACTTCATCTGGTGCGTCATCCTGAACTGCATGAACCGGTCCTACGGCGACTACGTGAGCGGGCGCGGGGCCTCCATCGTGTCCAATTACGTGTTCTCCGCCATCGCGGGGACCATGTGGTACCTGCAGTTCTTCTTCTACAGCATGGGCACGGTCTACATCGGCGAATTCAAGTTCTCGAGCTGGACGCTGCACATGGCGACGATCATCATCTTCAGCAACATGTGGGGCCTGGTCTTGCATGAGTGGAAAGGGACGAGCCGGCACGTCCACCGTCTCATCCGCATCGGCATTGTCGTCCTCGTGGCCTCCACGTTTATTGTAGGGTATGGCAACTACCTGAAGGAGGAAGCAAAGAAAGTAACGGGCGCAACACCCGGCGACAACCCGGTCCGCCGGTCAGCTTACGTCGCCTCCCTGCCGCGGGTCGATTCGCGGCGGGACTCCCAGATCACCGCGCCGATGAAGTAGAAGATGGTGGCGACGATCATCGCACGCTTTGCGCTGGCCAGGTTGGCAGCGTAGACGTCCGGATCCGACCCGCCCAGGAACACGCGGATCGGCATCGCAATGCAGATGATGAGGGCGAGTACCGCGAGTGCACCGGCGATGATGGCCACCGGCGTAAGTTTTCCCCGGGCGCCCGTGTTCGGTTGCGACGCAGTCGGCGGCATCTGCCCGCGAGCGGTGGCATCCATGACGGGAGCCTCGTCCCCATGCGCTCTCGCCGCGGGCCACAGCCTGCACAAACCGAGGTAGATCAGGACCGACAGGAACCAGCCGGGCAGCCACCGGAAGAACAGGTGAACGCCAAGGATCTCCATCGGCGAGCGGACGCGCCCGCCCGTGAACTGCTCGATCGGAAAGCACAGGACCGTGACGACGACCCACGCGATCAGCGCAGGGACGTTGACGCTCACGCCATCCCGCTGCGTCCAGTACTGCCGGAAACCCAGCCGCGGCAGCAGCCAGTGCTCCGCGAAAATCACCGCTCCGATCGGCATGAGCATGAGGCCGTAGATCGCAACGAAGTCGAGCAGTTGCATGAAGATTGCCGGGAACAGCGCGACGAAAGTCGTCATACCGCCCGCCACGAGCGTGATGACCCACCGCGGCCAGTTGGGCGTGACGATCTGCAAGGCCAGGCCCGCGCGGTAGATCGTCGGGTTCGCGGTTGTCCAGCCGGCGAGCAGGACGCAAAGCAGGCCGGCCGTCCCGGCGGCGTGATCCGCCATCTGCCCGGGGTTCAGCGCGCTGCCCAGGACCGCGCCCATGATGCCGGCGCAGATCCACGCGACATAGTGGCCGAGATACATGCCGAACGCCGAGTAGAACCCGTACGTCCAGCGCCGGGCATAGCGGAACACGGCCATATCCGAGAGGCCGATGTGCATCGCGAGATTGCAGAACCAAGCGAAGAACGTCACGTGCCAGAAACCGAGGGGCGTGCCGCCGTGCAGCGGAACGCCCGTCCAGACGCGGGTCTCGAAGACGTTCCAGAGCTGGCTGGGACTGCGGATTTCGCCGAGGCCGGGCAGGGTCGCCAGTGCACCCGCGACAAAGATCACGAACATCCACGGTGAACAGACCGCCGCAAACTGGCTGAGCCGTTTGAAGCCGGCGACGGCGAGGCAGGTGGTCCCCAGCCCGACGACCAGGACCACCAGCACCCACCCGATGCCGTTTGGGTACAGGTCATTCAGCTCCGGGTGCCGGATGTGGGCGCCGGCGTACTTGTCGAGGCCGAGGATCACCGCCGAGGCCGACACCCCGATCATGGCAGCCGCCAGGCAGCAGTAGAGGACGGAGTTGACGATGTTGTAGAGGACGGTCAGGCCCGGACCGATGACCCGGCGTGCGTACCAGTAGAGTGTCAGGCGCACGCGCACGGCGATCGGCGCGCAAATGAATGCCCACGACAGCACCGCCAGCAGATTGCCGATCAAGAGACCCCAGACCAGGTCGCTGGCCGAGGCCCCCCACTTGGCGAACAGCGCACCGATCACGAATTCCGTCCCGGCCACGTGCTCGCCGGCGAACATGGCGGCAAAGTACCGCCCGTCGTGCAGCTTGTCGGGCGTCACGGGTTCCCGTTCGAACTCGTAGAGGCTGTCGAGGCGTTCTGAAAGCGTTTCGATGCCCGTATCGCCCTGCACCCGCGTACCTCCGAAGATGCGTGCAATCGCTCTGCCGGACCTGCCGCCGGCGAACTGACAGGACGGGCAGACACTACGACCGGCGGTCTCGATGCGTCAAGAAGCGAAGGCTGCGCCTCTCCGCACGCGAAGCCTGCAAGAAGCCAATCCTGGGAGGGCAGTGAAACGGCAGCAGCCTGGCGCGCGTCCTCGCGGGACCCGGGCCAGGCTGCTGCATTGTCGGATGCGATGACCACCCAGGCGGGTTGCGTCAGTCTGCCGGAGCGGACGAGACCATCAACTGCGGATGGCCCTGCTGCAACTGGAGCGGCGGCAACAGGACCGGCAGCGGCGACGCAAACAGCAGGAATTCCGGCGACCGATCGCGATCGCGCGGGTCGAGGAATTCCGGGCCGTCGTCGGCCGGTCCGGGTTCATAGAAAGCCGGCGGCTTGAGCTGGCACAGCAGTTCCTCGAGCGGATCGAAATCCGGCAACGCGTCGGTCTGCAGATTCCAGTACAGGTCGTCATGAGGTCCCTCGCCCAGCGGAGGACCAGCCGCGTCGTTTCGCGCGGCGGGTTGGGTCTGGGGGGAGTTCATGCGGGCCGGTCGCACGCTGGAAATCGGCGCGAGCGGATCGGCCGGTTGCGTATCCGGCAGCGGCGAGAGCAGGACCAGCGACTCGGATGGCCCCGCACCACTCATACCTGCCGGGCGCGTCGCGGACCTGCCGCTGGCGGCAAGTTCCACTCCAGCCGGGCGAGTCTGCGAGACCGACCTCGCGAGGATCGACGCTTCTGCCGGGCGCGTATCCGGCGCCCCGGCCGTCGCACGCACCGTACCCGCCGGACGCGTCTGAGGACATGCTGCCAGCACCATCGCCGGTTCGGCCGGCCTGGTCGCCGGCGTCGAGGCCGCGACGATCATCGCCTCAGCCGGACGACTCGCCTGGGCCACCGCGGGTTTGGCGGCGGGAGCGGTCGCGGGCGGAGGTGGAGGCGCTTTCGCGGAGGGCAACGCCGAAGCAGGCGTGGCAGGAGCCGCCGCAATGGGCATCGGCACCGGCAACTCCGCTTGTTCAACCGCGTCCTTCGGCAGCATCGTCAGGCGATTCTCGGCCGCGATCATCCTCGGGTTCTTCTGAAGGGCGGCCTTGTAGGCGCGGGCGGCGTCCACATGCCGCTGCTTCGACTGGTACATGAGGCCGATGTTGTAATGGGCATCCTCGGGAGTGAGTGCGAGTTCAAACTCCCGCAGCGCCTCGTCGAAGCGGTCCTGCTGGGCGTAGACCATGCCCAGGTTCACTCGGGCTCGGGCAAAGCCCGGCGACAGGTCGAGCGCCCGTTTCAAGGAGGCTTCAGCCTCCCCCCAGCGCCCCTGCATCATGTAGCTGAAGGCAAGGTTGTTGTGGAGGTGCGCCCTGCGGGGCTCCACCTCGATGGCCTTGAGGAAGGCCTCGTCCGCCTCGCGGTACCGGGTGAGACGGTCCAGCACGAGACCGAGCCGGTTGTAGGCCGCCACGTCCTTCGGGTTCAGCTTGACCGCCTGCTGGTACTGATCGAGGGCCCGCGGGAAGTTTCCCTGGCTTTCGTGGAGACGCCCAGCGGCCAGGTGGGTGTCGGGCAGGATCTCGGGCTCGATCACCTGCGCATCCTGTTGTCCGGACGCATTTCCTTTTGCCTTCTGGTCGCGATTGATGCCCTTCTGCGACATGGCATCGCAGCCGGCCAGCGCGAGTGCGAGCGCCAGCGCGCACCCGCCTTGTTTCATCCATGAAAACATACTCACCTCCGTGCGAAGCTCGACATCATTTCGTTCCGGGAGCGCTCGGCGCCTGACTGCCGCCCGGAGCAGAGTTCTCGGGCATGTCAGACATCGGAGATTCCTTCAGACGCTGCACACCGCTCGTCGCGGTGCGGATCTGGCCGGCCTCGACGGCCGCCATCCCGGCGCCACCCGCCATGCCGCGTGCGACGGTGAACTGGTCACGCTCGACACCGGCCGCAACGAGGAAATCGCTGATGCGGTCCAACCGCTCCTCAGCCAGCGCATCCGGGTCGGTGTTGCCGTCATAGTTCAGCGTCCCGCCGTACGTGCGGAGGATCGACGCATAGCGCGACAGGCGGCGCACGCCCTTGCCGTTCAGCTCCGGCTGGTGCGGCACGAAATCAGAGGGCGACATCGACATATCCGCGAGCAACTCGTTGTCCACCATCGGGACGTAGTGCTGCTGCATCTCGTGCGGGCATGCCGTATGTCCCTGCGGCGGCGCGTTCAGTCGCTTGGCCGGTTCCGTGCAACCTGCCAATGCGATCGCGCAGACGAGGCCGGCCACGCACATCCATGTACAAGAACCCCTGGCTGCCCTGTGGATCGTTGTCATTGGTCCATTCCTCACAATACGGTGAGACTACGCCATGCCCGCGGGCACGGCCCGGTGCTGTTATCGGCCAAAACTCGGACCCGATTTGGTCGATTCGCGAGCCCCTGCCGTGGGTCGAGGGAACGGGTCCTGATCGCAGACGTATAGAAACTGCGGCGAGACATGAGGTTGACACTGCCGACGGCCTCTCGCCGGGGCCGCGGCACGAGAACTGGAACGGCTGGCAGGTGCATCCCTGCAAGGCTAACATATAAAAAAACGTGAAGCCGGACCGTCGATTTCGGGGTGCATGCGCGCCGATCGATTTTGCCTTCCGATATGCTCCGCAGTGAAGGAGCCACAGTGCGAATGAAGAATATGGGCCCTTGCTTCCTCCGGGGCCGATCCGCGCACCTCTCTGTGCTCCCGATAGTCGCCTGGGCAGGAATGGTGGGCGCTCTCGGTACATTTGTGCTGGGGCAAGCCGGTCCTGCCGGCCCTGTGCCCGCTCGCGCCCGCCTCCAGGCGGCTGGCCGGACGAATCCGTACGCGGCCGTCCTTCAGCCGTCGGAGGAAGCGACCACCCTCCTCAAACGAGCCCAGGAGGGCATCGATCGCGCGGACTGGAAGCTCGCGGTCGACTCCCTGCAGAGAATTGTCGAGCTCCCGGGCGAGCACGTCCTGACCTCCGATGGCAAGACCTATGAATCAGCCCGGCGCCACGCGCACCGTCGGATCGCCGCTCTGCCCGAGAGCGGGCTCCGCACGTACGAGGTCATCCACGGCGGCGAGGCCGCCGCGCTCGCGTCCCGCGCGATTGAGAAGCAAGACGAACGGGCCCTGCGCAGCGTCGTAGAGCGGTACTTCTGCACACAGGCAGGAGCAAGCGCCACCCTGACGCTGGCGGACTGGTTGATCGACCGCGGGAGTTTCGCGCAGGCGTCCGCCCTTCTCCGCGACCTGCAGACGCTCGCCCCCGCCGGCCGGGTCGACCCCGGGGTGAATATCCGGATGGCGATCTGCATGGCAGGCCTGGGGCGGTCTGCGACGGCAGGCGAACTGCTGGCGCCCCAGAGTCAACCCTCCGGCAAGGCGCCGACCAGCGTCCCGGCGGATCGTGTCGAAATGATCCGGCAGTTCGCGGCCCGCGCGAGCCGCAAAGACGCGCCGAAAGGGAGCCGTGCGTGGCCGGTGACGTACGGTGGACTGTCAAGATCCAACGTGATGCCGCCCGTGGAGCCGGCGCTCACCAATAATCTGAGCTGGGTAAGGCCGCTGCCGTTCAGCGAACTCAAGTACGAAGTGGAAGCGCTCCTGGGGTACAGCCAGCGTCGCGGGCTCCTTCCGGTCCGGCAGTTCGTCACCGACGGGCGGCTCCTGCTGGTCAAGGGAGAGACCGAACTCGTCGCCTTCGACGCCGACAGCTTTACCCCGGTGTGGACCACGAAGGCACGCAGCACAGCCCAGGCCCGCGCAAGCGGACCCCAGGACCTGCAGGCGCAGCTCATGTGGCGGGTGCACGCGGAACGGCAGGGCCAGGGTGGCCAGGAAATCGATCAGCAGATCGAGAATGATCCGCTCGCCCGGCGGCTGCTGTACGACGCGATCGGGAGCGGGATTTCCATCGCCTTCGGTAGCGCGCTCACCGTGGACTGGGGAGGGGAACCTCCGTCCGTCCTCCCGCGTGCCATGCGATGGCAGATGCCCGGTGCCTTCCCCAGGGATCCGTTCTCCACCGGCCAGGTCAACCAGATCGTGGCGTATTCGCTCCAGGACGGATCCGTGCGGTGGAGGTGCCAGCCTCCCGCCACCGGAGAGGTTCCGGACGGCAATCCCGCGGCCGCCGACGCCCAGTTCATGTCCGTGCCCGTGCCGGTCGGAGACGAACTGCTCTCCGTGTGCCGCAGCAACAGCGACCTGTTCGCGGTGCTGATCGACCCGGAGAACGGGAAGATCCGTCGTCAGTTGTACCTCTGCGGGACGGGCGGCGGTGCGTTCGACGCGCTGTCCCCGCTGCCGCCGGCGATTGCGGACGGCCTCGTGTTCATCCCCACAGGGCGCGGGCTGCTCGTCGCGCTCGACTCCGCCAACTGGTCGATTCGCTGGGCCGTGCGGTACGAGGGAGCGACCCCCGATGTGCAGCGCGAGGGCGGGTGGCTGCCGACCCCACCGGTCGCGGTGGCGGATGTGGTGCTGCTCGCGCCGGATGATGCCGACGAACTGATCTGCCTGGACCGCAGCTCTGGCGAGATCCGCTGGCGCGTGAAGCGTGACGCGTACACGTACCTGCTGGGCGCAACCGATTCGCACGTCTGGGTGGCAGGCCCCGGCGTGCAGATGCTCGACGTCCGCTCGGGGCGCCCCGTGTGGCGCCGCAACGCCGCCGAGCCGACGGGACGCGGCGCGCTGGCGGGTGATCGCGTTTACCTCCCGACCCTGCAGGGGCTCAAGGCGTTCGATGCCTCCTCCGGAGAGCCGCTGCAGATCGATCAGCCGGCGGCTCCGCTGCTGCTCGGAAACCTGCTGTCGTGGGACGGATCGCTCTACAGCGTGTCGGTGCTGGATGTCAGCTGCTTTCCCGATCTGGGCCGGGGTTACGCGCAAGCTGTTGCACGGCATGCCGAGAATCCGGCAGATCCGGGGCGCGCCATCCGCCTCGCGTCTCTCGAGTTGCTGCGCAACCAGCCCGAGAAGGCCCGCGCGGCCCTGACGTCGGTCGCGGCGGACCTCAAAGACCGCGATCCGCAGCGACACGCGCAGGTGGCCCACCTGCGCGTCCGCTCGCTGCTCGAACTGGCCCGTGACCCCGCCCGGGCTGACGCACTCTCCCTCCTTCAGGAGGCGCGCGCATCGGCGGCAACTCCGGCGGACGCGATCAAGTCATCGCTGGCCCTCGGCGATCTCCTCTTGCGGAACAAAAACGCGGCCGACGCGTGCCGGCAGTACCTCTCGCTGATTCTCTCGACGGACGGCGAAGAAATCATCCCCGAGGAGAGCGGTCTGGAACGGCGCGCCCGGGCCATGGCCGCGGAACTGCTGGTCCGTGCGCGGCGCGAGCTGACGCCGGAGCAGCAGACGGAACTCGATAAGCACGTCGCGTCATGGCTGGCGGGCGTCATTGAGCGCCGCGATGCGACGGCCGCCTCGTGGCTGGCGGAAACGCCGGAAATCGGACGTGCCGGCCGGGAAGCGCTGCTGCTGCTCGCGCGATGGGCCGTGGAAGACCTCCGGTTCGAGCAGGCGGAGTCGTACCTGTCCCGTGTCCTGTTGCTGGGCGACCCGCCGCCTCTGCAGGCCGAGGCGATCGCGCGACTGGCGGCCTTGTATCTCCAGCCCGACGAACTGCACCAGCCGGTGTCCGCAGCGCGTCTGCTTGAACGCCTCGAGCGGGAATTCGCAACCGTGGACCTGCCCACTGATATTCTGGCCGTTGAGGGCAAGCCCGCCGCGGGCGTGCCGGAGCCGCGCCTGCCCGCGGCCCGCGTGGCGAGCGTCCTCCGTTCGCGCATCGACGCGAAGATCCTCGCGTCGCACCAGGCGGCACTTACCCCGATTCAGCTTGGCCCTCTGGGCGCCGCCTCGACCCGGATGCACCAGGCCAGCCGGTCGCTTATTCCGCGCGGGGATCGCGTCGAGCCGCTGGCCGACATCCACCTCCTGCTGTTGGACCGCAACCGCGTCGAATCCCATGCGGCCGCCGACGGGCGCCTGCTCTGGCCGGCGGAATTGAAGCTTCTCGGGGACCCCGCCGTCGAACCGCAGATGGCAGAGCTCAACCTGCAGATGCAGGGCACGCGCGGAGAATCCGGCACGCGGGCGCGAGGTGTCCTGGACGGTCAAACGCTGATCCTGAATACCGAATACGGGCTCCACGCGGTGGGCCTGCTCACCGGGCGGCGTCTGTGGTCGCGGGCCTACGAACCGGTGGAACAGGGTGCGGGCGATCCCTCGGGTTCGGACGCGTGGATCTGGAGTCACAACGGGTACATCGTGAGCGTTGACGCGCGCCGCCATCTCGAAGTCGCTTCTGCATGGCAGGGAGACCGCATTCTGTGGCGGTGGACGCGCCCGAACCGGCGCTGGTACGCCGTGCGAGCCCGGGGTCCGTACGTCGTCGCGGTGGACGCCGGCCTGGAGCACGTCGACATCTTCCGGCTCGAAGACGGGCGAAGCCTCGGCGAGTGCACGTTCGCGCAGGAACCGGCGGCCGCCCGGAAGGTCAACATCACGCTCTACGACGACGTGGTCTGCGGGCCGGTCTCGCCGAAGGAAGTCGCCGCCCGGGAGCTCGCCACGCCGGGCGTCGAGCGCTGGCGGGTCCCTGTGCCCGAGGGCATCTCCCAGATTTTCAAGCCCACGCCCGGCCTGCTGGCGATCGGCGACCGCATCGGCAGCGTCCAGGTGATCGACCCGGCCACCGGTAAGAAGCTGATGGAGTCAGCCACCGAGGCGTGCAGCGCCGGTGTCGTGGACGGCGCCCTCGTGGACGGCACGCTCTACGTGTACGGCTACGAGACACGGGCGGCCGACGTGAACGAGTATGACCGCCAGCGCCTGGGCATCGCCGCGATCCGGATGGACACGGGGGCGGTGCTGTGGCAGCAGGGAAACCTGGGCCCCCGCACGTTCCTGACCGATGAACTGCTGCGGGTCTCCTCGAACGCGATTCCGGTGGCGGCATTCCTGCAGGGCGGCAGCCGCGAACTGTCCGGCGCGCGGGCGGACGTGACCAGCACGCTGAATGGCGGAGTCGAGCTGCGCCTGCTCGACCGCAGGACGGGCCAGCTGATCGGAGAAAAAATGATCGTCCCGCTGACGGCCGACTCGACGGCTCGGCAGATCGCCGACGTGCAGGTGTGGCCCGGACAGGTTATGGTCGTCGCGGGGAACTCCTACATCCGTTTCCCGTCCAAGTGAACGGCGGTACGCATGCGAATTCGGACACTTGCAGGATCTCGAATCTGCCGCGCAGCACTGGGGGCGATCCTCTTGCTGCCCGCCGGCGTGTGGGCGCAGGTTCCGCCCGCTCTGCCGCCGCACATCACGCCGGAGACGCAGCAGGCGATCGACCGCGCGCTCGAGTACCTGGCCCGCACACAGAGTCGCGAGGGCGCCTGGCGCAACCAGGGCTACATGGGGCAGTACCCCGTCGCGATGACCGCGCTGGCGGGCCTGGCGCTCCTCGCCAACGGCAATACGCCCACGCAGGGCAAGTATGCCCCCCAGGTCAGCCGGGCCACCAATTTCATTTTGAGCAGCGCCGGCCACCGGGGGCTGATTTCGCGCCTGGAGGAAGAAAGCCGCTCGATGTACGGGCACGGTTTCAGCATGCTCTTCCTGGGTGAGTTGTACGGAATGGAAGAGGACCCGGCCCGGCAGGCACGCATCGGGCAGGTGCTGCAGAATGCGGTGCAGCTCACCGCGGGAAGCCAGAGCAAGGACGGCGGCTGGCTGTACACGCCCGATTCCGACGGTGACGAGGGCAGCGTCACGATCACGCAGCTGCAGGGGCTGCGGGCGTGCCGCAACGCGGGAATTGCGGTGCCGAAAAAAGTGATCGATAACGCACTGGGCTATCTCGACAAGTCGATGCTGCCGGACGGCGGGATCGCCTACCGCGCCGACCGTCGCCCGCCCAGCCGTCCGCCGATTACGGCGGCCGCCGTCGCCTGCTGGTACAACGCGGG
>CAZJTF010000230.1:0-11467 GCA_964548565.1 uncultured Planctomycetales bacterium | reverse complement strand
TTGCCGACCAGGAAGCATTTGCGGTCAGGGTGCCAGAGGACGTTTTCGCCGCCCTTCGTCGTGAAACTGCTGTAGACGCCGATGTTCGTGTTGACGCGCGGTCCGCCGGGCGCGGGCTTCTGCCCGCTCGGGCCGATGCCGTCGTTGTCCATGAACTGCTTCGACTCGCTGAACCACAGCGGCTGCTCGGCCTCCGGGCGGAATTCGGCCAGGGCGAGGAACGCCGGACGGCGCGGCTCGGCGATGGACTCGGGGCGGGCGTCGGGGCTGCCGTTATTGTTGTGGTGGAGCAGGACATATCGACCGTCGGCCAGCTGGTAGATCGGGCAGCACGCCACCGGCTGCAGAATCGGTTGCCCGAAGTCCTTCCGCAGGAGCGGACGCGGATTGCACCACGTCTTGCCGTCATCAGCGGACACGCTGTACCAGATGTACCCCGAACCGGTCCGCATGACGCAGAACAGGCGCTTATCGGGCAGGCGCACGATGCTCGGTTCCTGAGCGACGCTCACCAGCGGATGCCGGAAATGCGGGACACGCAGCGCCTTGTCGCCCCACCCCGAGTACGAGACCTTGATGTCCCTCACCTCGGGGTCGGCGTCGATGTTCTCGAAGCGCATGAATTCGACGACGCTCTCGATCTGGGTCCAGCCCTCCACCTTCTTCAACCCGGCGACGGCGGGGTTCAGCCAGTGCGAATAGCCGACGAAGTAGCCGCCCGACAGGTCGCGCATCGGGATCTGCCAGACGATCCATTCGGCGGGCGTCTTGCCGGTGGGGTCGTCGTACGGGCTTTTCGGCATGGGGATGGTCTGCGGCCTGGACCAGGTCTGGCCGTCGTCGTCGCTGTAGACGCCGTCCATGGTGCCGGTGTGCATGGGGATCCAGCCGCTCACGCCCTGGTGTTGGTTGTAAAGGACGTAGACGCGTCCGGACTTCGAAAGCAGCGGGAAGCCCCAGCTCGCCATGTGGCCGGTGCCGTCGGGCAGATGCTTGCCGGCGACGTGGATCGGCTCGGACCAGGTCTTGCCGCCGTCCTTCGAGCGGGCGAAACAGATGCGGTTGTCCGGGCCGGGCTGGGACTGAGCCTGCGTCCAGACGGCCATGAGCCATCCGCGCGGCCCCTCGAAGACGAGCAGGTGCTCGTTATGGGAATCGTGCGTGGAACTGTCCCAGGATTTCGGGACGTAGACGATGTAGTCGGGCGCGCTGCGCATCACCTCGCGGTGGAGAATCGCACGGACGTCCTCCGCGCCGGGAGTGGGCGCCTGGGCACTGGCGACGGTGGAGGCGATCGCGATGAGTAATCCGGCGTAGCGTGCGTATTCCATGGGTTGGCTCCTCTCAAGACCGCTGCGCGGGCGTGATGGTCCGCGCGACCTTGCGCGGTGAGACAGTACAGGACGGTTTGCCCAGTGAGCAAGGCGCGGGTCAGGGGACTCGGCAGGTTGTCGGGACGCCTTTGTCGTAGTCGCAGTCTCTGGTCAGGCGGCCGGTCTGGTCCCAGGTGCGGTAGGTGCCCTGCAGGAGGCCGTCCTCGTAGTTGCCGTCGATGAGCGGCTGGCCGGAGGGGTACCACTGGCGGTAGACCCCGTCGAGCACGTCGGCCGTGTAGTACTTTTCGGAGGATCGAACGCCGTCGGTGTACCAGGTCGTGCAGAGGCCGTTGATCCTGTCGTTCGCCATGACCGCTTCGTGCACGATCTGGCCCGTGGTGGTAAAGAGTCGTTCGAACCCGTCCTTCGCACCGTCGATGTAATATGCCTCGTGCTGCAGCACGCCGGTGGTGTACCAGGCGCGCACCCAGCCCTGCGCCCGGCCGTTCACGTCCCTGCAGGAGTACTGCACGAGCTGCGTGCGCGTGGCGTCCTTCCAGCGCACGGCCGGCCCGACCACGCGATCGTCGGGCGGCATCATGTAGATCTCCCCCACCTGCCCGTCCAGGTCGCTGGTCCACGTGAAGAATCGCGCTCCGTCAGGGACGGGGCAGTCGCCGGGCGGCGGCGGAGGCGGTGAGACCGGCGGTTCGCCACTGCCATCGTCCCCCTCATCGGAACCGCTGCCGTCGTCGGAGCCGTCGGAGGAGCCGGAGTCGTCGCCGGTGCCGTCGGTGGAGCCGGTATTGGCATCCGGCTCGATCCCCAGTCCCAGACAGAAGTCGTCAACGGTCTGCGCAATGTCGATCACCCGCTTCGGGGGCGTGCGTTTTCGGCACTTGACCTGCGCGGCGTTGCTGTAGACGTCCCAACCGCCGGTGCCGAGGCTGGTGATGGTCGCGACCGTGCCCAGGCCCGGCACGACAGACGCGGCATTCGAGCCGTAGCGCACAATCTGGCTGCCGGCCTCCAGGCCCGCGTTAAACCGCTTTGGATCTTTTTGGAGGTACGCATCCGAGTTGCCATTCCCGGCCGCGCCGCTCGCGAAAGAGACGACCGCCCCGGCCACCGCCACGACCGCGCCGACCGTGATCACGCCCGGTGAGCTGGCAACGAGGCCGGCCCCGACGGCGATCGTACCGAGCAGCCCCACGCCGGCAGCAAGAACGTTCGAGCCGGCCAGGCCGCGCCTGATCTCGCTGCGAACGTAGGCGATCCGCTGCTGCACACTGATGTCGATCCGCGGCTGGTTGGCCTTGCGGTCCGCCCGGACGGCCTTGAGGGCGGTGCCGGCGGTCCGCTGCTCGATTTCGTCGGCGATGCCCTCCGCCCAGGCGGCGAGGAGACGGTCCGCGAGGGTCATCTGCTCGTCCGTGAGCTCGATTTCGCCCGCGGGATCGGGAACAGCGAAGTGCCCGGTCGCGTCGTAGCGCAGGATCATGTTCTGCAGCACTGCGACCTGCTGCAGCATCGCGGAAGTGGTGGCAGAGACGTCGACCGCGCCGGCGGTGTCCGCCTGGATCAGGATGAGGCCGGAGACTGCTTCCTGGAGCTCAAGGATCGCGTCTTCGAGCACAATGCGCATCACGGTACCCGGCGGCGTGTCGTCGGCCGGGGGCAGATCCTCGAGCTGGAGCCGGACGAGCGGAGCCGACCCCGCGAGGCCGGCGGTGAGCTCACCCGCGCCGAAACGGGCGTTCGAACGGTCGAAGAACGGCGGCACGGGCACGCGAACGGAGCCGTCCTCGGCCTGGTAGGCCTCGTAGCTCGCCTGGAAGCCGTTCGGGCCGCTGAACTCGACGGTGACGGGGACTCCCTTGCGGATGGTCGGGTCGGAGAGGGTGATGAAGGCGCCAGGAACGACGGTGGACGTCGAAAGGACAGCTTCCGGCGACGGCTGCGCGGCCGGCGTGCAGGCGGTTGCGCAGGTCAGCAGCAGAAGGAGAATCGCGCCGATTGGCACACGACGGAATGAACCGAGGGCCATGTGTTTCCCTTCTCAAAGAAGCAGCCGCCAAGAGGTTGTCCAAGCCTCGCGGACTCCTCCCCAAGGCCTGAGGGCTCACACTGATTCAGAGGTCGCGCCGGCAGAAATGGAGGAGACCGGGCGACGGTTGCATTGTACCGCGCGCGGGGAGGCGTTCGTGCGAGGGTTCGGCGCAGGCGTGCGGCGGCAGCGCGGGGGCACTGGAGAATGAGGCCCTGCATGAAGTCGGGTGGGAACGCCCGCCGGAGGCGGTGGCGGACAACGGCGGGCCGGAGTAGCCTGTGACCCCATGACCCGCGCCGAAGCAGAATCCCGCGTTGCGACGTTACGTGCGGCCATCCGCGAGCACGACTACAACTACTACGTCCTGGCGGCGCCCACGATCTCGGACCAGGAATACGACCGCCTCTTTCGGGAGTTGCAGGAGCTGGAACGCGCGTTTCCGGACCTTGTCACGCCGGACTCCCCCACCCAGCGTGTCGGCGGCCAGCCCCTCGAGGGGTTCAAGCAGGTCCGTCATGCTGTACCGATGCTGTCGATCGACAACACGTACAGCGAGGGCGATCTCCGGGAGTTCGATGCGCGGGTGGCGCGGGGGCTCGGCGGCGAGGCGTACGCGTACGTCGTTGATCCGAAGGTGGACGGCGTCGCGGTGTCGCTGCGCTACGAGGAGGGGCGCCTGGTGCTGGCCGCCACGCGGGGCGACGGCACGACCGGCGACGATATCACCGAGAACGCGCGGACGATCCGGGCGATTCCGCTGCAGCTGCGCGACGGCGACGGGCTGCCCAGCGTGCTCGAAATCCGGGGCGAAGTGTACTGGCCGGTGCCGGCGTTCAACGCGTTCAACGCCGCCCGCAGGGAGGCCGGCGAGCCCACCTTCGCGAACCCGCGCAACGCGACGGCCGGCACGCTGAAGCAGCTCGACAGCCGGATCGTGGCGCAGCGCCGCCTGGCGTTCATGGCGCACGGGTTCGGGCAGGCGGAGTGGCCGGCTGGAACGAAGGCTCCGCACACGCAATCGGAGCTGTTCGCGCTGCTGAAGGGCTGGGGGATGCCGGTCAACCCGCACCTGCGTCTGTGCACGAACGCGGACGAGGTGATTGCGTTCATCCACGAGTTCGAGAAGCAGCGGGCAACGCTCGACTACGCGACGGACGGCGTGGTTGTGAAGGTCGATCGGTTCGATCAACGCGACGCGCTGGGCACGACGAGCCGATTCCCGCGCTGGTGCATCGCGTACAAGTACGCTGCCGAGCGCGCGAAGACGAAGCTGCTCAGCGTGCGCTACCAGGTCGGCAAGCTGGGCACGATCACACCGGTCGCGAATCTCGAGCCGGTGCTGCTGGCGGGCACGACGGTCAAGAGCGCGTCACTGCACAATTTCGACCAGATCGAGCGGCTGAACGTGCGGATCGGCGACACGGTGTCCGTCGAGAAGGCTGGCGAGATCATCCCGCAGGTCGTCGAGGTGGAAATGCAGGCGCGGCCGGCGGACGCGCAGGAGATCATCCCCCTCGCGCAGTGCCCCGTCTGCGGCGAACCCACCATGCGCGATGAGGGCGGGGCGTTCCTGCGGTGCGTGAACACCACGTGCCCGGCACAGATCAAGGAGCGGCTGCGGTACTTCTGCGGGCGCGACCAGATGGACATCGAAGGGGTCGGCATCGCGCTGGCCGAGCAACTGGTCGATGCCGGGCTCGTGCACGAGTTCGCGGACCTGTACACGCTGAAGGATCGCGTCCACGAGTTGCTCGCGCTGGAACGCATGGGCGAGAAGAGCGCGGACAACCTGCTCGGGGCGATTGACGCGAGCAAGCGGCGCCCGCTGTCACGCCTGCTGGCTGCACTCAACATCCCGCACGTCGGCGTGAGCACCGCCCTGCTGCTCGCGCAGGAGTTCGGGAGCATGGACGCACTGATGGAGGCCAGCCCCGAGCGCCTGCAGCAGGTGGACGGCATCGGGCCCGAACTCGCGCGCAGCATCTCGACCTTCCTGCAGAGCGAGCGCGGGCGGCACGTTATCCAGCGGCTGCGCGAGGTTGGCGTCAACATGGCGCAGCCGAAGCGCGAGCGGGCGGGCCATCAGCCCTTCGCGGGGATGACGATCGTGGTCACGGGCACGCTCTCGCATTACAGCCGCAAGGAGATCCAGGATCTGATCGCGTCGCTGGGCGGGACGGCCGCCGGCTCGGTGAGCAAGAAGACGGATTTCGTCGTGGCGGGCGAAGAGGCGGGGTCCAAGCTGGAGAGAGCCCGCGCGCTCGGCGTGGAAGTCATCGACGAGGACGAGTTCCGGCGCCGGGCCGGGGGATCCTGAAGGGTCAGCGCGCCAGCGGGTTGACGCCCCCTAAAAAACCTCCGCCACACACCGCGACGGCGATCATGGACCGGCTCGTGGTGCGCGCGGAAGGCAGCCTGAGCCGGGGTGAGCAGGACTACCTGGACACGCTCACGCTGCTGGTGGAAGCCTGCGACCGGGAGCATTTCCGGCTGGACACGCGGAAGCTCACTCCGCTCGACGTGCTCAAGTACATGATGGAGCAGAGCGGCATGCGGACGACGGATCTCGGGCAGCTGCTGGGGAACCGGGGGCTGGCCTCGCTGATCCTGAACGGGCACCGCTCGTTCAGCAAAACACACATTCGCATTTTGGCAGATCACTTCAAGGTGGATCCGAGCCTGTTCCTGGGCGCGGAGTAAGAGCGGTGCGATCACGCACCGACTGCCGGGCGGTCGCGATCCGCTGGCCGGCGCGTCGGCCGCGACCTGGGCGCTGCGAACGTCCGAGTCTGCCTCCTCCGCGCGGGGCCGGTCTGAGGCGAGCCGCCATGAGGGTCAGACGTCCGGGCGAACGGCGCGCAATGGTCTGCCCGCGGCCGCGGACTTCATGCGAACATGCCATCGACGGGCCGGGGCGCCGGTTGCACACCCGATAATCCCGGCCCTGCAGCCGATCGCTGCCACTCTCCTGTCACCAGGCTCGGGCGTCAGTGCCGTTATGGGGCAGCGGCGCGGAAGTAGCTGAAATCCCGCGCCGGCGGGCCGATGAATCGTATATTCCCCATGTTGCCCGATCGTCGCCGCCGAACGGGCTGCCTGCAGCGGCCGCTCGCGGGGAGGCGACAGCGCGGGAAGGGAGAGAGACGGCTTCTGATGGTGAGTGTCGTTTTGCCACCGGATGATGGTTCCATCCAGCAGGCGCTGGCGGAGCTCGAGACGCGGATGACGGCCTGGACGGCGGCCATGTCGGACGCCCAGGCCGTTCTGCGCGAGTCCGCCCGGCAACACGGCATCGCCATGCCGGCCGAGGCGGCCGCACCGGCGGCTCCGGAGAAGCCCGTCCAGCCCGAGCCTGCGGCGCCCGCTGCCACGGCGCCGTCCGAGCCGCCAGTCAAGCCGTCGGTGCCGCAGATCCGCAAGGACCGTGCGGTGATGGCCGTTTCGTCAGGGCCCGCGAAGAAGTCAGGCAAGCCCAGGCCCGCGACGGAAGAAGCACCCGCGGCGGAGGAACCCGCTCTCAAGCCGCAACCGGAGGCACGTCCGGCGGTGGCGGCCCCCGCCCCACCCGGTTCGGAGGCGGCGCTGCGGGAGGACGAGGCGCTGCTGGCCAGCCTCGACGAGGAGACGGCCAACGCGATCCGCGTCATGCGGCGGATGGATTTCGGGCGGCGCAGCGTCGCGGAACTCCTCAAGGAATACGAGATGTCGCGGGGAGCCTCGAAGCCTTCCGGTAGTAAAGGAAAATCGTGGTGGTCAAGGGGAAAGGGATGAACACGAACACGAAAGACACCGCCGCCGGCGAGGCGAAGAGCCTCGACATCCAGGTCATCGACAAGATGGGCCGGGACGTCGTGATCGCGATGCAGACCGTGCGAGAACTGCTGGAGGCGAGGGCGGGCGCCCTCGAGGCGTGCCGCAATGCCCTTGTCGAACACCACGACCGTCTGCGGAAGGACAAGGAAGCGCTCGCGCAGCAGGAGACGGAACTGTGCGAGCAGCTCGAGAAACGCGAGAGCAGCGTCGGCGAGCGCGAGCGGCAGTGCCAGGAACTCGAGCAGAAACTCAAGGCGGCTGAAAGCGGGCAGGTCCAGAAGCTCCAGGAAGTGACGCAGCGCGAGGCGGCCCTCGCCCAGCTGCAGCAGAAGCTCGCCGAGGAGCAGAAGCACGCCTCCGAGGAGAGCGCGCGGATCACCGAGGAACGCAAGCGGCTCGAAACCGACCGGCGTGAATTCGAGCGGCTCGACGCGCAGCTCCAGGAACAGCGGGCGGAGTGGGAGACGCGGCGCGGGGAGCTCACCACGCTCGAGGCCGACCTCGAAGGCGCCCGCAGCGAGCTCCAGAAACGCGAAGCGGCCGTGGCAACGCAGCGCGAGAAGCTCGATGCGGCGGTACAGGCCCTGCAGCAGCGCGAGGCGAGCCTCGCCCAGCTCAGCGCCTCGCTCGATCAGAAGCGGCAGGAGCTCGAGCGCCAGCAGGCCGAACTGTCCGGCGCGCGCCAGGAGTGGGATGCACGGATGAAGGAGCTCGACACAGCCCGCGAGAGCCTGAGCGCGCTGCAGAAGCAGCTCGAACGCGAGCTCGAGAAGGTGACGGGCCAGAAGAGTGAGCTGCTGCCGGCGTACGGGGCGCGGGAGGGCACGCCGCCGACGAGCGAAACGGTCAAGGCCGGCGTGCCGTCGCCGGCGGACGTCGCGGCGCGCGAGTCGCTGGAACGGTTTCAGAAACTCTGCCGCGACGCGAAGCGCAAGGCGATCGGGGTGTAACGAAACCACGGCACCGGCGCGTGTGGCGGGTGTGTGTCGTGTGAGGCCGGCGCGACGTCCGGTCATCGAGGTGGCGCCGCTCTCAAGCCGGCGCCGCGCAGTCTGGCAGTGCCGGTGTCAAGCCGGAGCAGAGTCCGGGGGGTTCGCATGGGTCTGAAACTCTTTTCCCGCAGGCAGGCGGAACAGCCTGTCGTCAAGGCGTCGCGGCGTCCGCGCATCGTCGAGGAACGGTTCGAGCCCGCCGATCCGCTCACGTTCGACGAGGATCCGCTGCTGCGGCAGCTGCAGCTGGAGCGGTACGGGGCGATCGTGCTGCGGCCCTCGCAGTGGGCGAGCCACGGGGACCTGCACGCCATCCTGCGGAAGGCGCAGGACGCCATCGACGAGAACTTCGGGCTGGTTCCGGAAGGTTTTGCCTCCCTGCCGCAGACCATCGTGGATTACCCCGGCTGCCACGAAGAAGACGTCGAGACGCAGCCGTTTCTGATGGCGATTCACCCCGTCACCAACGCGCAATACCAGAAGTTCGTCGACGCGGGCGGGTACGAGGAGCTCGAGCTCTGGCCGCGCGAGATCTGGCCGCACCTGATCGACTTCAAGGACCAGACGGAGCAGCCGGGGCCGCGGTACTGGCAGAACGGGCGCCACAACCGCCGCCTGACCGAGCACCCCGTCGTCGGCATCAGCTTCTACGAGGCGATGGCGTACGCGGCGTGGGCCGGTTTCCGCCTGCCCACGGAGGCCGAGTGGCAGATGGCGGCCAGCTGGCGGATCCGCAGCTCGTCCAACGTCCTGCGGCGTTACCCGTGGGGCGACGCGCTCGACGTGCACCGGTGCAACATCTGGGCGTCGGGGATCGCGGAAACGGTTCCGGTCAGCGCCTACAAGGCCGGCGCGGCGCCGAACGGCGTCCTGCAGCTGATCGGCAACGTCTGGGAATGGACTGTTTCGGACTTCCTCGTGACCCACGAAGAGGGACGTCCGGTCGTAGGCGACATGCTCATGAAGAGCATCCGCGGCGGCGCCTTCGACACGTATTTCGCCTGCCAGGCCACGAGCTGCTTCCGCACGGGCCTGGCGACGCTCAGCCGCACCCATAACGTCGGCTTCCGGTGCGCCATGGACATCAACGGCCGGGGCTGACGAGCAGTGAAGGAGACATGACGTGGCCACCACCTACGCGGCGACCATGGACGACGTGAAATGCCTCATCTGCGGCACGAGCAACGTGTCGCAGGCGATGCAGTGCCAGGAGTGCTCGGCGCCGATGGCGCTGGTGCACGACTCGATCGCCCAGGAACGCCAGCCGCAGATCGTCAGCATCATCGGCGAGAGCAACGTTGGCAAGACGGTACACCTCGGGTTCCTGCTGGACATGCTGAGCCAGCGCGCGGGCGATTTCGAGGCGGTCCCCAAGGGCGCGTACTCGGTCGATCTGCAGCAGAGCGTCATCAGCCACATGGCCGCCCGGACGTTTCCGCCCAAGACTCCGATGGAAGCCGACAAGTGGTACTGGGCGTACTACCAGATCTTCCGGAAGAACCCGTCCAAGTGGGTAGACCTCGTCATGCCGGACATGGCGGGCGAGTCGCTGGCGGCCGAAGTGGCGACGCCCAAGACGTTCCGGGTAATCCACAACCTGCTGAACCGTTCGGCGGGGCTGATTCTGCTCGTGGATGCGGCCCTGGCCTCGAACGGCTCGCAGCAGCCCGACTTCTTCGCCCTCAAGATCCTCAGTTACATCGATACGCTGCGCGGGGGCAAGCGCGAGAACCGCGTCCAGACGCCGACGGCCGTCGTGCTGTGCAAGGCTGACTACTGCCCCGAGTGCTTCGATCACCCGCGCCGCTTCGTGGAGGCGAACCTGAACCGCCTCTGGAACATGTGCGAGAGCCGGTTCGAAAACGTGGAGTTCTTCGCGGCCAGCGTGGTCGGCTCGCTCGGCTATGCCACTGCCGAAGACGAGGAATACGTCATTCCGGTCCCGCTGCACACCGCGCTGCGGGGCGTCCTGGAGCCCTTCGAATGGATTGTCGACCAACTGTGAGTCTCCCGGCGGCGGTCACGGCGGACCAGGCGATCTTCACCTCCATCCGCACGCCGGTGGGCGGCGGGCAGGGCTACCGGCTCGTGGCGTGCAGCGCGGGTCTGAAGCCGGAGGAAAAGGCGACCATCACGCGGCTTTCGCCCTCGCACGGCGCACTCTGCAGCGACGATTCCGGCGCACAGGCGCTTCTCAGCTACACGCTCGAGAGCGGGCGGCAGTGCGTGGCGTGGTGCCGGCACGCGGGGGTCGAGCACACGGGGCGCGGCGGTGAGCGCGTCCACACGCATATCGCGGTGCTCGATGCGGCGGGCTTCCGCGCGTTCGAATGCAACCCGGTGCGGGTGCGCGAGGCAATGGCCCGCGCGCTTGGCTCGGAGCCGCAGGTGAAGCCCCCGGCGACGCTGGAGCCGCTCTCGCTGACACCGCAGTCGCCGGCCGCGCGGACGGTCGGGACCGCGCTGTCGTTCACCCGGGTGGACGCCGGCCAGGCCTGCACGCTCGCCATGCACCTGCTGGACGAACGGCGGCTCGTGGTGCTTGGAGGCAATCACGGCCTCGACCTCGTCGACTGGGCCTTTAGTGCAATCCCGCTGTCGGGCCGGGCGGCCATTTCTGTCGGCGTAGGGCTCAAGTTCTCGCCGGGACGGAAGCTGTCGATGATGTGGATCGCGCAGGACGCCGGCGAGACGCAGCGGGCGGTCATCGGGCAGGATCTGCTGCTGCTCAATGGTGCGGAACCGCCCAATCCGCCGGACTCCCCCTTCTCACCCTGGATGGAGACCGTGCACCAGTGCTGGACGTCGTACCGCTTCCGCGAGATCCAGGAGCTCACGCTGGACCCGGATGTGCCGGCGGAGGTCGACACGCTCAACCGGCTGGCGTCGATGCGGGACGACCTCGACGCGGTAGCCGCGGCGGACGAGGAGCAGTTGGAGGCGATCCGAATGCGGTGGTTCGGCGGGCGACCGCAGATCGCGGTCGAGCAACGCCTGCTGCGGGAAATGATCCAGAGCGTGGAGGAGCGTGCCACGAGCCTGGTCACGATTCGGAAGCTCGCACAGCGGCGCCCGGTCATCAGCTCGGTCATTCGGCACTGAGCGGATGATTCCATGTGCGGCAGGTCTGCGGCGGCCAAGGCGTTCCGCTGTCTGAAGTCTCACTGAAAGCGAAGCCCACCGGGCGTCCGTCGGGGAGTTGCAAGCTGCGCCGGGCGTGGTATATTGCCATCCTAGCCCGTGCGGGTGTAGCTCAGTGGTAGAGCGTCACGTTGCCAACGTGAATGTCGTGGGTT
>CAZJTF010000229.1:0-11493 GCA_964548565.1 uncultured Planctomycetales bacterium | reverse complement strand
GAGATAGGCCGCGGGCGTGATGGGCGTGGTGGCGATCCGTTCTCGCCCGAGAATCAGGAACGTTTCCTCGACCGGATGGTCGAACGCCAGATGGAGCGACTGAGCCGCACCTATCAGCTCGATGATTCGCAGAAGGTCCAGGCGCAGGGCCAGCTCGAACGCCTCAAGGCCGAGCAGCGCCAGTTCGCCGAGTCCCGCCGCCAGCAGTTTGAGCAGCTCGGCCAGCAGATGCGCCAGCTCCGTGAAAGCCAGGGCCGCGACTCCTGGAACTCCCCTCAGGCCCGTCAACTCGGCGAGCAGATGCGCAGCATGTGGCGCGACTCACCCCTGGGATCGCAGCGCGTCTCCACCGAGGTCGAGAAAATCCTGCCCCCGGAGCAGGCACAGCGCGGCCGTGCCGCCTGGGACGCCGAAAACGCCGAGCGCGAGCAGCGCTTCGAGAGCTGGCGCCGCGACCGCGAGCAGCGGATGAAGGAGTGGCGCCAGCAGCGCGAGCAGCAGGGCGAAGCGGCGCAGGATCCGAACCAGCCCCTCGGCGGCCAGCAGTCTGGCGATCAGGGTCTGCAACCCGGCGGCCCGCCGCCCTGGCAACAGGACCAGTCGGCCGACGATGGCGAAACGCCGCGACGCAGCCGAGAAGACCGCCGTCGCGAGTGGGATCAGCGCCGTGAGGACTATCGCCGCCGCCGCTCTGAGCAGCAGCAGCAGGGCTGGGACGGCTCGCAGAGCCTGGAGGGCCAGGTGGGCGTTGCCCAGCCCGGCGAGCACCCCGGCTCCCTCGCTCAGCAGGACCCGACCGGCCCCTGGGAGCGGTACGTTCGTGATTTCATCCGGCGGTACCGGCTCGACTCTTCCCAGCGCGCGAGCGCCGAGTCCGTCCTGCGTGAAGCGCTCCGCGACCGCGCTGCGTACGAACAGGGTAAGCGCGAGGACTTCACAGCGGCCCAGAGCATCGCGGATCCGAGTCTCCGCCAGCAGCAGGTGGCGTTCCTGAACCAGCCGGTGGAGAGCATGTATCACCAGCTCCGGACCAAGCTCGAACAGCTGCCCACCCTGGCGCAGCGCCAGGCCGTCGGGGAGTTCCTGCCGTCCGTGATCACGACGCAGCCGGCGTCCACCAGCCAGCCGGCTGTTGCGTCCACGCAGCCGGCCGAGGCGACCTCGCGTCCGTCCTTCAGTCGCCGGGGCGATTCGGAATCGGGTGAGCGCCGCGACTCCCGCCGCGATCGCTCCCGCCGCCCCCGCGAGTAGTCGCATCGCCGCCCGCCTGGTGCGAAATCTGCCATGGCGGGACTCCGGCAACAGGTGAAAATCCAATCACCGGCCGCCTTCCGCAGGCGGCCGGTTTCGTTTCGTACGCGTGCGACGAACGAGCCCAATTCCCCGCAACCTTCTGCATACCAGTGCCTTACGGTCGGGTGCCTCATCGTGAGCCGCCTGTGCCGCGGCTCTCTCGTCCGCTCGTGCCGGAGCTCTCTGGTCCGCCGACGCTCCCTCCACGACCGACGAGGCTCGGCTTCTGCAGAATCTCGCAAATCCGAGGCTGATCCTGCCCATCTCCGGCGAATACCAAACAGGGACGCGCCTGCGGCAGGCACCGGCGCGTGCCGCTGCTGGCCACCGCACCCCATCGTGGTATACTGGTTCCTGAAACCGGCACACGGGCGTTTCCGCGGCATAGCTGACTCCCGTGTCAGCCGGGTGCGTCGTGATCCACACCTGGGAGGAGAACCATGCCGAACCGCACCCCCTCCGTTGCCGCCTTCGTTCTCTCTGTGGCCGTCCTTGTGTCTGCCGACCGACCACTCCAGGCCGCATACCGCTACTGGACCGGTGCCGGCGGCGATCCCGACTGGAACATCCCCGGGAACTGGGAGGGCGGAGTTGTTCCCCTCGGCGGAGACGACGTTTTCGTCAACAACGGAGGCCTGGCGGAAATTCGCGATCCTGATCGCCGTTCGACTGCACACCGTCTGACGCTGGGGCAGCTTTCGACCCACAGCGGCACGCTCCGCCTGCTGGAGGGTGGCTCGCTCGAATCGAGTCTGCTGATCATCGGTGACGCGGGAAGCGGCGTGGTCCTCCAGACCGGCGGGCAGAACGCCGCACATGACGTGGTTGTGGGCCATGGTCACACGGGTGTCGGCCGCTATCAGATCTCCGGCGGCTCCCTGATGATCAAGGAACTGTTTGAGGTGGGGCCCGGCGGCACCGGAACTGTCCTTCAGTCGGGTAGCGCCCAAGTCAGCGCCGGGTGGGTCTTGGTCGGCAGCGACAAGGACGGTGACGGCGTTGGCCACGGCCTTTACGAGCTCACTGGCACGAGCCGGCTGTCTGCCCGTGCAGAGGAACGCATTGGTGTCGCCGGAAGCGGGCGATTTGTCCAGGCGGGCGGGGAGAATACGACGCCCAGCCTGACGATCGACTCCGACCATCACGAAGATGCCGCGTATGAACTCCACGACGGACAGCTTCGGATCGTACGGACCTCGTCTGACCAGACCGTGAGGACGATCATCGGCGGGAGCAATGGGGGTATCGGGCTGTTCGTCCAGACCGGCGGCACGCACCAGATCGGCGGCTACCCCCTTCCGGGCGAGGAAGCGCCACCTTTTGATCCCTCAGCCGGATTGTATGTCGGCAAGGACTTTGGCGGAATCTACGTGGGAGACTACTCTCCCGGCGGTGGCACATATCGGATGGTCTCGGGAGTGCTTGCATCCCCTGCGGAAGTGATCGGATTCGGGGGCACGGGGCGCTTTGAGCATTCCGGCGGTTCCAACGTGTGCGGCGCCCTGGAGGTTGGAACCAGCAGCACCGGCACAGGCACGTATGTCATCAGCGGCAATGCAGTTCTAAACGCCGGATCCCTGACCATCGGACGCCCGCAATCGCCTCCATTCTTATCGCCGACCGGGACGTTCATCCAGTCTGGCGGCGAGGTTGACGTCAAGGGGACCGCGCGGGTGCTCGGCCAGGCAAACCAGGGTCCACTGTACACGCTGTCCGGCAGCGGGCGGCTCACCAGTGGTGCCCTCGAAGTCGAGGGCGCCTTTCGCCAGACCGGCGGCAGCAACACCACGCCCAGGCTGCAGATCGGCAGCGGTGCCGCGCGCGGGGAGTATGAACTTGGCGGAACCGGCGCGCTCGTGGCGAAGGAGCAGATCATCGCCTCGGGGGAGTTCATCCAGACGGGCGGCAGCAACATCGTCGGGGAGTCGTACAGTCCCGCGCCCCAACCCTTCTATCTGTATGGGACGTTGACGATCGGCACCACCAGCGGCGCCGGCGCCTACCGGCTGTCGGGCGAGTCAACGCTGAGGGCGGGGAAGATCCTCCTCGGTGAGCATTCAAGCGGCAGCTTCGAACAGACCGGCGGATCGGTCGTGACGGATACCGTGTCCATGGGATTCAACGGCAGCGCGAAGTACCGGCTCGTCGGCGGAACGCTTCAAAGCATGCAGACCTGCCAGATCAGAGGGTATACCGGCCTGGCAGGTACGGGCGGATCCTTCGTCAACACCGGTGGCCACCACATCGCTCCCGTGCTTTGGGTATGGGAGGATGGGCAGTACGAACTCGCCGGCACGGGGCAACTCGACAGCCGCGACCAAAACATCAACGGCACGGCCGATTTCACGCAGTCCGGTGGCCTGAACCGCGTCTCTAAACTGCTTTCTGTGAGTGGCTCGAGATCCAGTCCCGATGGAGCCACCTACGCACTCCTCGGCGGCCGACTGGAGGTGGATTCTCTCTGGGTTGGCCGCGATGGCCCGGGCGTCTTCCGGATCGGTAGCGCCGATGCGACGGTGATTGCGACCGGTGTCGTCGGGCTCTACGAGGAGAGCACCTTCCGCGCTGTACCCGGATCGACGATCCACATGCGCGGCGGGTTCTTCGGGACCAGGACGTCTGCCGCCCGTGTCAGCGGCCTGTCGAACCTGACTCTGATCTTCGAGGGCGGCAAAGAGGGCGGCATGGAAGTGGCGAGCCGCTTCGGTGGCGGGTTCGACAGCAACTTCGCATTGGCGGGGCTTGTGCTCGGCGGCGACGGTTACGGCCGGCTGCGGCTTCAGGACTATCTGCCGGGAGGCTCGATCCACCAGTCCCTGTTCGTCCACAGCCTCTCCATCCGCGACGATTCCCGCCTCGATCTCGCCGGCCTCGCGGTATTCGTCGAGGGCAACGTGGCGGACCAGGTCGACGCCTGGTTCCGCGGCGGGAACATCATCGATTCGAAGATCGCACCGGCCTTCTTCCTTGACGCCGCCTACGACTCCGCCGCCGGCTGGACCCGGGTCATGGCCGTCCCCATCCCCGAACCCGCTACTGCCGCGACGCTGGTGGTTCTGTTCGGGTTATGCCGACGCCGGTACCGCTGTTCGTCTGGCGTGCCGCTGCTCTGCGACCGGTCAGGCAGGAGCGAGTTCACCCCCGGGGCCGGGTTGATGCTCCGGGGCGGGGTCTGACGAACCGTTTGATCGGCGGTGGACACCAACGCCCACTGTAGTATACTGGTTCCTGAAACCGCCAGGCACGGTAGCGGCAGAACCGCCGACTTTCTTGCCGGTTGGATGCATCGCGACTTGCACCCGGGGAGGAAAAAATGTCCATCCGCACCCGCTCCGCCGCCCTGGTCGTCCCGCTCACCCTCTTTATCGCCGTCCTGCTGTCAACGCCCCGGACGCTGCGCGCTGCCGATTACTACTGGACCGGCGCCGCGGGGGATTCGGACTGGAACCGACCCGAAAACTGGAGCGACCAGGTGGTACCAGGCTACGGGGACCGCGTCTTCATTAATAAAGGGGTAGTGGTAAGCCTCGGGTACCCCGATGACCACGCGACGTGTCGTGCCCTCACGATCGGGGAGCATGCAGGGGACAGCGGCACCGTGCTCATCCCGGAGCGTGCCTCCATCAGCGTGTACGAGCAGGTAATCGGAGACGCAGGCACGGGTCTGCTGCAGCAGGTCAACGGTGACAATCGTGAATCCAGCAACATCGTTCTGGGCAGGCAGGAGACTGGGGTCGGACGCTACGAGATATCCGCTGGCTGGACGAAGACCGGCAATCTGGTCCTCGGCGCGCGGGGCAGGGGGACCGTTGTACAGTCCGGGGAGAGTTTCGTGGAAGCAGGAACCTTGTGGGTGGGATCTGATGGTCGTGATTACTACCACCCCACCGCAGGGCGGGGCTGGTACGAACTCAGCGGAACGGGCCAACTCACCGCCTACCACGCGATTGTGGGCGGAATCGGGATCGGTACTTTCGTCCAGACAGGGGGCACGAACAACACCCGGAGGCTGGAGGTCGATTCCACATCCGGCACGCCGGCATCCTACGAACTGAGCGGCACCGGATTCCTCAAGGCCTCCGCGACGGGACTGGACAAGTCCCCCGAAGTTATCGGCGGCGCCGGGAGCGGGTCATTCCTTCACGCCGGCGGTACGCACCAGCTCGATAATTACCCCCTCACAGGCCACCCGTCCGGTCTTCTCGTCAAGCCGCAGTCGCTGTATCTGGGTCGCGATGCCGGTAGTAGCGGCACATACGAGCTCAGCTCCGGTACGCTGGCCGCTCCGATCGAGATCGTCGGGTATAAAGGCACCGGCCGTTTTGAGCACAGCGGCGGGCTGAACAACTGCGACACGCTCAACGTCGGACACTCCGCAGGCGGGACCGGCACCTACCGGATGAGCGGTGATGCGCGACTCCAGGCAAGAGTTCTGACCGTCGCCATGTCGTCAGATGCCTCCAAGAATCCAAACCCGAGCCAGTTCGTGCATGCCTCCGGCGAGGTGATCACGGAGTCTCTTTCCGTCGGACCCTCCAGCCTCGGTTTCTCGTACGAGTTGAGGGCGCCGGCCTCGCTGGTCGCGGATCGCGAATCGATCCAGGGCGTATTCCATCAGATCGGCGCCAGGCATTCGGCCGGCGTGATTGACATCGGCAGTTCTAAATCGGCAGGAAGTTATCTGCTCTCCGGCGGTGGCGAATTAAACTGTGGCCCGCTGTACGTCCGCAATGGGACGTTTGACCATGTTTCAGGAAAGGCGACTGTAGGTTATCTGTACGTCGGGAGCGACGTCTCCTGGGGCCCGCCAAGGCCCACCCTGTACACGCTTCGGGAGAACGCACATCTGCAGGCGACAGGCATCCGGCTCGGCGATGGCGATGACGGGCAGTTTGAGCAGCTTGGAGGACGCCTTTCAGCGGCCAGTAACGCTCATTTTGAGCCAACATTGGAGGTCGCGCGCGGCAGCTACAGGCTGGTGGATGGCGATCTCGAGATGAACGAGGCCGTGATCGGGAGTTGGGGCGATGGGCTGTTTACTCAGGCCGGCGGCCGAGCGGCCTTCGGAAACGTGACTCTGGCTGAGTACTCGAATTCGACGGGTTCTCTGCAGGTCAGCGGCACTGCCCGGATGTTGGTGGGTGGAGACATGCATGTGGGTTACGCCGGCACCGCCAGCGTGGCACTCTCGGCTGACTTGCGGATTTCACACAACCTGTTCCTTGGTTATGAGGGGAACGGTCGTGTCACTCAATCGGCGGGGCTGCATACAGTTAAATCGGTAGTGATCGGAGGTGGGCGACCTTTCAAGTCGTCCGGAACGGGCACAGGCGAGTACGTCATGTCCGGAGGGGAGTTCCAGGCGGACTCTGTCTACGTCGGCTACAGCGGCCCGGGTACGTTCCGCATCACGGGGCCGGATGCCCGCCTCGTCGTGTCAACCCTGTTCGGGCTATACAAGAACAGCACCTTTGAGGCAGTTCCTGGTTCGATGATCCGCTGTCGCGGAGCACTCGTGGGTATTACCTCGGAAGATCCGGCCAGTGTTGCCGGCTGGTCGAATCTGACGTTGCTGTTCGAGGGCGGCAAAGAAGGAAGAATGGACGTGTCGAGCCGTTTTGGGGGTGGCTTCGACTCCAATTTCGCGCTCGGTGGCCTCGTGTTGGGTGGCGAGGGCTACGGCAACCTCCGCCTGCAGGATTTCGCGGATAGTGGAAATCGCTCCCCCGGCCTGAGCGAGTCCCTGTTCGTCCACAGCCTCTCCATTCGCGACGATTCCCGCCTCGATCTGGCCGGCCTTGCCGTATTCGTGGAGGGCAACGTGGCTGACCAGGTCGACGCCTGGATCCGCGGTGGGAACATCATCGATTCGAAGATCGTCCCCGGCTTCTTCCTCGACGCCATGTACAATCCCTCCGCCCACTGGACCCTCATCTCCTCGTTCCCCATACCGGAACCTGCGACTTTTGCCGGATTCCTGCTCCTGGTCGGTGTGCAGCCCAGGCGCCGTCACAGAACGTCTGCTTCGCGCCCCGAAAAGGCGAGGCCGACCTCGGTCCGATTTGGCTCGATCACCAGCGCGCCGCTTGTGCTGGCTGTAGCCGCGGCCGTTCTGCTGACGACGCGGGCCTCCCTGGCTGCGAACCGCTACTGGACCGGCGCCAGCGGAAATCCTGATTGGAACATTCCGGAAAACTGGCAGGGCGGCGCCGTGCCGGCTGATTGGGATCGCGTTTTCATTAACCAGGGTATCCCAGCGGAAGTCCCGAACGAGCCAGAACTGCGGCCGTCTCAGCTGGTACTCGGCGAATTCCCGGCTGACAACGGAACGCTCCGGCTATCCTCGGAGACCGCTCGCTTGCACACATCGCAAATGATAGTGGGGCTCCAAGGCTCCGGGTTGGTCCAGCACACGGCGGGTTATAACTGGTCTTTCGATCTTGTCCTCGGCTCGGAGCCCACTGGCTTCGGGCGGTATGAGCTCGGCTCAAACGCGACACTTACCGTGTCATACATGTATGTCGGGCTCGGTGGCCGCGGGCACTTCGTGCAAAACGGGAGTTCGCAAGCTACTGTGGAAAACCTTAGGGTCGCGATCGATTGGAGCGGTGGCAGCGAACCATCAGCCAGCCAGGGCGTCTATGAGCTCGCCGACAGCGCAGTTTTGCAGGCTGGAACGGAGCGGGTTGGCTATTCTGGAGACGGGCGCTTCATACAGACCGGTGGCGTTAACAAAACCAGCATTCTTTTGCTGGACTCCCCCCGTGGAGCCGAGGCTGCCTATCACCTCGGAGGTGATGGCCAGCTCTCGATCACCCAGGAATGCGTCGTCGGAGGTGTCGGGACTGGCTCATTCCACCAGGCGGGCGGAGCGCACAACATCGGCAAAAGCCTTACTCTGGCCACCAGCCGTGGCAGCAACGGCCGCTATGAAATGGACTCCGGCGACCTCACCACCGTCGACGGAATCATCGGCTTGCAGGGTACTGGCTGGTTTGAACAGCGCGGCGGATCCAGCCACTACAGGTCGCTGACGGTTGGATCTCACCAGGGTGGAACCGGCACGTACGTTGTGAGTGGGGATGCTCTGGTGGAAACGCAGGCGCTGTGGATCGCGCAAACGTATGCGCAACTGCCGCAGCCCAGGGGCACCGTTATTCAATCCGGCGGCACCGTCGATCTCCCGAAAGGAACTCTCGCCCTTGGGCCATCGTCAGGCATTGACGCCGCGGTTTACCAACTCTCAGGAACCGGCCGGCTCACTGCACGTACCCAGTTGATCAGAGGCACGTTTCAGCAGACCGGCGGCATAAATACCGCCTCCGAACTGACTGTCGGTGGCGGGACCTACGGAGGACGATATGAGTTGGCCGGCACCGGCACGCTTCGAGCAACCAATGAGAACATCGACTGGGGTGAGTTCCTCCATGAAGGAGGCAGCAACATGTTGGCTTCGCGCCCGGATGCGTACTGGTATGAATATGGCGATCTTCAGGTGAGGGGCGCCGATGCCGGCAGGCTTGCGGCATACCGGATGTCGGGTGACGCGCAACTGACGGCACGCAATGTCCTGATCTCATCTGGCGGAGACGCCGAGTTTGAACAGTCAGGCGGTTCGGTGACGCTGTTCGGCCAGATTGACCTCGGTTTCAGGGCTGAGAGTTCCGGCAGGTACCTCCTGAACGGCGGGACCTTGGCCAATCAGGGCGTCACCATGGGGCAGAGCCAGGGAAGCGGCTCCTTCATCCAGACCGGCGGCCGCCACCAGTGTGACGGAATGCTCAAGCTTGGTGAGGGTGCCGGCTCGTTCGGCTCCTACGAACTCGGCGGGACGGGCGAACTCGTTTCCGGCCAGACGTGGGTCGGTGGCGAGGGGTCCGGCGTCTTCACGCAGACAGGCGGCGTGCATAAGACGCACGACTTGTTCATTGCCGGAGGGCCGAGTTGGTCCGGCGGCATGGGGACTGGCGAGTACACCATCTCCGGCGGTCGGCTCGAGGCAACGTACCTGTCCGTGGGCCGACAAGGACCGGCCACGCTGAGAATCGGGGGCGCAAGTCCCATTATCATCATGACACAGACGCTCGGGCTGCACGCGCAGAGCACCTTCGAGGCCACCCCCGGGGCGACGGTGCACTTCCGCGGCGGGAGGTTCGGGATCGGCTCCCGCTCGCCCGAGCGCATGGGCGGCTTGTCGAATCTGACGCTGATCTTTGAAGGCGGAACGGAGGGATGGCTGGAGGCCGCGAGCCGTACCGGCGCGGGCTTCGACAACAACTTCGCCCTGGCGGGACTGATCGTGGGCGGTGACGGTGACGGCCGTCTGCGTCTGCAGGATGTTGTAGACAGCGGTAATCGCGGTTCCGGAGGCAGTGAGTCGGTGTTCGTGCGCAGTGTGTGGGTCCGGGAAGATTCCTGGCTCGATGTGAGGGGCCTCGCGCTCTGCATCGAGGGCGACGTGGCCGACCAGGTCGACGCCTGGATCCGCGGCGGAAACATCATCGATTCGAAGATCGCACCGGCCTTCTTCCTCGACGCCGTGTACAATCCCGACGCCCACTGGACCCTCGTCTCTTCGTTCCCCGTCCCCGAACCCGCCGGCGTCACCACCCTCCTCCTCCTGTTCGCCCTGAGGGCGCGAGCCCGCCGGTGGAGCGGCGTTTGACGTGTGCACTGCCGCTTCGCGATCAGCATCCAGCTTTCCCGCCTGGACGAGTAGTGAGCGCCTGCACGAAAACGCGGCCCGTTCCTCTCAGATGCGGGACGGGGCAGCAGGGCCAGTGCTTCCGGTTCATTCCAACCACCGGCTGGTTCGAATGCACCACCGTCGCGTTTTACTACTGCCCAGGTGGCCCTCGAAAACGTCTGGCACGAGACATGCTATTCCGCACATCGTGGGGTGACAGGAGCACGAAAGACCTCATGTCAGAGTACGACCACATTTGTCTACGTCGCTGGATGAGGCACCGTGTGGTCCGACATCCGCTGGGGAAGATTGTTGCACGTTGGGAGTTGCCACAACCGGCAGGAGCTGTCTCAGGCTGATACCACATGCATCCACCATATCCGAACATCAGGCTTATGGAACGCGGGAGCACAACGATGTCCACCTGTACCTTCGCCTTCTCTCCCCGCATGTTCGCCCTCACCGTCGCGGTCCTGTTGTGGGCAGCCCTGCCGTTGCATGCCGCCGACCGCTATTGGGCCGGCGCCGGTGGCGATCCAGACTGGAATCGTCCCGAGAACTGGGATGGCGGGCTTGTGCCTGGCGTCTCCGACACGGCCTACATCAACAACGGCGGTGTGGCCGAAATCTCCGCTGCCGTTCCTCCAGCGGATTTGTATCTTCTGACGCTTGGACGGGCGGACGGAGAGAGCGGGACGCTTCGGATCGCGGGGGAAGGTACGATCAGGACGCACGACCAGGCCATCGGCGATGCAGGCAGGGGCCTGGTGCTGCAGACCGGCGGCCTGAATCGAGTGCAGTACGATCTTGACCTGGGCATGCAGCCTTCCGGTGCGGGTCGGTACGAAATGTCCGGCGGTCGACTCGAAGCGAGTGTGGTCAGTGTCGGGCGCCGAGGTTCTGGCTTCTTCTCGCAAGCGGCATCGGCCGAGGTCCAGGTTAATGTGCTTGCCGTCGGCTTCGATGCGTCCGAGTCGACTTATGACCCAGGAGGCAGTGGCTTTTACGAACTCAGAGATGACGCGAAGCTCGTTGCCCGGTCGGAGGGAATCGGTCACGCCGGAACGGGGACATTCATCCAGCTTGGGGGTTCTAATACCACTAACCGGCTTGAGATCACGACTGCGTCCGGTGCGGCCGCATCGTACGAGTTACGCGGCGGTCTGTTGACTGTGGCCGGTGCCGTTTGGTCCCTGCAAGGCGCCGTTTCGGTCGGTGGAGCAGGCGACAGCGCGTTTCTGCAGTCGGGCGGCATACACGAGTGCGATCAACTTCAAGTTGGATCGACCGGCGGAACAGCCACCTACGAGATCAGCGGTGATTCGATCCTGCGGACCAGTTCGCTGACGGTTGGAGGGACCAAGTCCCCATGGTCGCCGCCGTCGTCTGGTACATTTCGGCAGTCGGGAGGCACGGTTAACATTTCAAAAGGAACCCTCACACTTGCCCCAACCCCCGAAGGCATTGACGCCGCGGTTTACCAACTCTCAGGAACCGGCCGGCTCACTGCACGT
>CAZJTF010000228.1:0-11524 GCA_964548565.1 uncultured Planctomycetales bacterium | reverse complement strand
CTTCGCTGATCCAGATCTCGTCGTAGCGGAGGCCGGCGTACTTGAGCGGCACCTTTTCGAGGTCCACCGTCGCGCCGAGCTTCTGGCCCATTTCGCCCACCGCGCTGCTCAAGCCGCCCGCGCCGCAGTCCGTAGTTGCCGTATAGAGGCATCGCCCACCATAATAGCGGGCCCGCATCATCGCGTCGAGGACCTGCTTTTCGGTGATGGCGTTGCCGATCTGGACGGCGTGCGAGAACTCGTCCGCGTGCGTGTCGGTGAGTTCCGCCGACGAGAATGTCGCCCCGTGGATACCGTCGCGCCCGGTGCGTCCGCCGATCAGAACGACGAGATCGCCCGGTTGCGGGTCCTTGCGGATCCGGTCGCGCGGGATGAGCCCGATGCAGCCACAGAAGACGAGCGGATTGCCGAGGTAGCGGTCGTCGAAGACCACCGCGCCGTTGACGGTGGGAATGCCCATGCGGTTGCCGTAGTCGCGCACGCCGGCCACGATGCCCTTGAGGATGCGCCGGGGGTGCAGAACACCCCGCGGCAGCAAATCCATTGGAAAATCAGGCAATCCGACGCAGAACACGTCGGTGTTGGCGATCGGCTTGGCGCCCAGGCCGCAGCCCATCACGTCGCGGATGCAGCCGCCGATTCCGGTGGCGGCTCCGCCGTAGGGCTCGATCGCGGACGGGTGGTTATGCGTCTCCGCCTTGAAAGCGATGCCGTACGTGTCATCGAATGTGATGACGCCGGCGTTGTCCTCGAACACCGAGAGGCACCAGTCGATCTTGCCGCTGTCGATGAGTTCGTGCGTCGCGCGGGCGATGGTGTCGCGGAGCAGGTTCCCGTATTCGAGTTCGACGGTTCCGGCATCCGTTTTGCGCTGCGTCACCTTCGAACTGGCGGGCAGGGGGGCGCCCCGGTAGCGGACGGCGCTCTTGAGCGTCTTGTGGACGCAGTGTTCGCTCCAGGTCTGGGCAAAGGTCTCGAGTTCGAGGTCGGTGGGGTCCCGGCCTTCGCTGCGGTAGTGCGCCTGGATGGTCTTCATCTCCTCCAGCGAGAGGAAGAGATGGGCCTCGCGCGAGAGCTTCGTCAGGGCGGCATCGTCCAGTTCGCGCAGGGGGACCCGCCGCAACTGGAATTCGCGGCGGGGGGCGACCGGGAGGTGGTCCGGACGTGTCTGGTGTCGCCCGAAGCCGGTGAGGTAGACATCTTCGATGCAGTCGTTCGAGAGCGATCGCCGGGCGATGAATTCGAGGTCGTCCTGCGAGCCGACGCCGGCCAGACGGTAGAGGCGCACGGTCGAGAGCCGCATCCCGGAGCTGTCGAAGCCCATGTCCGCGATGGCCGCGAGCGTGGAGCCCGCCACGGGATCCATGACGCCGCCCTTGAGGTGGACTTCAATGGCGGCGCCAAAGCCGCTCCCGGGCAGGGTGGTATCGTCGCCGCCCGAACGGATCGTGAACGCTTCGGTGACCGGGTCGGCGAGCAGCTCCCGCGCGATCCGCTGGACGTCGGTGTCGCTGATCGCTGCTTCGAGCAGGTAGAGTCGCGAGGAGGCAACCCGCTCGACACCCGGAAGACCGAGGTCGTGGACATCCTTGAGAACGGCGGCGCCGTGCGAGTCGAGGTCCCGGCGGAGGGGCGCCACTTCGATCCGCCAGAGCGGAACGGTTGTCTTCTCGGTCATGGAGGGAGAACCTTCTTGCGGTAGCGTTCAGATATCCACGCGTCGCGCGCCAGCTTGGCGGCGGCGAGCCAGTCCTGCAGTTTCGCCGTGTCGCCCTTGTCGAGGTGACGTCGCAGCAGGGACAGTTCCTTGACCAGGGTATCAAGCGATCGAAGCATCGATCGCCGGTTTGTCAGAAGGATGTCGGCCCACATTTCGGCGTCGCCGCTGGCGATCCGGGTTGCGTCGGCAAAGCCGGGGCCGGCCAGGCGGATCCCGCCTGAGCGGGCGGCCACGTTGACGACGGCCGTCGCGACCGCGTGCGGGAGGTGGCTTGCGTCCGCGAGCAACTCGTCGTGCCGGGCGGGGTCGAGCACCAGTGGGCGGCCGCCGAGCAGGGTCCAGAATTGCCTCGCCCATGTCACCGCGGGCGGTGGCGTGCGGGGGGTCGGTGTGACCAGGCACAGGGCCCGTTGGAACAGGTCCGCGCGGGCGTACTCGACGCCGGTCTGCTCGGAGCCCGCCATCGGATGAGAGCCCACGAACCGGACGCGATCGGGCAGGATCCGCTCGCCGAGGCGAACCGCCTCGACCTTCGCGCTGCCGACGTCGGTCACGATGGCTCCCTTGCCGAGGGCGGGGGCCATCTGGCGGAGGAGCCGCTCGTAGCTCTTGAGGGGGGTGCAGATGATCACGGCGCCGGCGCCATCGACGCCTTCGGCCGGGTCCATCGTGGTGATGTCGACGGCCCCCGCGGCCAGGGCCCGCTGCAGCGAAGAGGCTCGACGCCCGATGCCCACGAGGGAGCCCTGGTACCCCGCGGCCCGTAACGCGAGCCCCACCGAGCCGCCCAGGAGGCCCACGCCTGCGATGGCGATTCGATCTAAACGTTTAATAAACAAGGGCTTAGGCACGTTCTGCTCGCGGCAAATGGAAGGCAGTACTGTAGCGGCAGCCGGTCTCCTCCGTCAAATCGGAAGGCCCTCCCTTGCCTGAAACGCGGGGTTTGGTACCCTACTATGCTTGGTGCAGATGCATGCGCCGGTGCCGGGCGCGGCGTGCCGGTGCGATGAAGGTCAGCCTGACTTCTCTTGCATAAAGAATTGAGTCGAAAGGATATGGCGATACAACCTCAGGTAAGGGCTCCGGGTACGGCCGCAAACGGAATGGGCGCCGTCCTGGAATTCGAGCGACCTCTCGTTCGGATTGAGCGGGAGATTGCGGAGCTCGAGGCGGTCCAGGCGGATACCCACCGCGATCTGAGCGGCGATATCCGCGAGCTTCGGGCCACGCTCGAGAGCATGACCCGCCGGACTTACGCCAATCTGACCCCCTGGGAGACCGTTCTGGTCGCCCGACACCCCAAACGACCGGTCCTGCGAGACTACCTCGACGCGTGCGTGAAGGATTTCTGTGAGCTCGCTGGCGACCGGGCCTTTGGGAACGACAAGGCGATCGTCACCGGTTTCGGTCGGATTGGCGGGCAGAAGGTGCTCCTGGTCGGCCACGACAAGGGCCGGGATACCAAGGAAAAGATCGAACGGCATTTCGGTTGCCCCCACCCGGAAGGCTATCGCAAGGCCCTGCTCAAGATGAAGCTGGCGGAGAAGTTCCGTCTGCCGATTGTGACGGTCATCGACACGCAGGGCGCCTATCCCGGCGACAAGGCGGAGGAACGCGGTATTGCCCAGGCGATCGCCGTGAACCTGATGGAAATGTCGCGGCTGCGGGTGCCGGTCGTGAGCGTCGTGATCGGCGAAGGCGGGAGCGGCGGCGCCCTGGGGATTGGTGTCGGCGACCGCCTGGCCATGTTCGAGCACGCGTACTATTCGGTGATCACGCCGGAGGGGTGCGCTGCGATCCTCTGGAAGACGGCCCAGCAGGCGTCCCACGCCGCGAAAGCGCTGAAGCTCACGTCACGGGATCTCAAGCGGCTGTCACTGATTGACCAGATTCTCCCGGAACCGCTGGGCGGCGGGCATCGTGAGCCGGCGGCGATGATGGCTACCTTCGAGCGGTACGTGGGTGAGACGCTGCGGGATCTGAAGCGCGTCCGTATCGAGACGCTCCTGAAACGGCGGTATGAGCGGCTCCGCAACCTGGGGAATTTCGTCGAGAGCGCGTTGTTGCGGAAGGCCCCGTCGCGGACAAGGACCCGACCGGTGGCACCGCGGAACGGCAACGGCCATCACAGCAACGGATCATCCGGTAACGGGAATGGTTCTGCCGTTGCGGAGACGGCTCGGCGGGCCGTCCAGGCGAATATCGAGGCGGCGCGTTCTGTCCAGGACTGATCAACGAGCCGGGGGGCTTGGTGTCGGCAGCCGCACTGATCACGGACCTGTTTTTCGTGACACGCGTGAAGGGGACGGCGGATGCTCTCGGCGTACCGCTGTCCGTCACGCGGACGGTTGAGGGGCTCATTGCGGCGGCGTCCGGAGCCGGGCTGGTCATCGTGGACCTGAACGCCACGGGGACGGACCCGGTCGAAGCGATTCGCGCTGTCAAAGCGCTGGCCGACACGCCGCCGGTCGTCGCGTATCTTTCACACGTCCAGACTGAACTTGCCCAGCAGGCCCGCGAGGTGGGTGCTGATCTCGTGCTGCCGCGCTCCGCGTTCACCGCGCGGCTTCCGGAACTCCTGCAGAAGGCGGCCGGCCCGTCCTGATGGTGCGCAGGGAAGCGGCCGCGGGCTGATGCCGCGCGGCCGCTTGCTTCAATCACCAGATCGGATGATCAATAGTCGTTGTAGGCCTTCTCGCCCGCGTCATTCATGTTGTCGGCGTTGGCGATCAAGTCGCCCGTCCGAGGGTTGTAGACCCAGCCCTGGCCGGTGTTGACGCTCACGGCCGGCGGCGTGTTGACGGTATCCATCAGCACAGTGGTTTTGCCCCGATTGGTGCCAACCGGGAGTGGCGGAATGCCCTTGCGCAGATAAGGGCCGTAGACGAAGCCGTTTGCCGGGTCTCGGGTGTCGCTCGTCTCGCCCGTGACCTTGGAGTACTTCGTGAGCTGGTTGGCCATGGCCTCGGCGCTGTCCGCCGCGTTGCCCTCGCCGTCGGCTTTGGCGCCCGGATAGTCGCCGTTGTGCTCGCTGGCGTAGAGTTCGATGGCGTTCCGGAGGACAGACAGATTGCTTGACAGGGAGGACTCACCGGCGCCGCGTGCGCCCCGGCTGACGCGCGGGATGGCGATGGCGGCAATGATGCCGATGATCACAATGACAATAACCAGCTCAACAAGACTGAAGCCGCGTGCCCGTGCGGGTGTCCGGGACATGAGATGATCCTCACTCGAGTATTCTGTTCGCGACTCGACCTCTGAGCCGCGAGCCTATTGCGTTGGCCGTAGAGCATCGGCAAACCGTCTCCGCAAATTAACTCGGCTGACGGTCTCAGGAATAAGCTGGAGGAATGCGGCAGCAGGGATGTCTGATAATGCCGCCGCGGCGTGATTATGGGGTGTTGGCGCCGCTGGTACTGGTTTCGTTCTTGTCGGCGGATGGGGACGTGGCGGCCGGCTCGGTCTCAATATCCGGTGCCTCCACAATCTGGGGGACTGCCATGGGCAACAGGTAGACAGGTCGCGGGTTCTGCTCGCCCAGCCTGCCGGCCAGTTCGTCGCGCATTTTCTCCAGCGGCTCCACGACGCCCGGACGGCTGCCGCGCAGCTTGTCGAGCCACGCGGACGTGACCCGCAGCTGCTCGAGCACGGTGAGGCGCTGGCGGGCGCTGATGGATTCGGCGCCTTCGGACGCAAACCACTTTTCGCACAAGGCGCGCACGCGAATCAGGAGACCGATGGCAGCCGCGTGCTCTCCATTTGCCGCAACGAGGCGGCATCGCAGCAGGCGTGCAAGGAAGTCGTACGAGCCTTCGCGCGGACGGGCCATGGCATCCGGGAGCGTCGCCAGTGCGCGGTCCCGGCGACCGGCGAGTTCCCACGCAAACGATTGCCACAGCAGGGCGGCGGCGGCGATGGCGGGATCGTCCGACTCGCGTGCGGACGCCAGTTCGAGCGCCGCCTCGCTGCACGCTTTTCGAAACTCCTCGCCTTCGCCGCTCCTGGAGGGGAGTTCGAAGATGGATGTGAAGCCTGCGAGGACATCCGCGGCGACGCGCAGCTCCTGGCGACGCTCCTTGTCGGCTTCGTCGGCCTCCTTCAGCGCGTCCGACGCGCGTTGAAGCGCCTGCCGGGCGGATTCGGCCTGTTTCGTGAGGAGTTGCCGGTCCTCAGGCGCAGCGACGTCGAGGATCCACCGCGTGGCGGCCCCCGACGGCGGCAGGGCGATCAGGTGATTGGCCAGCGAGAGCTGTGCGGCCGCCCGGTCGATGGAGCGGGTGGCGGCGGCGAGTGCTTTGTCGACGAGGACTTTCTGGCGGGCTGCCCGCTCCGGAAGGTGGGGTGAATCCGCGAGCGCATCCTGGACGGACACGCTCGCCCGGGTCGTCGCGGGCGATTCGGACGCGAAGGCAAACCCGGCGAAAAGCGCCGGCAGGAACGGCAAGATCCAGTTCAGCTTGACCACTTGTCGCATCGTGACCTCGCAAGCCGCGCGGCAGTCGCGCATCCGCAGTACACTACCACATTGAGCCGGCGCGGGCACCATTTGACGAGCCGGGAGAGCGTCCATACACTCGGCGCGTGGCAAAACCCCCGCAGGGGCGTCGGGGCCTTCGCGAGCATGATGTCGCCAGGAGAGGTCAGCACGTTGGGGGAGTATCAGCCCGCCGGTTCATGGATGACCCGGCTGGGAAGCTCAAGCCTCTTCGCCTGGAGCATCTCTTTTCTTCTGCACGGACTCCTGTTCCTCGGGTTCTACAGCGTCGTGATACGCGAGGCGAGCGAACCGCGCGTGCTGATCATTCCCGAGGCGCGTCTGGCGCCCGGCCCGATCGCCCCGGGAGCCGCCGGGTCTCCGTTGCCGCCGACGGCGCGTCAGCCTGAGCAGCCAGAAACGCCGCCGGTCGCCGGGCTCAGTGCGGGGGAGAACGAGCCGCTGCCCGTGATCTCGATCGCATCGGGCGGAGAGGGGAATCCGGGTCTCGCCGAGCTCTCGCAGCGCTCGGCGGCGACGGGGATCACGAGCGGGGCGATCGCGACCGGCTCCGTGCTGGGCTCTGCCGTCGGCGCGGCCGGCGTGGGGGGAGGCGGCGGAGGCTCGGGGCTCACGGCTCCGGCCAGCACTTTCTTCGGTCAGGTGGGGACCGCCTACAAGGTGGTTTACGTGGTGGACCTCTCCGCTTCGCTGATGATTTACATGAACGACATCGCCAAGGAGATGCGCGAGTCGATCCGTAACCTGCTCCCGACGCAGCGCTTCCACATCGTGCTCGCGAAGGCTTCGCAGATCGAGGAGTTTCCGCCACGGCGGCTCGTTCCGGCGATCGCGCAGTACAAGAAGATGGCGGACGGATTCCTGCAGATGACGGCCGGGGTCGGTGCGGCCGATCCGGCGGAGGCGATGCGCCGGGCGTTCGCCGTCAAGCCGGAACTGATCTACTTCCTCACGGACGGTGACTACGGCAAGACGGAACAGGAACTGGAGAAAACGCTCCGCGACCTGAATCCCGGTCAGCGGGTGAAGATTACGGTCATCGGGTTCGATCCGTCGCCCAAGTCGCGCATCCTGCTCGAACGTATCGCGCGCGAACACGGCGGCAACTTCCGGGCGGTACAGCCGAAATGACGCGTCCTGTCGCTGCCATCTTTTCTGCGTGTGTGCTGGCGTTGTCCGGCGGTGCTGACGTGTGGGCGGACGTGATCGGTGCCGCGGGTCGGCCGCCCGTTGTCGATGCGAAGGTCGAGCAACTCCGGGACGGCCAGCTCGTGTACCGTCTGGCCGACCGTGAGTACACGCGACCGCTTGAGCAGGTGGAGTACCTGCAGATCACCGGCTGGCAGCTGTTCAACCTGGCCGAGAAACAGGTTCGTGACGGGCATACGCGGCAGGCGATCAACGTATACGAGAACGTCCTGAAGGAGTTGCAGGACCCGAAGCAGCAGGCGGCGGCCGCGCGCGCGGGCGTCTCGGCCCAACTGGATCGCGAACTGCTGACGCGGGCCCGGCTGATCCGGGCGTGTGATCGTGAGGGACGATTCGACCGCGCGGTGGAGATCTACCTGCAGGTGATCGACGGACCCGGGGGGACGGCGCACCTCGGGCTGCAGCCCCAGCGGGTTCCGGCCGCGGGCTCGTCGTTCCTGGCGACGGCGCGCATTGCGCTGGAAGCGGCGATCCGGCGGCACAATGCGGACGCGATCGGCACCGCCCTCTCGAAATGGCTGGACACATGGCCGGCTGCCGGCGGCCAGGTCAGGACGACGACGACAGCGGAGGCCGATGAACAGACTTCCGTTCCCGAGCTGCAGCGGGTGCAGGCACTCGTGCAGGCGAAGAAGTACGATGATGCGCTGGCGGCACTCGAGGCTGTACGGAAAGAAGCGGGCGGCGCACTCCAGGCGGATCTTTACTACTGGCGGGGACGTGCCCACCTGGGCAGGGGGCTTGGGTTAACCGACGAGGCGGCCCGAACGGAGCTGCGGCGGGCGGGGCTGGCGTTCATGCGGGTGGTCATCCACTACCCGGGGTATCCACGGGCAGCGGAGTCGCTGTTCCTGGCGGGCGGGGTCTGCCGCCGGCTCGAGGAGAAGGCGCAGGCGACGGGGCTCTGGATGGAGCTGATCGGGCGCTATCCGCAGACCGCATGGGCGGAGCAGGCCCGGAAGGAACTGTCGACGGTGACGACCTCGGCGCCCGCTGCCGGCGACGCGGCAACAGAGGACGCGATCAAAAAGGATCGATCATGATGATGGCGACATACGCGTGCCTGGGCGTGGCAGGGGTGGAGACGTCGGTGCTGCGGCACTTCGTCATCGACGGCGGACCGATCACATGGTTCGTACTGCTCCCGCTGTCGGTCGTGACGCTGGCGCTGACGATTCACTACCTGATCGCGATCCGGCGGGGTACCCAGGTGCCACCCAAGCTGGCACGGGCACTGCTCTCGACCGCACGGCAGGGGCAGATGGCAGCCGCCCTCGAGATCACGCGCGACGACCACACGATGCTCGGGCGGGCGACGCACGCGGCGTGCTCAAGTCTTCCGGCCGGGCGTGAGCCGGCGCTGGCGGCGATCGACGAGGCGGTGGACGCCCAGGCGGGCCGGTTACTGCGCCGGATCGAGTACCTCAACGTCATCGGCAACATCGCGCCGATGATCGGGCTCCTCGGCACCGTGGTCGGCATGATCCAGGCGTTCAGCCGGATCTACGCCGCGGGCACGAATGTCGACGCCACGCGGCTGGTCGGCGACATCTCGATCGCGCTGGTCAACACGTTCTGGGGGCTGTTCATCGCGATCCCGGGCCTCAGTGCCTACGCGCTGCTCCGGAACCGCATCGAGGCGTACGCGGCGGAGTCGATCAAGCTGTGCGACGGGATGGTCGCGCTGATGCCGTCCAAGGCGTCGGAGGACGATCCGAATGCGCGGCAGGCGGCGCTGGACGCGGTGCGTTCGTACGAATGAACGAAGTCGGGTGACGTGATGCACGGTTCAAGCGCGGGCCGATCACCATTCCAGTTCAACATGACGCCGCTGATCGACGTCACGTTCCTGCTGCTCACGTATTTCATGCTCGCCAGCCACTTCGCGACAAACGAGCGCCCGGACATGAAGGTCCCCGACCCGGAGCAGAGCCAGGCGATCGACAAGCAGATCGAAGAGAAGGTGATCGTCAATGTTCTGTATACGGCGGAAGGATCGGCGCCGAAATTCACCTACGGGGCGGCCGAAGTACCCGGCATCGAGGAACTCGGCGAGCGATTGAGCCGGCTGGGGAGCATCAATCCGCAGGTGCAGGTGATTCTGCGGGCGGATCGGCGGATTCCGTACGGAGAAGTGCGGAAAGTGATGGAAATGATCGCGGGCGCGAACCTGGGGAACCTCCAGGTGGTGGCGGAGCTGGATTCGAAGGGATGAGCGAGGGACGCATCATTCGCCGGCGATTGCGCGGCCCCGGAGCGGGGCTTTCGGCCCGTCTGCGCCGACGTGGGGCGAGCGTCCGGGGAAACGTGCGGGCACGGAGCCGCGCGGGAGCCGTCCTGTCACTGAATCTCACGCCGATGATCGACACCGTCTTCAACCTGCTGTTCTTCTTCATGATCATCAGCCGGTTCGGGCCGGTGGAAGGCATGCTTCCCGCGCCGCTGCCTGCGCGCGAGGGGACGGCACCGTCTACAACGCTGGAGATCCCACGGACGCCTCTGCGCGTGCAACTGGCGGCCGATGCCCAGCGTCCGGAGTCGTGCCAGGCCACGATCGCACCGCTCAGCGAGTCACCGGTGGCTGTCACGGAACTGGCGGCGGAGCTCACGCGGATCCGCCAGGGCAGCCCGGGTTTTGACGAGGACACGCCCGTCTACCTGGCGGCCGGCGATTCCGTGATGTGGAATCACGTCGTGAATGCCTACAACGCCGCGCTGGCCGCGGGGTACCGCAAGATCTTTTTCGCCGGGCCGCCATGATGCAGGTTCACTTGTCGGCACGATTTCTCCTGCTCGCACTGGTCGTACCCGCCTGCGCCGCGGCGGCCAGCGTGCCTGCTTCGATGCCGGCCTTTGGCCCGCCGGACGACGCTGTTTTTCGGGAGGGGCTCCGTCAGCGCGGGCTCACCTCGTGGCTTGGGCAGTACCTTGCGGAAACGCCCGCGGATGCGGTCGATTCTCGACTGCGCGAGCGTGAGGCGCTGCTGGAGGCGGCCACGACTCGCCCGGCGGCGGATCCGGTTCGCGCCGATCTGCTCCGTCGCGCTCACGACATCCTCGAGAACCTGCTTCAGAACGAGCCGCGCCACCCGGGGCGCCTGCACTGGCTGCTCGAGGCGGCGCGTGACCGGTTGGAACGTCAACATCCCGCGAGCTTCGACGCCATCCTGCTGTACGAGCTGCCCGGAAGCGATCGTACACGTGTTCGTCAGCTGACGGATGCGACACACCAGGCGCTGGATGCCTATCAGCGCGAATCCCGTGCCGCCTGGGAGATCCTCGAGTCCCTCGACGAGGCCACGATCGAGCGGATGACGACGACCGGGCTCACCTGGCCGCTGCAGTCGATGGATGAGGCCGCGCGGCTGCTCGACGCATGGAGCCGGATGTACGGGCTGCTCGTCAGCGACGCGCCGGCGGATGATCGCCGCAGCGGGTGGGAGTCGCTCCTCGCGGACGTAACGGAGCGGTACGGCTGGACGCAGCCGATCGCCGGGCGCGAGGTATTCCGGTGCAATGCACTGGCGATCGCCGCGGTGGCGGCACGCAACTGCGGGCGTTTCGACGAGGCGGACCGGTTTGCCCGCGAAGTCGTGGCGGCCCTCAAGGACGTGAGCGTGCCGGCGGACCGCCAACGGCTTCAGAGTGTCGCGTTGCTGGGCGTACTCGAACAGATCCGCACGCTCAGAGACAGCGGCAAGGCTTCGGACGCGCTGAACGCGGTCGACCAGGCACGGGGATGGGTGCAGCGCACGCGCGCCGGTGATCTGCAGGCGGCGGTGGCCATCGCGCTCACCGAATGCCAGCTGCGTCTCCGGGGGCGCTCACCCGCTTCCAACCCGCAGGAACCGGTCTCGACCAACCAGACGCCCGAGCCCGTCAACCTCTTTGCCGGGGACCTCCAGCCACTGGAGCGCATTGCATCCGGAACGCCGATGCAGCGAGATTTCCTGTATCAGACGATCGCCGGCGCGGTCACACCCGGGCTGCGCCTGCCGTCCTCGACCCTCGGCGTTCAACTGGCGGCGGGTGGCGCGCTGTCGGGGCGGATGCCGGACCAGGGATTGATCCGCAGAATCGCTGCGGAGTTGCGCCGCGTT
>CAZJTF010000227.1:8322-11535 GCA_964548565.1 uncultured Planctomycetales bacterium | reverse complement strand
CCCGCGAGCCCTTCGCGGCTGTTGCGATGGGCTTTGCCCTGATCGCCGCCGCCACGCAGGCGATGGCGACTGGCTCGCCGACGCCGCAGACCGCCGGTGCGGCGAAAACCGTGCTCACGGCCGGTGTCGCCACGACGCAGACGGCGGCGACACCAGTGAAAAACGACGACAAAGGGAACGTGCGTGCCGTCGGCGAGCAGCTCATGACGACCTACGTTGTAGCGGTCGAAGTGGCTGGCGTCCTGCTGCTCGTGGCGGTCGTCGGTGCGATCGCCATTGCCCAGAAACGTATCGAACCCGAGGCGATGACACCGCTCGAGCGGACACAACAACGCGAGGACGAGGGCGCGCGACAGATCGCGCGCCACGCCCCTCCGTTCTGAGGATCGCCGGCGAGGCCGGTGCGAGAATCCCTGCTCGCACTTGATTCGGTACTGCGACTGTCAGGGAGCGGGCGACTCCGAAACATCTGCCTGCCGGAACAGTGGAAACGGCGGGCAGCGTGCGAGGCGTACGAACATGAGCGGTGTGACGCAGGCATACATCCTGGTGGGCGCGATGCTCTTTGCCATCGGCATCGCCGGCTTTCTCTCGCGCCGCAACCTGATCATGATGTTTCTCTCGACCGAGGTGATGTTCCAGGGCGTGATTCTCAACCTCGTCGGGCTTGGGCTCCAGCACGGGCAGCTGACCGGCCAGTCGTTCGCGATGTTCCTGATCGTCATCGCTGCCGTCGAGGCAAGTCTTGCCCTTGGCCTCGTTGTGCTGCTCTATCGACGCAAGGGCACACTCGACGCCGAGGCCTGGCGCGCCCTGCACGGATAGGGGCGTTTTCGCAGCGGCCGTCGCCCGTGGCGGCCGTGGTGGCACGGGCAGGTCCGTATCTGCGTGTGCGAAACAAGACGTCCGGGTGGCACGCAGGTCCGTAGTTTGTGCGTGCACAACCAAAAAGAGCAGCGACAACAGAATACCTGTTGGTTCCAGTGGAGTGACGTGTGACGGTTGACATTGGACATGCCGGGATGCTCAGCGTGGCGCCGCTGATTCCGCTGTTGCCGCTTCTGGCGGCGGCGGTCGTCGGCCTGCTCGGTACGCGCGTTTTGAAGTCGGCGAGCCACTGGATCGTCATCCTTGGCGTGGCCGGTGCGCTGCTCGGCAGCCTCATTCTCTTCGGTGTCGTGGCCACCATGCCATCCGCCGTCGAGGCCGGGCACCACCACAGGACCGGCGCCACATCCACTGACCAGGTCTACAACGCCACGTACCGCGTCTACTCCTGGATCCTTGCCAGTCCCGGTGTTTCGTTCGACATCAACTTTCGCATCGACCCGCTCACCGCCGTCATGCTGACGATGGTCTGCTTTGTCGCGCTCCTTGTGATCATCTACTCGCGCGACTACATGCGGGAACACGGCCACCCCGAGCGCGGCTACGAGCGGTTTTTCGCGTTCCTGGCACTCTTCGTCTTCAGCATGGTGACACTCGTCCTTGCGGGGAATTTCCTGCTGCTCTACCTGGGCTGGGAACTCGTCGGACTCTGCAGCTACCTGCTGATCGGGTTCTACTATCAGCGCCCCGCGGCCGCCGCGGCCGCCCAGAAAGCGTTCCTCGTCAACCGAATCGGCGACTTCGGCTTCGGTCTCGGCATCCTCTTCATCTATCTGTGGATTTCTCCCTACGCCGGCGACCGCAGCCCCCTCGACTACGCCGTCGTCTTCGAAAGCGTCCGCCATCTCAGCACCGCGCAGTGCAACACGATCGCGCTGCTGCTGTTCTGCGGCGCTGTCGGCAAGAGCGCGCAGCTTCCGCTCTACGTCTGGCTGCCCGACGCCATGGAGGGCCCGAGCCCCGTCTCCGCTCTGATTCACGCGGCGACAATGGTCACGGCCGGCGTGTACATGGTCGTTCGCTGCGGCGCGATTTTTACGGCTGCCCCGCTCGCCCTTGCGGTGGTGGCCGCGATCGGGGCGACTACGGCCCTCTTCGCCGCCACGATCGCCGTCGCCCAGTACGACATGAAGCGCATCCTCGCGTACTCGACAATCAGTCAGCTCGGGTACATGTTCCTCGGCGTCGGCGCCTTTGCGGCCGATTCCGCGATGTTCCACCTGTTCACGCATGCCTTCTTCAAGGCCCTGCTCTTCCTCGGGGCGGGCAGCGTGATGCACGCGATGGGCGGCTTCATCGATGTGCGTCAGTTCGGCGGTCTCCGCCGTGTCCTGCCCTGGACTTTCGCGACCGTTGTGATCGGCTCGCTCGCTCTCGCCGGCTTCCCGTTTCTCTCGGGGTTCTTCAGTAAAGACGAGATCATCCACGCCGCCTTCACCGCCAGCCCGATCCTCGGCGTCATGGCAATGCTGACGGCCGTACTCACCGCGTTTTACACGTTCCGCATGGTGTTCCTGGCGTTCTACGGCCAGGAGCGTGTACCCGAGGGGGTGCACCCGCATGAATCCGGCCCGTGGATGCTGCTGCCGCTGATTGTGCTGGCGATCGGAGCCATCGCAACCGGTTATCTCGGCGTTCACGTGAAGCCCGGCGGATTTGCCGGGCTCATCGAACCGCACGGGCCGTTCCACGCCTTTCTGGCCCCCGCGGTTGAACCGTTCCACACTGCGCCGATGAACCCGCACAACATCGCGGCCGCTCATGCCGGCGAAGGCCACGAGGCTGGCGGCGGGCACCTGCTGATGTACGTGTCCGCACTGCTGGCGATCCTCGGTACCGTGGCCGCCTGGTGGCTCTACGTGCAGCGCCGCGACCTCGCCGAACGCATCCGCGCCGGCTGGCCGACGGTCTTTACGCTGCTCCACAACAAGTACTACGTCGATGAGGTGAACGACGCCGCGATCGTCCGCCCACTGCGGATGTCGGGCCTCTCGTTCTTCGGTTTCGACCGGTTCGTGATTGACGGGATCGTCTGGCTGGTCACGGCCGTCCCGCGGACGGTCGGCTTCGTGCTCCGCGGCCTGCAGAACGGCGCGATGCAGAGTTACGGCGTCACCATGACGGCCGGCCTGTTCGTGGTGATCGTCATTGTCTGGCTCTCGAGGTAGAGGATGGTACAGCTTTCCGAGTGGATCCTGACGCTGCTCATCCTGGTCCCCATCGTGGGGGCGGTGGTGATCGGCACCGCGCCGCACCCATCCGGCAACTCGGACGCCGCCCGTCGCACCGGGCGGACCGCCATGGCGTTCTCGCTGCTGGCACTGC
>CAZJTF010000227.1:5634-8222 GCA_964548565.1 uncultured Planctomycetales bacterium | reverse complement strand
CACGCAGAGCTTCACGTGGGTCAGTGATGACGTCGAGGGCGGTGCGTCGCGCCGCACCGGCTACATCGACCTGCGATACAGCGTCGGTGTCGACGGTCTCAGCATCTGGCTCGTGGCACTCACCGCGTTCATCATGCCGCTCAGCATCTGGGCGAGCTTCAGTGCCATCCGTGAGCGGGTGAAAGAGTATTACGTTCTCATGCTCCTCCTCGAGGCGGGCATGATCGGCGTGTTCTGCGCCCGGGACCTCCTGCTGTTCTACATTTTCTTCGAGTTCACGCTCATTCCGCTCTTCTTCCTGATCGCCATCTGGGGCGGGCCGGAACGCCGCCGGGCCGCGGGCACGTTCTTCCTGTATACCTTCGCCGGCAGCATGCTGACGTTTGCCGGCGTGCTCTATCTGGCGTACCAGGCCTACGCGCTGCCGCCCTCGCGCGGCGGCGTGAACATCTTCACGTTCGACCTCGAGAAGCTCTACCAGCTCCAACTGGACCCGGCGGTGCAGTGGTGGCTGTTCCTGGCTTTTGCGGCCGGCTTCGCCATCAAGGTGCCGCTCTTCCCGTTCCACACGTGGCTTCCGCTGGCCCATACCGAGGCGCCGACCGCGGGGAGCGTGCTCCTCGCCGGCGTGCTGCTCAAGCTCGGAACCTACGGCTTTCTGCGCTTCAGCCTGCCGATGCTGCCCCATGCGACGGTGCAGTTTGCGCCCGCCATGGCCATCCTGGCGATCATCGGCATCATCTACGCCGCCCTGGTCGCGTGGGTGCAGCAAGATGTCAAGAAGCTGGTGGCGTATTCTTCCGTCTCGCACCTGGGCTTCTGCATCCTCGGCATGTTCAGCCTCAAGACCGCCGGCCTGACCGGCTCGCTGCTCTACATGGTCAACCACGGCCTTTCGACCGGCGCGCTGTTCCTCGTGATCGGCATGGTCTACGAGCGTTATCACACGCGTGATTTCGACCGCCTGGGCGGCCTCGCCCGTCCGATGCCCTGGCTCGCCTTCTTCCTGATCGTGTTCACGCTCAGCAGCATCGGGTTGCCCGGCATGAACGGCTTCGTGAGTGAATTCCTCGTTCTGCTCGGCACGTTCACCTCCCGTTCGTCCGCGAACGGGCCAGTCGGCCCCCTGGGTGTGGCGTACGGGGTCTTCGCCGCCCTCGGGATCATCCTCAGCGCGGTTTACATGCTCTACATGTGCCGGCGACTCCTCTTCGGGCCCGTGAAGGAGCCTCCGCACACGCCGGATCTTTCGGGTGGCCTGAAGCCGGATCTGACGCCTCGCGAAATCGGCATCCTGGCGCCGATCGCCGTCGCCTGCCTGGTGCTCGGCGTCTATCCAAACCTGTTGATCCGCTCGATTCAGCCGGCCGCCGAGCGACAGGTGCTCGCGCGCGTGTTCGACCCGGGCGAAACCGAAATGCTCAGCCTCGCCGGGCTCGCCCGTGACCTCCCGGGTCCGTTCGCCACGCCTCCCGCGTCTGACCGACCGGCAGCGAAGCAGGAGGCCGCGCGATGAACGACATCCTCTCGCTGATGCTGCCCGAGGTGATCCTGCTGATCGGCGCCGCCGCCGTTCTGCTCATCGGGGTGACGCGACATGATGCTCTTCGCGGACTGGCGTCGCCGGTCGCGGTGCTGACCGTCTTCGTCGCACTGGTTACGGCCTGGTACAACGTGCCCCTCACGCCCGCGGAGCCTCTGGCAGGCCTGCGATTCTCGAATCTCGCCTGGTACGTCCGCCTCATCGGCCTGGGGATCGGCCTGCTCGTGCTCCTGCTGCACCTGCACCTTCCCGCGCAGGGCGAACGCGGCGAAATCTTCGGGATGATCCTCTTCAGCCTCGCCGGCATTCTGCTCACCAGCCTGGCCGACGACCTCGTCGTGCTGTTCCTCGCGATCGAACTCGTGAGTATCCCCACGTATGTGCTCGTCTCGATCAGTCGGAGCGACATCCGCGCGCAGGAGGCGGGAGTCAAGTACTTCTTCCTTGGTGCGATGTCCGCCGCGCTCCTCGTCTACGGTTTCAGCTTCCTGTACGGAGCGTCCGGCACAACCGTGATGAGCCAGATGGCACTCAGCCCGCCGGGTGCCCTGGCGACCGTCGGCCTCCTGCTCGCGTTCGCCGGCGTGGCGTACAAGATCGCCGCCGTTCCGTTCCACGTGTACGCACCCGACGTCTACCAGGGGGCCGCCTCCCCGGTGACCGGGCTCCTCGGCTTCTTCCCGAAACTCGCCGGGTTCGTCGCGCTCATCAAGCTGCTCCTGCTGATCCAGCCGACGGGTGGGGCGGCCAGTGGGTGGCAGCTTCCGACGTCCGGATTCATTTTTCTGTGGGTCGTGTCCGCCTTGACGATGACGGTCGGCAACGTGATCGGCCTCATGCAGCACAACGTCAAGCGCATGCTGGCATATTCGAGCATCGCGCATTCGGGCTACATGCTGATCGGCATCCTCGTGGGGCCCGTCGCCGGGGCAGTGCCGCTTTCAGACGGCGTCTCCGCGGCGCTCTTCTACATCGTGGCCTACGGCGTGATGAATCTCGGCGCGTTCGCGGTGCTCAGCGTCATCGAGTCCCGCGGCCGGCCCGC
>CAZJTF010000227.1:2857-5534 GCA_964548565.1 uncultured Planctomycetales bacterium | reverse complement strand
CTATTACCTGCGGATCATCGGTGCCTGCTACGTGAGCGAGGAAGACGCCGGAACGGTCATGATCCCGCGGAGCCTCGGCGCGCGGATTTCAATCGGTGCCTGCGCCGCCCTCGTGCTGATCATCGGCTTCTGGCCGCAGGGGCTTCTGCGGATGGCTCGCTGGCCCGTCTCGGATCTGCAGCCCCCGCGCGCCGTCGTTGCGGCGCCCGACGCGACAAGCCTCTCCGCTGCACCGCAAGGCCGATCGCCCGAGTGCGCCGCTCGCTTTACGGTGACGGCCGCGATTCCGGAGCCTCGATCCGCAGCCGCACGGGCAGCGATTCTCCCGGCGCGACGACAAAATTGACGGCACGGTAGGGGAGGCCCTCCTTCATCTCGATCGCCGCTGCCGGGAAACGCACCAGCGTCGTGCTGCGCGGATCGATCGTGATCCGGTCCGGGCCGGCGACTCCGTCGCGCTTGAGTTCCAGCTTGAGTTCGCTCGCGTTCGCGATGTGCACCCAGGCGGCATCCTTCGCGCGGTGATGGACACGTCCGACCCGCACGCACGCTTCGTACAGCGGTGCGAGCTGCTCTGGCCGCCCGATCAGTTGATTTGCGTACCACACCGCCGTCCGCCCGGCACCCAGTGCCTCGCGCACCCCGGCGAGCGTCCTCTCCCGCGCGAACACGAGCGTGAGCGTGCGATGGTTGTCGAATGTCCGTGTCGCATCGGGCGAGAGCCCGTGGATGTCGGAGTTCCCCAGGAGCGTGAGCCGCCGCTCGAGTGCTTCGCGGTGCGCATCCGGGTCGTACAGCGTGTCGTTGCAGATCTCGATCCCGTGCATCTGCTTCTTCTCGAAAAGCGTCGTCTGGGCCGGGCCCCACAACCCGCGCTCCCGCCCCTGCCAGCAGGGATGGTTCCAGAAGACGAACGCTTTCTGCTCCGCCGCCCGCTCGAACACGTCGAAAAACTCCTTCGTGTTCAGAGGGTTGACGTCCTGCAGGAAGATCGCGTTGAAATGCCCCGGCGGCGTGTCGCGCGTGATCTCGGCGCCGCGCACCAGCAGCATGTTGCGCTGCCGCGAGATTTCCGCTGCCAGTTCGGACGGGCGATTGAGGTCCGTCGTCGTGATGTCCTCCCGCTTGGGGCGATACTCGATGTGATCGGTGATCGCGATTACGTCGAGCCCCTCACTCCAGGCCTCTTCGACGCGCACTGTCGGCCACACCGACCCGTCCGAGAAGTCCGTGTGGATATGGAAATCGCACTTGAGCGTGTGGTAGCCCGGCACATCGGGCAGGGCGATCTCGCGCCGCTGGGCGCTCGCGGTCAGCGTCAGGCACAAAACCGCCAGAATGCATGCGGTGGGGCGTTTCATCATCGCTCCGTACTCCCGGGTGAACCTCTCTGGTGAAGAATGCGCGACACGCTGCCCGTCAGCGAGCGGGCGAGGTCGTCTGCGGCGAAAGGTAACCGATCTCGACGAAGAAGTCGTCCATCCGTTGCACTGTCCGCTCGAACCACGGGGATGCGTTGAAGAATCCGTGCCCTTCGCCCTCCGCCGTGTACAGGTCGACGCGATTGCCGAGTTCCTTTGCCTTCGCGATGTATGGCGGCGCCTGGACTGCCAGCCGGTCCTTGGATCCGAACAGAATCAGCGTCGGCGGCGCGTTCCTGCGGAGGTGGTGGTAGGGCGAGATGCTGCGCGCCAGTTCCGGGTCGCCTTTCAGTCGGCGCACGGCCCGGTCGCTGCTCAAATCTAGCACGGGATTGAACAGCACAAGCGCATTCGGGCGCGGCGAGATGGAACGATCTTCTCCCTCGGCCTGCGGTTCCGCGCACAGCGCCGTGCAGGCCGCCATGTGGGCGCCCGCGGATCCGCCGCTCGCGACGATCCGCTGCGGGTCGACGCCGAGTTCCCGCGCGTGCGCCCGCATCCAGCGCACCGCGCTGAACGCGTCTTCCACGCACTGGTCCGGCGTGACGCCATGCCGCTCGAACACGCGGTAGTCGGCCCGCGCCGCGACCATCCCCCGACGCGCCAAGTCATCAGCCTGTCGGATGAACTGCTCCGCCGAACCGTGCAGCCAGCCACCACCGAAGAAAAACACGACGCCTGCTCGCCTGTCCGTCTCCTTCCAGCCGGGCGGCAGGTGCACGTACAGCGCGAGCTTCGCCTGTGGCGTCGTCTTGTAGGTGAACGTCCGCACGGGCTGCGTGGCGGCCGGCGCGGAGGCCGGCCGAGTCGCCGTTGCCGCTCCGCACATGGCCACCAGTACGCCGGCCGCGCAGTTCAGCATCATCGCCCGAGCCTCCTCACGCCCAGATGGAGTCTGTCGTCGCGTACAGCACCGCGCTGCGCGATGGTCCGTATGATTCCTTCCCGTTGTGCGCGCTGTTGACGCCTGTGTAGAAGAGATGCCACTTGCCGCCGCGCTCGACGAGGGAACCCGGCGCGTAGATCCCGTACGAGTCCACCTCCGTCTTGTCGCCCCGCGGGATCCAGCCTGTGCGGAGCGGACGATCCCACGTGATGCCGTCCTTGGAGAAGCACCATTCGATGTCCATTGTCTGCGCGCGGCACGGGTAATGCCCCAGCATGCCTACGCGTCCCTTTGACGTGTATGTTACCGACAGAAAATAGAACTGCTGATCGACCGGATCCTTCTCGTCCCGCTGGATCACCCGCTTGCG
>CAZJTF010000227.1:0-2757 GCA_964548565.1 uncultured Planctomycetales bacterium | reverse complement strand
CCGTCCGGGCTCGGCACGCCCCGCGCCGCCCGATCGTTCGGGTGGTACAACACCGGCCGGTTCTGGTTGACCACGCGGTACTTCCGCCCATCGTCGCTGTCGGCCGCCAGGTACCGCAGCACGCCGCCGCCGTGGGCCCAGAAGTAGATCCGGTGCTTGCCGTTCTTGAGCGGGATGTGAACGACCTGCGTGGGTTTCCATGCCTCCGGCAGGTTCCCGATGGCGAGCGGTGCATCCCCCGGCTCGCCCGGCGAGCACTGCGCCAGCACGCGATGGAGCGGTTCCCCTGGCACACCGTCGGCGTATCCGACGTTGAAGCTGCCCCGGTTTCGCGCCGAGTACCAGATCCGCCAGCGATCGCCGTCGAGCGGTTCCGCGGGGCTGGTGAAGTTCTGAACGTGCCCCCGTTCCCCGGGCTCCCCGCCCTCCAGAATGATGCCGCGCTTGCGCCAGGCGCTCGGAGGGCACGGCCGCGGAGTGCCTGTTCCCTCGGCGCCGCGCGCCAACCGCTGCGATCCAGCCAGGACAGCGATGCCGCCCAGTGTACCGGCCATGAAGTCACGACGATTCAGCGTGGACATGTGAATCTCCTTGCGTGGCGCGGGAACGGCTTCCCACAACACCGACTCTTCGTAGCGGCCGCCCCCCGTGGCGGCCGTCTGCCACTGCGGACATGCGGGGAGGCTACGGTGCGCACCCAAGCTCCCGTGCGAGCGCCTCCATCTGCTCCGCTCGCTCGCCGACGTGCCTGGCCGTCTCCGGCGTGTACGGCCCGTAATTCAAACCTTTCGCCACGATCCGCTCCCACTCCGGGATCGCCGCCTGCGCCTGCCGCATCCCCTGGATGTACGTCGCGAACGATTTTCTGGCGGCGGGCTTGTCCTTGTCCGCAACGCCGTCCGGCGTGACCAGCCCCTTGAGCTCCGCCAGCGCCTGGAGCGCGTGAATGTATCCGTGGATCACCAGCGTCTCCTGCAGGAGCGCCGGATCCGCCATCGCGCGGGCCAGCTCCAGCGCGCGATCCTCGGCCGCCACGTTCTTCGCGAGTTGCTCGGCCGACTTGATCTCGCCCCATGGCATGCCGTACACATCCCACAGCACCTCGCCGAACGCTGGAAGCTTCCCCTTCTTGAGCAGTTCCGCCACCGGTCCGGGAACGCCGCGCTTCTCACCGCTCGGCCAGTCGCTGCCGTACACGTCCCACGCGACAGGGCCGTGCAGGTCGCACCAGTCGGCGAACTGCTCGGGGTCCTTCATGCCGCGCCGGACCGCGAACGAAAACGCGAATTGCCGCGGCGTCCGCCCCTTCGCATTCCATGCCCACTCGGCGGCCGCCTCGGTGTTGAACTCCACGTGCGGGAGGCACGGCACCGCGTAACCAATCAGCCCGCCGAGTTTCTTGGCCACGAACTCGTTCATCCGGTAGTGGATGAACTGCGGCCCGGTGAACGGCTGCCACGTCCCCACGTGCGCGGAGAGGTTCGGGCACACGCCGATCCAGCGTCCCTGCGAGATGAATTCCGACAGGTACGGCCGCAGCATCGGCTTTTCGCTCGTGTTGTATGTGAACAGGCTGTGGTAGTACCAGATCTTCATGTTCGGCGGCAACTCGGCGAAAACCTGCGGGTTCGCCTTTTCCGTCTCTTCGCTCGTCAGCACGCGAATCTCGAGTGCCGGGTCCTTTTCGCGCGCCTTCCTCCAGCCCGTTACGATCGCCCGCGCCTCGAGGACGCTGCGGTCCTCCTTTGCACATCCTTCACACTGGCAGCCCTTCTCGCCCTGCAGGTTCTCCGCCATCCACACGTCCACTTCCTTGACGCCCGGCTTCTGCCGCCAGAGGAGCAGCCACTGCGCCAGGATCTCGCTGAACCGCGGGTTGGAGTAGCAGATCGAACCGGCCCGCCCGTTCTTGCCCCGCAGTTCGGGGTACGCGTCGAAGATGCCGTAGTTCGAAAGCTGTTCGAGGTGCAGGACGACCGGCACCGGGTTGATCCCGTACGTCGGCCCCTCGTCGATCATCCGCTGCTTGCCGGACGCCAGTCCGATGTACGGCTTTCCCTGCTTGTCTATGCCGTTCGTCGCGATCTGCTCGTCGTAGTTCATCTTCCGGTCGGACATCCAACGCAGGTGGTTGTAGCTGTCGCCGCCCCAGAGCCCGCGGTCCTGCAGGTCCGGCCAGTCCGTGATTGTCACCAACGGAATGCGCACCTTCGCCGCCCTGTGTGGCACCGGCGTGTTCTTGTCTGGGGCAGGCTCTCCTCCCGTCCGCTTCGCGTTGATGAATTGCTGAAGGGTCTTGGTCGCGTAATAGGTGCCACGCTCACCGCCGCCGACCAGCAGCAGCCCGTCACCCGCCGTGTTCGGCACGATCCGGTACGCCTGGTCAGCGTTGGGAAGCTGTGCGATCTCCGCCGCGTATCGGCCGGTCTCGGCGTCCTGCCCGTCGGCATTCCGCAGCCGGATCGTGAATGCCGCGGCCCCGGCAGGTTCCGCGCCGCCGATCGCCTCGCGCAGCTCCTTCGCCGCCTGCTTGACGAGCGCCGGGGCATCCGCCCGGACGTCGATCGCCGCCTCGTCCGGTGCGAGTACCACCGACTGCGTCATCGCGAATTGCCTGGGGAGCGGCACCAGGTGCCACGACCAGTGCTCCACGTCCTCGGGCGTGAGATCCTTCGTCACCGCCTTGCCGGTGGCCGAAGCCGCCACGCACAGCCCGATCCCGATGCCGATACACGCAACTCGCCTCATCATGCACTC
>CAZJTF010000226.1:0-11612 GCA_964548565.1 uncultured Planctomycetales bacterium | reverse complement strand
CGCCCGCCCTCCCAGCCGTGAGCCAGGAGCAGACGCACGACGTCCGCATGTGCCTCCCGGGCATGGATGATCACGGGCAGACCGCAGGCCTGCGCCAGGTCCAGTTGTCGCCGAAAGACGCTCTGCTGAACGTCGCGCGGGCTGAAATCGTAGTGGTAATCCAGGCCGGTCTCGCCGACGGCGACCACGCCGCCCCCCCGCCATGCCGTCTCGAGTTGCACGAAGTCTTCCGGCCTGGCCCGTGCGGCCTCGTGCGGATGAACGCCGGCTGCCACGTACACCCGCTCATGCCGGCGCGCCAGCGCCGTGGCGCTCGGCAATTCGGCGGCCGTGCAGGCGATGGTGATTATCCGCGTCACGCCGGCGGCCCTGGCATCCGCGATGACGGTATCCGCGCGGGCCGCCAGATCGCCGGAGGTCAGGTGGCAGTGTGTGTCGAAAACTTCCATAAACGAGGCCGTCAGCGGGCGGTGAAGGCGTGTGGAAAATGCTCGACGTTCATGCAGTCCCCGGCCTCGCAGGTGATCGCCAGGACGTCGAAGCGGGCCGCGCGCCCCTCACAGCGGGTCTGCCGCAGGAAGAAACGGGCCGCCCGGGAGAGCCGCGCCTGCTTGACAGCGTTCACCGCGTCCTCTGGATCAGCGTGCTGTCGGCTCGAGCGGGTTTTGACCTCGACAAACACGATCACCGGACCGTCGAGGGCGACGATGTCGATCTCGCCGACGGCGCAGCGATAGTTGCGCGTGACGAGACGGTAACCCATCCGGCGGAGGAAGCGGACGGCATGCTTTTCCCCGGCAATACCGAGGCCCGCACGATCATCCATTCGGAGACCCCCTCACCCGCGGCTCCGCATGCGGGGGATCGACGCGGCAGATCAGGCTTCGGCGCCCGCGCCGACCGGCGTCTGGGCCTCCGACTGCGCCTTCCCGCCGACGATGCGCTTCTTGTCGCGGAGACGACGCGACTTGCCGACGCGATCGCGGAGGTAGTACAGCTTCGCCCGGCGGACGTGGCCGGAGCGGACGACCTCGACGCCGGCGACTTTCGGCGAGTGCAGGGGGAAGATGCGCTCGACGCCCTCGTTGTTGACGATGCGCCGGACGGTGAACGATTCGCCCATCCCCTTGCCGCGACGAGCGATGACCACGCCGGTGTAGGCCTGGATCCTCTCCTTGTCGCCTTCGACGATGCGCACGTTCACGGTGACGGTATCACCGATCGAGAACTCCGACAGCGTCGCCTTACGGGCGGCCTTCTCGACGATTTCGATAACCGGGTGGTTCATGATGTCGCTCCTTCGTCCACGTACTGTGGCGAAACGGTCTTTTCCTCTGCAATCAGGTCCGGTCGCCGCTCGGCCGTGCGCCGCGCTGCTTCCTGCCGGCGCCATTCCTCGATCCGGGCGTGATCACCGGAGAGCAGGACGGGCGGGACCGCCATTCCTCTGAATTCCCTCGGACGGGTGTACTGCGGATAGTCCAGCAGCCCCTCCGAAAACGACTCCTGCCGCGCCGAGTCCTCGTGGCCCAGTGCCCCGGGCAGGAGCCGCACCACCGCATCCACCAGCACCATCGCGGCCGGCTCGCCCCCCGACAGGACGTAGTCGCCGATGGAGATCTCCAGTGGCGCCAACCCTTCGCGGATCCGCTCGTCGAAACCCTCGTAGTGGCCGCACATCACGAGCAACCGCGGGCGGGCCGCGAGTTGCTCGACAAGGCGCTGCGTCAGCGGCACGCCCTGCGGCGTGAGGAGAATTCGCGTCGCGGGTGCGGAGTCCTCGCGTTCGAGGCTCTCGACGGCGTCGAACAAGGGTCCGCACATGAGGACCATGCCAGGCCCGCCGCCGAAGGGTCGGTCATCGACGGTCTTGTGCCGGTCCGTCGCGAAACTCCGCGGATTCGTGCAGACAATCCGGACGAGGCCCGTTTCCTGCGCGCGCCCGATGATGCTGGAGGCAAAAAACGGCTCCAGGACCTCGGGGAACAGGGACAGGACATCGATCCGCACGATTTCATCCTTACTTCGCCGCGCCGACGGGCGCTCCGATCCCCAGCTGCTTGAAGAGCTGGCGGACGGTGTCGCTGGGCTGAGCTCCCTTGCCAAGCCAGTACTCGATCCGTTCCTTGTTGAGGCCTGACCGCAGGGCTTCGTTCTTGTTGGCGGGATCGTAGAAGCCAAGCTCTTCGATCACGCGGCCGTCGCGGGTGGCCCGCCGGTCCACCGCCGTCACGCGGTATGACGGGCGATGCCGCCGGCCTGTCCTCTTCAACCGAATACGTACCATTCCAGGGGCTCCTGAGACACATTCCACGGACCGGCAACCGGGCGCCGGGGGCGTCGACGTCGGGCGCACCGCCAGCGTGTCCGGCCAAACCGGTACAGAACGGCAAATTGTAACAGAAGGCGGCAAAAGCGGCAAATGTGGCAGCGAACTGCAGGCACGCGGCGGCGTGAAAGTGAGAATCGAGCTCCCCCCAAGAGCCGGAGCGTCGGAGAGGTGACCAGCGAATCGTCCGTCGGGCGGCGGGGCCGGGTGACAAACAGTTGAAAACACGGAGCTTGCGATCACGGTACGAGTGACGACCCCTCTCCCGCCGGCCCGGTCACCGGGTCGAAAAAGTTGGTGATCAGGCTCAGGTAGTACCGCGGCGCGTAGCCGGCAAAGCCGACGTGCCCGCCGCTGGGCAGGATGAGAGCCGCAACCAGCGGGTTGCGCACGGGGGCGACAAGGTCCGCGATGTCCTGCGCCGGCACGAGGGGGTCGTCCGCACCGTGGACAATCAGAACGGGTGTACGGGCACGCTCGAGCTTGTCCCCGGCCGGCTCTCCGTTGTACGGCACGAGGCGCAAAAAGGGATAGCCCTCCACGGCCCCCTTCGGCATGGGACGTCCATAACCTTCGTATTCGTATTGCACCAGCTTTCGGAGGCTGCCGCTGAGCGGGTAGCCCTTGCGCCGCATGCGGTCGCGGATCGTGTCCTGGATGGCGGCGTAGATCGGGTGCTTCCACCGCGAGCGATCGCGATCGAGCTGGTCCATCAGATCCTCCCACCGCACCACGGGGGAGAAAGCAACGACTCCCGCGGAGAACCGGCGACGAGTCGGGGCTGCCGGGCACATGAGGTATCGCGCGATCGGCGCCGGCACGGAGGGATCGTCGGCGCTGCGTCCGTCATACCAGGCGGCGAGCAGCCCGATGTTGGCCGTCCAGCAGTACGAGACAATGCCCGTCCGCCGCACGTGCGGAAGCGCCTGCAGCCAGTCAGCAACCTGCATCAGGTCGTCGGTCTCGAGCACGCCGAAGCTGTGGTACATGTGCGGGTAGCGGCGCTCCGTCTGGCCATGGCCGCGAAGTTCGAGGTGCAGGATATGGAAACCGGCCTCCCGCAGGGGCATGCAAATGTCCGCGCTGCGTTTCACGCCGTGATCGCCGAACAGGCCCGGCAGCACGACGATACAATCCGCATCGATGATGTCCCCGGCCGCGTCCCGTGCGTATCCAAGCCGGCCGGAGAGCTGCAGCTCGTCGTCAATCGGCAGCCGGATGGGGATCCAGACGTCCTCAAAACCGGGCCACGGCGGCGCGGAACACTCGATGTGGTAATCGCGACTGGCTGCCTGCGCAGAATGCCGGAGCCCGCGGTAATTCCGCAACAGCGTCTGCAGATCGCCCCGGCGCATCCCGAAATGACAGAAGACATCTGCGGCGGTGCGGCCCGGGCAGACGAGGTCCTCGGTCAGCAGCGGCGCGTGGCGCGATGTGGGCAGGAGTCCGGCGAGCTCGCGGTGCGTGCGATTCAGCCACTCCCGCGTTGAGACTTCGGTGGCGACCGCACCCGGAGCGAGGCGAACCGAGTCGTGCAGTTCCGCACGGAACGAACGCTCGGCAAAATCCGACGAACAGCCGACTTCCACCGCCATGATGATCACCGCATTGACGACCGCGATCCCCAGCTTCGCCCGCCGCCATCCCGTCACAGTCACCCGGGCCTCCTCGCCAGCCCCGCAGGGCTGAGCAATCGTAAAGTGGCGTCAGACCGGGCGTCAAACGCCCCCAGACGCTGTGGAACAGGCCCGACCGGGTCCCCGTCTCGGCAGCGGGCCGGCTCCCGCTGAAGCATTGCCGGGCTGGCGGGACGCGGTATACTCCCGCGACGGTTGCCTTGCGACGCCGGAGGTGGCCAGAGCATTTGCACAGGTGTCACGCTTCCCCCGGTCAGCACGGACGCCTCCGCCCGGCCGCCAGGAGCAGTCATGAACGTTCTGATTACCGGCTCGAGCGGCCAGATCGGCACCAATCTCGCCCTGCGGCTGATGGAACGCGGGGACCGCGTGGTCGGCATTGACTGTCGGCCCAACACCTGGACGGAACGCATCGAGACAAAGCGGATCAACCTCCTCGGGACCCGGGTCGAGGAGATGCCGCCCGGCCCGTTCGACCTGGTCGTGCACCTGGCGGCCCACGCGAAGGTCTTCGAGCTGGTCGAGTACCCAGATCGCGCCCTTGAAAACGTCACGATGTGCTTTTCCGTGCTCGAGTACGCCCGCCGGCATAAAATCCCGCTTATTTTCGGGAGCTCTCGGGAGGTTTACGGAGATATCCACCGACACGTCACGGAGGAGGCCGAGGCGGATTTCGTCGTGGCGGAAAGCCCCTATTCGGCCAGCAAAATCGCGGGCGAGGCCTTCATCTACTCCTATGCCGAGTGCTACGGCCTGCCGTACCTCGTCTTCCGCTTCAGCAATGTCTACGGCCGGTACGACAATGACCTCGAGCGGCTGGAGCGCGTCCTGCCGCTCTTCATCCGCAAGATCGCGCGGGACGAGCCGGTCACGGTGTACGGGCGTGAGAAGGTGTTCGACTTCACCTACGTCGACGACTGCATCAACGGCATCTGCCGCGGGATCGACGCGCTCGTCTCGGGAAAGGTCGCCAATCAGACGATTAACCTCGCCTACGGCCAGGGCAGCACCTTGGTGGATGCGGTGAACATCATCTCGCTGGCCCTCGGCAAGAAGCCGAAGGTCACCTACGCCCCCGCCCGGCCCGGGGAGGTGATGCGGTACGTGGCGGATATCTCCAAGGCCCGGCATCTGCTCGGTTATCAGCCCGAAACCCCGCTCACGGCGGGAATCCCGCTCTCCATCGAGTGGTCCCGCCAGCACGGCAACCTGCCGAAGTAACCCGACGCACCCGCCTTCGGAAATGGCCGCGGTCACCGTGGACGATCTTCGGCGTTGCCCGTAGCATGCGCGCATGCTCTGGCAGCGACTGCTCTTCGGATCGTCCATGATCGCCGCGCTGGCCGGAATCGTGGCGGGCGACGCCTGGATTTCGGCCCGGGGAATCGAGCAGCGGGAGGCGGCCGGGCCGGCCATGCTGCTGTGGTGCGGCCTGCCCATCACCCTGCTGGTCCTCCTTCTCATCATCCCGGCAACCTATGAGATGGGGCGGCTCTGCCGGGCGGGCGGGCTCCAGCCGTCCGTCCACTGGGCGGCTTTCGTCAGCGCCGGCCTCGTCCTGCTTCCCTGGATCGAAATGCAGGAGCAGCTGACCTCGCTGCAGTTGGCCGCCCCGGGTCCTGCCCGGGCGGCCCCGCTTGCCACGGTCTGGCTCGCCGGCGGGCTGCTGGGCGCAGCTGTCGTCGTTCTGGGGCGCCGGACAACAGAGAAGGCCCTCACCCACACCGCGGTGACCGTATTTATCTTCATGTATATCGGGGTGTTAGCGTCGTTTGCCGTGCGGATCCGATGCCTGTGGCCCGGTCCGGCGGGCGCCGCTATCATCGTGTACTACCTTCTGACCGTGAAATCCGGCGACATTGGAGCGTTTTTCGTCGGCAGGTCCTTTGGCCGCCGGAAGTTAGCTCCGTGGCTGAGTCCGGGCAAGACCGTGGAAGGGGCCGCGGGCGCCATCGCGGCAGCGGCCCTCGTCGGGCTGGCGGGCATGGCGGCGTGGAACGCCCCGTTACTGGGCTCCCCCGCCCCGCTGACATTGACACAAGGTCTGCTGTTTGGCGTTGTTATGGCGGTGGCCGGGCACGTGGGTGACCTGGTGGAATCGGCGATGAAACGGGACACCGGGATTAAGGATTCCGGTGCGGTGGTCCCGGCCTTCGGCGGTCTGCTGGATATCCTCGACTCTCCCCTGTTCACCGCCCCCCTCGCCTGGTGGCTGCTGACATCCTGGGCACCGATTGGATAAGATGAGTGTGATGCCATCCCGCGTGTCCGTCGTGAGTTGCGACACGCATGCGGGGCGGCTGTGGAGATCAGAGCAGAGTTGGAACTGACGATTACGCTGGAGAACTCGGGGAAACGCGGCGCGCTGTTCGGTTCGGGCGATCGGCATCTTCGGCAGATCCGTGATTCGCTTGGGGTGCAGATCAGTGCCCGTGACACGACGGTCCGCCTCTCCGGCGACGCGAAGGCTGTCGGTCGGGCCGCCACCGTCCTCGAGGAGTTGCAGAGAGTCCTGCGCGAGCGTGACGAACTGGGAGACGAGCAGGTCGCCCAGGTAATCGGCTATGCGCGGCAGATCAATGAACTGCCGCAGGCCTCGCCGGACGTCATCGACGTCTATACCCGCCACACGGTGATCCGCCCACGGACAGACGGTCAGAACGCCTACGTCGAAGCCATCCGCACCAATGACCTGGTGTTCTGTGTCGGGCCGGCCGGGAGCGGCAAGACCTACCTGGCGGTCGCCATGGCCGTGGCGATGCTGAAATCGGGGATCATCAACCGCATCGTGCTCGTGCGTCCCGCCGTCGAAGCGGGCGAGAAGCTCGGCTTCCTGCCCGGCGACATGCAGGCAAAGGTCAACCCGTACCTGCGTCCGCTGTTTGATGCAATGCACGACATGATGAGTTACGATCAGATCAAGCGCTTTATCACGAACGATGTGGTGGAGGTCGCTCCGCTGGCGTTCATGCGCGGGCGCACGCTGAACAACTGCGTGGTCATCCTTGACGAGGCGCAGAACACGACGGTTTCCCAGATGATGATGTTCCTCACCCGTCTGGGGCACCACAGCAAGATGATCGTGACGGGAGATGACAGCCAGGTGGACCTGGACCGCTCCGAAAAGAGCGGGATGACGGACGCCCTGCAGCGGCTGAGCGGGATCGACGGGATCTCCATCATCCGGCTCAAGCAGCAGGATATCGTCCGCCACCAGCTGGTGCAGGAGATCGTCACCGCGTATGGCAACGGCAAGAAAGGGTGATTTATGAGACCCATGCCGCGTCTGGTGAGGCCGGGCTCTCGGCTGGTCGATGATACTGCCCGTGCCCTGCCCTGGCAGCCCGGTTGTCGGGCTGGCAGAGCAGGCCGAGGGAACTGACTCGCTTGAAGCCCGTACCTGCCAAATCCGAGTTGCGCCGCCTCGAGGCCAAACGCCAGCGGAGCGAACACCGCGAGGCGATCACGGAGCGTGTGCTTCGGCGGGTGAGCCTCGGTGCGCTGCTCACCTGGGTCGCGTTCTGCGTCACCGCATCATTTCTGCTGATGTCCGGCGACGACTCCATGCCCTGGCGCCTCGGTCAGCGCCTCGACCAGGACGTCCGTGCCCGCGTGCAGTTCGAGGTGGTCGACCAGGCCCGGACTGAAAGCGAACGCCAGAAAGCGAGAGAACTCGCCCCCAGCGTCTATTCACTGAACGACAAGGTCTTCACGACCGTCCGCCGCGATCTTGAGTCCGCTCTGGACCTTGCCCAGACGCCGGACACTGACCGCCAACGGTTTCGGCAGCAGGCCGAGGCCCGGCACTGGCACATGACGGACTCGGCCCTCGACGCACTGTTCAAATATGCCACGGACGCCGCCGGCCAGGAGGCGTATCGCAAGGTCATCGTCGGCCTGATGGACCGCCTCGACGACGAGTACATTGTCGAGCCGCCGTCCGAGCCGCGTCGCGAAGCGCTGCACGCCTTCGCCATTCTCCGCCGCCCCGGCCAGCCAGAGCAGAAGGTCGCGGGGGATCAGCTGGTTTACGCATCGAACCGGCGAATGACGGAGCGGGCGATTCAGCAGGTCACCGCATCGTCCATCCCACAGCCGCTGCAGGACTGGGTGCGGCAGGTGCTGATGTCCGCGCTCGCCGGCTCTCCCGATGCTTCCGAACGTCGCCTCGCTGGCCTTTGGAACTACGACCGGCAGGCCACGGCCCGCGAGATGGACGCGGCCGAGCGGTCGGTGCCGCCGGCGCGCACACCCTACAAGCTCGGGCACCTGGTCGTGCCGGCCGGGCGCGTGCTGACGGCGGAGGATTTGCTCCTGCTCCGCCAGGAGCACGAGGCGTTCCTCAGCGCGCAGCGGACGGACCCCGAACTGCGGCGCAAGAACCTCCTGCGCGAGATCGGTATCATCGGCGTCGTTATCCTGGTCTCGCTGGGCCTCGCGACGTACGCCGTTTACTACCAGGAGCGGGTTCTCAATCAGACCGCACGTTCCCTGGGCCTCGCGAGCCTGATCCTCTTCATCGTGATGCTGAGCCGGCTCAACGAGCGGGCGCAGTACCCGTGGGACCTGCCGATCGAGTTTGCCGCGGGCTTCACGTGCATCGCGGCCGCCCTGCTGGCGATCGCGTACAACCAGCGATTCGCGCTGGGCGTGTGCGGGTCGCTCGCCGTCCTGGCGACGATCGCGTCCCGGGCGGACCTCGGCCTCTTCCTGACGCTCATCGCCGCCAGCAGCATGATGATCTTCTCGCTGAAGGAGGTCCGGAGCCGCAGCCGGCTCGTGTTCGCCGGCTTTATGGCGGCCTTCGGGGCGTTCGTGGCCTCGTTCTCCTGCGGGCTTATCGCCGGCCAGGAGGTCAAATACGTGGTCGTCCACTCGGCGGCGGCGGCATTCGCGGCGGTCGGGGCCGGGTTCGTCGTACAGGGAATCCTGCCGCAGTTCGAGCGGATCTTCGGCGTGGCGACAAGCATGACGCTGCTCGAATGGTGCGATGCAAGCCGCCCGCTGCTTCGGCGGTTGGCCCAGGAGGCGCCAGGCACCTACAGCCACTCGCTCATCCTTGGACAGATGGCCGAGGAGGCGTCCGAATCCATCGGCGCGCGGGGCCTGCTTGCCCGGGTTGGTGCGCTCTACCACGACGTGGGGAAGATCCAGAAATCCGACTACTTCGTTGAAAACCAGGAAGCGCGGATGAACCGGCACGACCGGCTCAGCCCGACCATGAGCCTCCTGATCATCGTCGGTCACGTGAAGGATGGCGTCGAGATGGCGCGGGCCTACGGCCTGCCGCGGATCCTGCACCAGTTCATTGCCGAGCACCACGGCACGACCGTCGTCCGGTACTTCCACCACGCCGCGAGCGAGGCGGCCGCCCGGAACCGGGGTCGGCACGACCGTGAAGTCCCGGAGAGCGAGTTCCGCTACCCGGGACCGAAACCGCGGTCGAAGGAAACCGCCATCCTGATGATCTGCGACGGCTGCGAAGGCGCGGTGCGGGCGCTCACCGAGCCCACACCGGGACGCATCGAGAGCACGGTCCACGCCGTCGTCATGGATCGCCTCAATGACGGGCAGTTCGACGAGTGCGACATCACGCTCCGCGAGCTCAAGCTCGTCGAGCAGTCCCTGGTGAAGAGTCTGGTCGCCATCCACCACGGGCGGATCAAGTATCCCAAACCGATCGGGCGGGACGCGAGCCCGAGTGAGGCCCCGACTCCGCGTTCTGAGGAGGCGGCAGTTCCGGCCGCCAGCCGTCCAGCCGAGGTCGCCCGGCAGGCATGAATCGACGCGTCTCACGAGCGAAGGTCGCCGCCGGGTCTGTGCGGGTGGCAAGGAGCGTTCCTGTCCGCAGACCGGTCGACGCAACCATCCGCCGTGCGGTCGCAACTGCGGCCGCGGGACGCCCGATCGCCGGCCTGAGCATCGCCGTCGTCAGCGACGGCGAGATGTCGCGGCTGCACCAGCAGTTCATGAACGACCCCGATCCGACGGACGTGCTGACGTTCGATTTGCGCGAGGAGGCGGGCGCCGAGGCCCTCGACGGGGAGATCGTCGTGTCCGCCGAGACGGCGTGCCGCGTGGCCTCCGAGCTTGGCGTCTCGCCGGAAGAGGAACTGCTGCGGTACATTGTGCACGGTGTGTTGCATCTGTGCGGCTATGATGATCGCACGCCGGGGATGCGCCGGCGGATGAGGATCCTGGAGAATCGAGTGCTGGCGGAGGTGTCAGCGGACGCGCCCCCGGGCGCGAGGCAGCGAGGCTGAGGCGTGATGAGTGCGGAGCTCTGGCTCGGGCTGGTGCTGATCGGCCTGATCACGGTGTTCTCGACCGCGAACGTGGCGATCCGCCACGTGTCGCGCGTTCGGCTTGCCGAGCGCCTCGAACCCGCAGGCCGTGAGCGCCTGGTCGACCGGCTCATGGCCCATCGCGATGAGCTGCTGCTCACGACGTCGCTGGGCCGACTGAGCGGGATCCTTGGACTCGTGCTGCTGGTCGGGCACGCACTCGGCGCGCGGCCGGCGGCGCATATCTCCTTCCACTACGCGGCCATCTTCCTGATCTGCATTTTTTTGGTAGGCATCACTGGCGTTGCCATCCCCAACGCGTGGGCCCGCTACCAGGGCGAGGCGTTCCTGGCGGCGGTGCTGCCGGCCATGCTGGGGCTGCGGCTCGCCCTCTATCCGATTGTCGTCTTCCTGCGGCTCTTTGACGGCCTCGTGCGGCGCCTGGCCGGCGTGCCGCCGATCGATGAGGAGGAGGCGGAAGCCGAGCAGATCGAGCAGGAGATCCTCGGGGCCGTCAGCGAAGGCGAAAAGTCCGGGGCGGTACACGAGGAAGATGCGGAGATGATCGAGTCCGTCATCGAGCTCCGCGACACGCAGGTTGGCCAGATCATGACGCCGCGCACCGAGGTCGTCGCCCTGCCCGACACCGCGACGATCATCGAGGCAAAGGAAACGATCACGCGGGCCGGTCACTCGCGGATCCCGATCTACGGCGAGAACATCGACGACATCAAGGGCGTGCTCTACGCGAAGGACCTGCTCAACATCGACGACACGGAGCCGTTCGACCCGCTCGAGGTGATGCGGAAAGTGCCGTTTGTGCCGGAGACGAAGCTCGTACCCGACCTGCTTCAGGAACTTCGCGAGAAGAAGGTGCACCTGGCGATCGTGCTTGACGAATACGGCGGCACAGCCGGCCTGGTCACGATCGAGGACATCATTGAGCAGATCGTCGGCGACATCGCGGACGAGTATGAGCACACGGAACCGGCGGCCATCCGGCGGATCGACCCGCAAACGCTCGAGGTGGACGCCCGCGTGCACATCGACGAGCTCAACGACGAGCTGAAAGTCGAACTGCCCGAGGACCGCGATTACGAAACGGTGGGCGGCTTCCTGTTCAGCGAAATGGGCAAGATCCCCCGCACCGGTGAGGAATTCCGCTATAACAACCTGCTCTTCCGCGTCCTCGAGGCCGAGGAGCGCAAGATCAACCGCATCCGGGTGGAAGTCGTCACCGACCGAGCAACGGCGCCATGAACCCAGCGGTTGCATAAGAAGGTGAACCGCCAGAAGGTAGCGGCCGGGCTCCGTACCAATGCTGTCCGGGAAAACACCGGCCCCAATTAAAGTGATTTTTTA
>CAZJTF010000225.1:0-11654 GCA_964548565.1 uncultured Planctomycetales bacterium | reverse complement strand
CCCGGAGCGCAGCCGTACCATGCCGCGGCTGTTCCTGGACTACTCGGTGAACGCGCTGAACCGGGTTGGTCCGGTGGACTCGCTGGGCCGGCCGAATCCCTCCGCCGGCATGTGGTTGGAGCAGAAATACGGGAAAATCACCCAGTACAAGTTCCCGGCCCGGGTGGTTTACCTGGCCGACGCCGAGAAGGAGGGCGTCGCCAACCCGAACGACGGCGACAGCCTGCGGGCGGTCCGGCTCAACTGGGAAGAAGGGCGCTGCCCGACCTCCGCGAATCCCAACCAGACGGCCGCCGGGATCGATGCCTACGACGTGTATGCCGGCAGCTATCTTGCAGAAACGCCGCAGCGGAACCCCTCCAACTCGAACACCGGACCGCGGCGGGTCGCCCGCAGGATGCATCTTGACCGCTACACGAACGCGGTCTTTTATGACGGCCATGCCGCCGGCATGGATCTCGCCAACAGCAGCCTGAACGACTCGATGAAATACGCGACTTGGCTGCAGCGCTACGGTGTTGAAGGCACCTTGATAGAACTGGCAAAGATGCGGGAAACCCCTCCGTAAGAGGCTGCTGCTCCCCCCTGCCAATCTCCTGTTTTCACCGACAATAGACAATCCGTCTACGCCGCCCGGCGGGTCCTGCTACGCAGTTCCGCGCGTTTTCCTGCAGAATCGCAAGGCGGGCCGGTGGATTGGCCGGCCACGTGGACCATCACAACTGAGAGATGGGGGTTTCAGCAAAACCTGGCATCAGCGACTCTCGGCTGGCGTACAGAAATCCTGGGCCACGTCCTGGAGCCGGTTTCAACAGAAACGGCCGCCATGATCAGGGGATCATCGCGGCCGTTGTGTCTGTTGAGACAGCAGCGGGGGGGAGACCAGCCGCCATCCTGTGCGTTTCGCTGCTCAGGCGCGCCGACGCCGAATCAGCAGCATCGGCAAGGCAAGCAGTGCCAGTGTCGCCGGCTCGGGCGTGACGACCACATTGTCAAACCAGGCATGGGAGCTGTCCGCGGCACCCGCCTTGAGACCGACGATCATCTTCGTACCGGTCGCGATGATGGTGTTGGTCATCGGCCCCGAGGGATACCAGAACTTTGCCACGGCTGCCGGCTCCAGCTGGCCCGGACCACCGCCCGCGACGCCGCCGTTCATGCCCCAGCCGTCAATCTTGCTGATGATGGAGGCATTCGCCGGGGCGTCCATCTGGTCGTACAGCGGGCGACCGTCATCGTTCACCAGCAGCAGTTCGACCCAGTGGAGGTTGCCCGCGCCGGACCAGTCAGCGGTGATCGTGTAGGCCTTGCCCGGTACGGTGGCGATCTCCTGGGCGACGCCCATGCTGGTGCCGATTGCATTGAGGTGCAGCTCATTCATGGGATCGACCTCAATGGTGTAGCTCCCGCGCGGGGCGGCCCACTGGGTCCAGCCGTTCAGACCGTTGGAGAAATCTCCGTTCACAACCAGGTTGGCCCCGCTTGCAGCCGACACGACCGCCAGGACGGCCAACGCGCACACCGTGATTCTTCGCATGCGATTCTCCTCTCGATAAACAGAGTGCCTCTCGGTAACCTCCAAGCGACGAGCCCGGGCGCATGCCGGGCCAGCGATCTTGCGATGCCAAGGAGTTGCGGCTGCGAAGGAGGACTGTCTTCCTTCCCCTCAGCGACGCCGCAGGGTTGGCGCCGGACGTGCGAATGGGCGCCAGCTTAAGGTGGATCGTAACCGGAAGTTGTCAGCCTGTCCAGTAAAAAATCAACCCAGAAAACTCCTCCCGCCTCGGAGATGCAACCGGCCGACGCCAAAGGGGTTCCGGACATTCACCGGGCGCCAAGGGCGTCAAACCCTGTGTTTTTGGCGAAAAACCGACTAGGCCTTCTGCTCGGATTGTGGTAAGTTGGGTGCAGATGGGAGGGAGGCGGTTCCGCCGATCCCGCGGCTGAACTCGCCAGAGTTGCTCCTTTGAATCCGTTTCCACTCCCGAGGCAACGCATGCGACGAGAAGCACCTGAGCATCACCATCTGCATGGCTCGCACAAACACCGCTGCCACTTGGATTTCCCGCCGGCACGCCCCGGCGGCGGCCTGCTGAAGAGGGCCCGTTGGGCGGGCCAGTGGTTGTGCTTCGTCATCTTCCGCAACCGGTTCGCCATTGCGGTGGCGTCCCTGGTGTGGCTGATCTGGCGGAGCGGTTCCCAGCCCCGACGTCTCGCGTATCCCTGCCAGCAGGCGGCCGCGGCGAACCTCGGCTTCCTGGCCGTCCTGTTCGTGCCGGAACTGGCCCGGCGCCATGCTGCGCGGCGCAAAACGATGCACCGCGCGGTTGCGCTCGCGACCGGCTGTGTCGCACTGACGGGCATTCTGGTCCTGCTGATCTCGGCGGGCGAGGCCGTCTACTCGGAGTGGCAGGCGAACCAGGCATTGGCCGGTATCAATCCGCCGGCCAACACGCCTCCGCCGACGACGGTGGCGATCGTCCGATCGTCCATGCCCACGCCGAACGCCGCAGAGGTCGAGCAGATGGTCCGCCAGGCGGTTGCCAAGGCCGGAGGGCTGGGGGGGATCGTGCAGACGGGCAGCCGGGTGGTGATCAAACCCAATTTGGTCATGGACATCCCCCTGGCGGAGCACCCCGAAAACGGCGTGACGACAGACCCGCGGGTGGTAGCGGCGGTCGTCAAGCTGGCCAAGGAAGCGGGGGCGGCGTCCGTGAAGATCGCCGAGGGGACGGCGAGTTCATGGAAGTGGAGTGCAAACCGTAACGACAGGCTGGTGACCTGGAGCGCGTACAAGAAGTGCGGCTACGACGGCAACGAGGACAAGCTCTTCGACTACGACCCCTCAGTGGAGTTGATCGACCTGAACGACGCCGGGACCGCTGATCTGGTCCCGCGGCCGATTCTGACGGCCCCGCCGAATACGGTTGAAATCGAACTGCCCAACGGCGTCATCCGCCCGAAGTACTTCGTACCGAAGGCCATCCTGCGGCCGGAGCAGGGCGGCACGTGCGACGTGCTGATCAACGTTCCCTGCCTGAAGAACCATGGCAATGCCGGGATCACCGGTGCTCTGAAGAACCGCGTCGGCTGCGCGCCCAGCGACATTTACCACGCGACGGGAGTCTTTGGGCACGATCGCGAGATGAAACGCGACTTGGCTCACATGGCAGGGCAGAACGATCCCTTCCCCCGGGACGTGAGCGGCCCGAACGTTCCTCCGGAAACAACAGACGAGAACCTGATTTGCAGCTATACGCTGGTTGACCTCAACCTGGTGCGCCCGAACGACTTCGCCGTCATTGACGGGCTGGTCGGCGTGACCGAGGGCCCCACTGGCGATGGCAACAACCCACCGCCGCGGGCGAACCCGTTCGCGCGGCTGGTCATCGCTGGCAGGGACTCGGTCGCCGTCGATACGATCGAAACGCTGGTCATGGCGTGCGATCCCACGAAAGTGGTCAGCCTCGGATGGGCGTGGAACCGGGAACTGGGGACGCTCGACACCTCGATCATCACGGTGGCCGGCGACCACGTGGCCGACGTACGCAATCTCAGTTTCAATTGCGGCAAATACGGCGGAACCTCCTGTGCGGACCTGACGCCGCCGACCATCGGCTCGGTCTCGATCGCCGAAGGCGCGACGGTCTGGGGCGATGTCGAGGTCACGGGATCCGGCCTGAGCGGCGACGTCTCGAAGGCGGAACTCTCGGTGAAGCTGACCGCCGGGCCGAACCTTCTGGTCAACGGCGACTTCGAAGAGGGCGCGACCGGCTGGAGGACATGGGACGCGGCCACCTGGGGTTCGGGCGAATTCTGGGATTTCGACAACGCCGAGGAAGGGCGCCTGGGGACGAAGTGCCTGCATGTCGGCACGACGGCACAGAGCAGTCTCGGCGTCTACCAGGAGGTGCAGGTCACGCCGGGCAAGACCTACCGCGTCGACGGCTACTGGAAAGGGAAGCGCTACGGGACGTGGAACTGGTACGAGGTTCTGCTGATCGACGGGCCCTTCAGCATGGCCCAGGCGGACGACGGCGGGGAGCCGGTCGTCCGGGCGAACTACATGTACGCCTACGACAACTACACGTACGGGCTGCCGGCCGACTTCGGATGGTTGTGGATGCACACGCAGAACGCGCCGCCGGACGGCCAGGTGGACTACAACAACCGCAAGGGTCTACGCACCGCAACGGGCAACACGATGACGGTGGTGCTCAAGTGTGGCGCCGGTAACGACACGACGCGGGCCGATGCGTGGTTCGACCAGATTTCGCTGGTGGAAGTGGGGACCTCGGAGGAACTGGTGGACACGCTGCCACATCCGACGGACCCGTTCAAGCTGACCTGGCATTCGCAGGCGTATCCGGACGGACAGTACGCCCTCAAGGTAACCGTTTACGATCCGGAGTTGAACGAGGCGAGCATCACCCGCAACGTGGTCAAGATCACGGAGCCGACTCCGGTTATCGTGCTGAGCACGAATTCGCTCACGCCGACGGTGCATATCGGTGACTGCCCGGCACCTCAGACATTCACGATCGCCAATGGCGGGATCGGCACGCTTGCGTACAAGCTCGAGATCGTTTACGCAGAGCCGCCGCCACGCCCATGGCTGAGCGTGCAACCCGCCAGCGGTGATTCCACAGGCGAGGCAGATACGATCACGGTTTCGTACGACTGCACGGGGCTGCCCCCCGGCACTTACGAGGCCGATCTCGTCGTGAGTGACAACGGCAGCACGCCGCGTCCACCGTATCCGCCGTCCAGGAAGGTTGCCGTGACGCTCACGATCGAGACGGTGCGTCCGGATTTCGACGGGGACGAGGATGTCGATCAGACGGACTTCGCGCACATGCAATTGTGCTACACGGGCTCCGGGCATCCGATCATCAACGAGAACTGTCGCAACGCGGACCTCGATCCGGCGACGCCGGACAACGACGTCGATCAAAATGATTTCACGGCCTTTGCGCGCTGCCTGGGTCAGTCGAACGTCCGGGCGGACCGGACGTGCGATGATCCGCTGCCGTAATCGGAGCCGCTGAAGGTCGTTTTCCACCGGTCACCCACCGGCGGCACTCACTCCGGCGGGAGTTCGGAGGGGAGGATCGCCACGACGTTGTTTTCGTGGTCGTGGTAGACGCGATCCGGCCCATTCCACGACATGTCGGCGTGGCGCTGCAGGAAGTAGAGCGTCGGCTCGACGATGTGCTGGTTGTTCAGGAACGGCTCGGTGTACTGGATATCGCCGAACTCGGCGCCGTCGAAGTGGTGCCGGGCGCTGACGTGGTTGTTCCAGTCGACACCTTCGGTGAGAAAGCCGTGCGGGCCGTGGTGGTGCCTGGCGATCGCGCGGAGCACGGTCAGTGCGTCATTGAGGTACCGCACACTGCGCGTGTCCGTGTAGGCTTCGAGCCAGGCGAGCGCAGCGTGGGCATTTTCCCAGAGGTACGCGGTGTCCCACGTGTCCTCCATATAGAGCAGGCCCGTTGTCCGCACGCCATTCCGGTCTTCCATCATTTTGAACCGCTCGAGCCCCGGGAGGACGTGCTGGAGTGCCCAGGCAGCCAGTGCGGGATCGTCCAGCACGCGTGCGGCCGCCCGGAGCGTTCGAAAGGCAACCGCGTAGGCGACACTCTCCTGCCGATCGTAGGTGTCGTGGTTGATGCTCCCGTAGAAGCCGCCGGCCGCACGGAAGCAATCGAGCCCCTTCCGGAGTTCGCGGCGGCAGTCCATCAGCCGACGTTCACTCAGCTCCGTCCAGAGCTGGAGAATGAAGAGGCCGTCGGCACTGACCTCCAACAGCGGCTCCTGCCCACCCTCGGCCGCGCGATCGTAGTGCCGGCCGGCGGGGTCGCAGCGCCGCGGGAACCAGCCTCCCGGCAGCATCTGAAGATGCTCCTTCAGCCAGCGGGCGTAGCCGACGGCTGCACGCTCGAGGCGCGGCCGGCGGACCGGGTCAAGGTCGGCGCACTGGAGCATCTGCACCGCGACCCGGGCGTTCGAACCAGGGCAGAACCAGTCGCCGTTATGCTTGAAGTTCAGGACGATCTCGTCGCGACCGGTGTGGCGATACCCCTTGATGAGGCCGCTCGCCTCGTCGATAAAACCGTTCTCGAGCACGTGATCGAGCACCGAGAGGGCAGTCCGCTCCATGTTGCGTCGCCCGGTAAACCGGGCCCACTGGATCAGCTCCCACGCACCGCCAACGGCATTCGCGGCCCAGCCCGGCCCCTCCAGCGGGCCGAAGTCGTGCCAGTGCATGATTTCGCCGGTCATGTTCACGAAGGTGGAGGTCGCGCACGTGTGGCCGCGGTACGTCGTCAGGCAGCGGGTCGTGGTGAAGCGGAGTGAATCGGCCGCACTGTCGAAGATCGTATACAGAGGGTCTTCCGGAACATAGAACGGCATGGCAGGCTCCCGGAGGTACTCACGCGTTAACGGGAACAGTATACCCGAGTGGTGCGCGTGTACATACCCGCGGCGAGAGAGGACCCGCGCGGCAGCCTCCGGCGGGCCGCTCCCTGGCGACGGCCGCTGACGCTGACCGGGTGGAAACGATCGGCGGGTTCGTTTAAGATGCACGCAGGAGGCATCTTCCGGGAAGCACCGCTGCCCAGGCACGCCAGGAGCCGGCGACATGCGTCACGACGGAGCCGTGGTTGTTTTCCTGCTGGGACTGTTGCTCACCACGCCTGACCTGCGGGGGGAGGCTCGTCCGAATATCTTCGGCTGCGGCATCACCTGGGGCGCCTGGCTGGGCCTGCCCTGGGAACAGGCCACCGAATTCGACCGCCGCAGCATGGACAAGATTGTCGAGATGGGCGGCACCTCCTGTGGTGTCAATTTCGCATGGATTGACATCGAAACCATGCCGGGGGCCTTCAACTGGGCCTACGTCGATCACCAGGTGAATGAAGCACTCGCCCGGGGTCTCGAAGTCTTCGCCTACACCGGCCTGACGCCGGACTGGGCGCTCCCCGAGGGGGTGCTCGACCGGTACGGGTCGGGCATCGGCTATCGCTTCCCACCGGCCGAGCAGTTCATTCCGCAATTCGAGAGCTTCTTCCGGGCGCTGGCGGCGCGCTACCGCGGACGGGTGAAGTACTACCAGTTCTGGAACGAGCCGAATGGTTGCAGTTGGATGAATGACGACTGCGAGAACGGCCACATGGCATACTCGTACGTCCCCTGGCTGCAGCGGTGGTACAGAGCGATGAAGCAGGGAGATCCACACTGCGTGCTGGCCATTGGCGGGCTCGACTACAACGCCGGCGTCACCCACGGCTACCAGTACATTGAAGATATCTACGCCTATGGCGGCGGCGACTCCTTCGACGCGGTTGCGATTCATCCCTACGGCGACCCGCTGCACTGGCAGGCGATCACGGACACCTACAACGTGCTGGTGAGTCATGGCGACGGGCACAAGAAGCTATGGCTCAACGAGTATGGGTGGGACACGAATGACGAAGCGGCAAAGGCTGCGAAGCTCACCGCCGTGTTGAACGAGCTGAAAAAGCCCGAATACGACATGGTGTTCCAGGCGAGCTACCTGGTGATCACCGATCTGGTCGGCAGCGGGCACGGTTACGGCTTGTGCAGCCGGAATACGACGACGCTGACGATCACGCCGCGCCAGAGCTGGTACGCATTCCGGGCGGTGAGCAAGACGTGGCCCGTCCAGGCGGACTTTTCGGCCACTCCGACGAGCGGGAAGGCGCCGCTGACCGTCCAGTTCACGGACCTGTCGACGTATCCGGGGGCGACGGCCTGGTGGTGGCAATTCGGCGACGGCGGCACCAGCACGCAGCAGCACCCGATGCATGCTTACCAGCAGCCGGGCGAATACCGGGTCTCGCTGACAGTGAGCGGCCCCTCCGGCGACCAGTCCGTGGAGAAGCCGGGCCTCATCCAGGTCGAGAGCAACCTGCCGACACCCGGCGTGGACAACCCCGGTTTCGAGCAGAACGGCGGTTCTCTGCTGGGGTGGGATGTCGTGAGCATTGCCCAGGGACCGGATCGCCCGCCACTGAGCAACGGGACTTACGGCGTGAGTACGACCGACGGCACGCACTGGGCGGGCAAGATCACGAGTTGGGGCACGTTCGACTTCCGGCTCGGCCAGGTGATCGGCGTCACCGGTTTCTCGCCGTACTCCACCGGCGTTACCTGGGAGCTCAGCGCCCTCGTGCAGATGGCATCGTGGCACAACACTGAGCCCGCGCAACGTCCGGGAAATGTTCATCAGGTCTGGGAGATCGGTTGGAACGACGACGGCAGCGAGCCGGCCGACATTTCGTCCTGCGATCACTACCAGGTGATCGCCAGCATCGATGGGACCTATACCGGCAATCACCCTGGGGCGTTTTTTCCCCTGACGGCGAGCGGCGAGTTCACGGCGTCCGCCATGCACAGCGCGGTGCTCCGGGTGCGGCTGTACAATGACAATCCGACGGAGTGGTCTTTCTCCAATATTGACAAGGTGAGCTTCGCCGTCACGGCGGCGGTGCCGCCCGTTCCGGGCGATCGTGACCAGGACCGGGACGTGGACGGAGACGACCTGGTTGCGCTGCAGGCCTGCAGGACGGGGCCGCAGGTGGCGCCCGTGCCGGATGGATGCGCATGGGCCGATTTCGACGGCGACAACGACGTAGACCAGGACGACTTCGGCGCGTTCCAGCAGTGTATTACCTCGGAGGGAGTCGCCGGAAACCCGAACTGTGCCGGTGGGTGAAGGATGGCGGACGCATGAGCGGCAGAAATCGACGTACTGCTCGTTGGATCGTTGTGGCAATGGTTGTGGTGCCAGCGGCTGTGCAGGCGGCCGGCACGGTCACGGGGCATGCCCGTTTCGAGAAGATCAAGGGACAGCCCCAGATGGGGTATGTGGAGCCCTACGAGGCAAACCTGTTTTTGTCTCCGGCCGGGTATCCGCCGATCGGACCGTATCGACGCCTGGGCGCGCCGGGCACCGGAAACACGTACGACGGGTACTACATCATCAGCAACATGCCGGCCGGCGATTACTCGATCCTGGTGAACCGGCCGAACGTGTTTATCGGGCCCGTGGTGGTTCCGGATGTGGCCATTCGCGACGGCCAGACGCTCACGGTGAATCCCGAATTACCGATCGATTATTCCACATATATCACCGGCGACTGGCCATTCACGGCGGACGTCAACTGGTACCAGACCTTCACCGCGACAGGGGCCGGCGTGCGCGGCGTGTCCTTTTTCCTGGCGGGCACGAGTGCACCGGATGCGGCGGTCTCAGTTCTCAGCGACAACGGCGACCCGGACATCCGCAACTGGACGGTACTGGCGACGAGGCGCGATTACGGAATCAACGCAAACGCCGATGGGTGGGTACGGTTCCGGTCGGGGCAGGCGCCGACGACTCCGGGACAGCGGTATGCAGTCCGCCTGACGGCACTCGTGCGCGGTGCGATCCAGCCCTACAAGCGGAACAAAGACGCGAACAGTTACCAGGGCGGTCGGGCATACAACGGCAGCGGCGTCGCGCAGAACTACGACCTGAATGTGACGGTGTTCGCGGACAACGACGGTACGCGAGTCACGATGAACAAGCGCTCGGAATGGTTCGGAGATCTGCGCGACGGGTACTGGAGCACGCGCTGGGCGCAGACCTTCATCGCCGGCGGCACGAGCCTGGCGGGCGTCGACGTCTGGGCCGCGGGTGACGGCAAGGACGGGGGATCCTGCGATGAAAAATGGCACTTCAATATGGGCTGGATCTTGCGGGAGGGAGGCCCTACGGGGCGGCAGATCGGGCCGTTGAAGGTGACGGAGGCGGCCTACGAGTCGTTCGGCAACGGCCTGCACGGCGTGAGCTACAACCCCGGGGAGGTGCCGCTCGTCCGGGGGCAGACGTACTGCATCGAGTTTTACTACGCGAGCGGGCCGAGCTGCGCGGCGACTGGCTTCAACCCGTACATCATGCAGATCCCGGGCGACAGCGCGCATTCCGACTCGTATGACGGCGGGTTCTCGTACCGGTGGAGCAACGGTTCGTGGGAGCCGCATGCCGGCGACGATGTCAACATGACGATCATCGAGTACGACCCGCTGTCGCCGATCATCCGGGTGAACCCGTCGGCCATCACGCGGACGGTGTATCTCGGCGGCAGCCTGCCGGACGACACGTTGAGCGTTCGAAACGTGGGAGTCGGCACGATTAACTACACGGCGAGCGCGACCTTCAACGAGTGGCCGGGCGACTGGCTGACTATTTCGCCCACGACAGGCTCGAGCAGCGGGGAGGAGGATTCACTCGCGATCGGGTACGACGTGGACGACCTGCCGGTTGGGACGTACACGGGCACGATCACGGTGTCGGCGCCGGAAGCGAAGAACACGCCGGTCGCTGTGCCGTTCGCGCTCGAGGTGAGGTACGTGCCGGCCGACTTCGATCACGACGCGGACGTGGACATGATCGACTTCTCGCACCTGCAGCTTTGCCTGAACGGGTCCGGCCTGCCCGTGCCGCCGGGCTGCTCGAACGCCGACATCGAAGGGGACAACGATGTCGACTCGGCGGACATGGGCGCGCTGCTTGCGTGCCTGTCGGGTGCAGGCGTCCGGGCAAATCCGAACTGCCCCGGCGGGTCGTGACATTCACGGGAGAGGTGTTTCCGATCGCTCAGACAGCGACCGGACACGCGTCACAGGCCGCACCCTGGTACGGCGGGCTTCCCCGGGCTGCCCAGGCACGCCCAGAGCAGCTGAAAATCGTCTGCATCCACGTCCGCATCATCATCGAGACGGGCGGCGCGGCAGCGGTCGTCCCGCTGAGGCACACCCTGCCCCGTGTAGCATGCCTGAAATGCGCCGAAGTCCTCCTGGTCGACGTCGCGATCACCGTCCATGTCGCCAGGCGTGCCGATCGCGACCTCCACGCGAACCGTTTGCGGAGAATCGGCGGCCAGCGGGCTTTCGACCTCCATTTCAGTCCGGTAGATGCCGACCGGCAGGGCGGACGTTTCGTATGACACGTCGATCCGGCGTGATCCGGGCGTGAAGGCGCCGCTGGCGGGCGAGAAGCGTAACCAGTCCGCGGGGCAGGCAACCGTAAAGATCAGTTCGCCCGTGCCGGTGTTCCGGATCGTGACGTCATCCGGATCGGGGTTTTGGCCGCGGGCCAGAACGTGCCGCAGAGTCGGCGGCTGACAATCGATCCGGGGTTCGCCGGCGGTCCGCTCCGTGATCGTGACATCGTCGTACCACGCGTCGCCATCGGTGTGACGCGTCAGCAGGGCGGCGACGCGGCGAGCGCCGGGCGGGGCGATGGCCGAGAAGCGGATCAGGCGCCAGTCGTAGTTGAGCGTCTCCTGCCGCGGCATTTTGACATCGGAAATGTACTGATCGGCCCCATTGAGCCAGGAGATGCCGAAGACGTACCAGCCGGCGGGGTTGGTGACGTGCTCTGTGCGAATCCAGGCCCACACGTCGTAAGTTTTGCCCTCGCTGACCAAGTTGTACGCGGAAACCTGTCGGACCATACCCCGGTCCCAGATGGTATTAGCTTTCAGGAACTGGCACCAGCGTCCCGAGTGCCGGGTCGTGCTCGTCAGGACATCGACATCGGGATGCGAGGATGCGTCGTTGGTCTCCCAGTGCAGTCCGACGCC
>CAZJTF010000224.1:0-11719 GCA_964548565.1 uncultured Planctomycetales bacterium | reverse complement strand
GAATGCCTCGTCGGCGATGTAGACCTCGTCGCGGGTGATGCGCTTTTCGACGACCGTGATCCCTTCCTCGCGGGCGAGGCGCATCACGGTGTCGCGCGTGATGCCTTCGAGCGCGCATGTCGGATCCGGGGTGTACAGGACCCCGTTGCGCACCATGAAGAAGTTTTCACCGCTGCCTTCGGCGATCATGCCGTCCTTGTCGAGCAGCAGCGCTTCGTCGTAACCATCGCGCGAGACTTCCTGCAGCGCCATGATCGAATTGATGTAGTTGCCGGTCGCCTTGGCTTTCGACAGCACGCTGTTGACGTGATGGCGCGTGAACGACGAGGTCTTGATGCGGATGCCCTTCTCGAGCGCCTCGCCCCCGAGATAAGCGCCCCAGTACCACGCCGCGACGATCACGTGCACGGACAGGTTCGCCGCGTGCAGACCCATGCCTTCGGAGCCGTAATAGGCGAGCGGGCGCAGATAGGCGGTGGCGAGCTTGTTTTCGCGCACGCAGTCGACGCAGGCCCTGAACACGGCATCCCGACTGATCGACATCTTCATGCCGAGGATGTGGCAGGTGTCGTACAGCCGCCTGATGTGTTCACCGAGCCGGAAAATCGCGGTGCCCCGCGGCGTCTCGTAAGCGCGGATACCTTCGAAGGCACCCGTCGCGTAATGCAGTGAATGCGTCAGCACGTGCGTGTTCGCATCGCGCCACGGTTTCATTTCACCGTCCATCCAGATCACGCCATCGCGATCGGCATAGCTCATGTCGGTCTCCTGGTCGAATCGAAAAGGAATCCGCCGGCGGGGATCAGGCGTGCATCGTGCGTCGCCAGATGTCGGTCACCGCGTCGCGTTCGGCACGCAATGCCGACTGTGCCACGAGTCCGTCGACTTCCTGCAGCGCGCAGCGGTGGATTTCCGCGCGGTAGGCGAAATAGGCGTCGTGCAGCGCGCGACAATCGCCCCGCGGCAACAGGCCGAGGTCGCCGACGAGGTCGAGCAAGCGCAGATTGTCCGTGTAGGCGGTCAGAATCCGATGCTGCGCGGCCCAGCGCAGGCACGCGTATTGAACCATGAATTCGATATCGGTGATACCGCCAAGCCCCTGTTTCAGGTCGTATTGCGTGGCGCTGGACCGATCGAGCTGGGCGCGCATCCGCTCCCGCATCGCGCCGATGTCGGCGTGCAGGCGCGCGGCCTCGCGCGGCGCGCGCAGCACCGCGCGACGAATCCTCGCGAAGCGCTCGAGCGTTTCCGGTGTGCCGGCGATGCCGCGGGCGCGCACCAGGGCCTGATGTTCCCAGGTCCAGGCCGAGCTCTGCTGGTAGTCGTGGAAAGCTTCGAGCGAGGTGACGAGCAGGCCCGAGGTCCCGCTCGGCCGCAGCCGGATGTCGAGTTCGTAAGCCTGGCCGGCCGGCGTGCGGGTCGCGATGAAATGGATCAGTCGCTGCGCGAGCCGGGTGAAGAAGACATCGTTCGCGACCGGTTTCCGGCCATCGGTCATGTCCTGCGGGTTGCTGCGATCGTGCACGAAGACGAGATCCAGATCGGAGCCGTAGCCGAGTTCCAGACCGCCGAGCTTGCCATAGGCGATGACGCCGAAACCGACGCCGAGCCGGGTACCGGCGCGCGCGCTGCGCGGCCGGCCGTGTCTGGCGACGAGATCGCGCCAGGCGAGCGCGAGCGCCTTGTCGACGATGATTTCGGCGATCCAGGTCAGGTGGTTGCTGACTTCGGCGATCGGGAAGTCCGCCATCAGATCGCAGGCCGCGACGCGCAGCACCTGCTGGTGCTTGAAGTTGCGCAGCACGTCCATCATCCGATCAAGATCGCCGGGATCGGCGGTGTCGATCGCGTCGTCGAGCATGCGCACCAGCTCGGCACGGCCCGGCGGCGTCGCGAGCACGCGACCGTCGAGCAGTTCGTCGAGCAGAATCGGTGCGCGCGTGATGTGCTGCGCGATCCAGGAACTCGCCGCGCACAATTCCACCAGCCGGTTCAGCGCCGCACCGTGATCGGCGAGCAGCGCGAGATAGACGGATCGCCGCGCAATCGCGCGTACCAGATCCACCAGGCGTTCGAGCACGACCGCGCTCTGCGGCTGGCGCGCGCAGGCCGCGACGAGGGTCGGCATCAGGCGCTCGAGGCGGGCCCGGGCCTCGGCCGACAGCCGGGCGACGAAGCGCGTATCCTTGATCTGCGCCAGCGCCTGCGCGGCACGGGCGGGATCGTCGAAGCCGGCCGTGGCACAGAGCGCCTGCGCGGCGTCGCGATCGCCTGACGCCTGCCCTGCAGGTCCGGATGCGCGCTGAAAACGCCGGTGTCGATCACCGCCACGACGACATCATCGCTGCCCGTCGTCAGTTCCCATGCCGCCGGAAGGTTCACGGTGGCGAGGTGCCACTGCCGCGTGTAGAAGCGATCGTCCGGTGTCCGTGCGATGTAACGCCGCGCGTTGAGCTCGGCCGATCGCACGCCCGGCGCGCCGATCAGCGCCGCCCGGCTTTGCAGTGTCCGCAAACGCCGCTGACGCTTATCTGTGATCTCGAGGGATACCCGCTGGAGCGCTCGGACACACCCCGATGGCGATCGCTCGATCAGTTCCAGTCCCGCTGCCGCGAGCAGCGCATCCTGCTCCTCAGCCGTTACCGCCGGGTTGAACTCGATGACGAGTTCTCCCCGTACGCTCTCGTCCTCTCCCGCCGCCGTGTCAACCGAGCGGTTTGCCCCGTCTGGCTTCGCGCGCGCCACTTCCGCGCCTCCGGTCGCGTCCGTCTGCACGAGCAGGCGCCCGGCCACGGCGGCGGGGGCCTGGAGCCCCGCGTCGGGCACACGTGGCTCCGGTTCTGGGTCCACCTGCGGCTGAGCCGGGACGCAACCCGAGTGAAAAACAAGCGTCGCCGCCGGCAGGTTCAGCAGCAACGACAGACCGAAGCAGACAGTGCGGCGGAGTGACGGCCCCATCCCCACAGTCTTGCAGAACGCCGAAGCCCGGGCAAGGTCGTCAGTACACGCCGGCGGGAGCATGTTGCATGTGAGGTCGCGACGTGACGGGGATCGGCCCGAGGCCGCGGCTTATCCCGGGCGGTGGCACACGGGTCCTGGGCGTTCAAGCCACAGCGCGTCCGTCGGAGTACTTCTATCTTTCTCCGAGCAGCTTTTTTGCCGGGCTCTCCGGGTCAAACGCCACCGCCCGTCGCGCCGCGGCCTGTGCCCGGTGTAGATCCCCGGACCCCTGGTACGCGAATGCCAGGTCCGAGTGGTAGGCCGGCTTCTGCGGTGCGATCCGTGTGAGGAGTTCATACTCCCGCGCCGCTTCGCCATACCGCCTCGTTTTCATGAACACGCCCGCGAGTTGCTCGCGTGTCGCGGTCGCGTACGGGTCGATCTGGAGCGCCCGCCGCAGCCACTGCGCCGCCTCCGTCTGCTTCTCCGCGTGCGTGAGCAGTTCCGCCAGCTGGAGCGGCACCGACCCGTCGACGCGGTCCAGTTCCGCCAGCGCGGTGTACGCTGCGATCGCCCCGGCCGTGTCGCCCGCCTTCTCGCACAGCTGCGCGATCCCACGCGGACCGAGCGGGTCTCGCGGCGCCGCCCGGCGCAGCCGCTCGAGCCAGCGTGTCGCCTCGGCGTCGTTGCTGTCCTCGAGCGCCGCCTCCGCCAGAACGTGCAGCGCGCCCGGATCGTCTGGACGCACTTCCGCGAGCAGGGCGGCCCATTTGGCCGCACGGTTCATCACCGCCACTGGCCCCGCCGGCCGGCTGGTGGGCACCATCGCCCAGAGCATCCGCGCCCGCAGCACCTCGATATCCCTGCTCTCCTCGGGAATCTCCCGCAGTACCGCTCGTACGCGGTCCACCTTGTAGTCATCCAGCAGTGCCTGTACGAGCAGCCCCTGCAGGTGGGCGCGATCGCCCGTTTGCTCGCGGATCCTGCGCTCCAGTTCCTCGACCTTCGGAATGGACTCGCCGCCGAGGTTCCACGAAGTCGCCTGCCGGGCCGCCCACGCGCGAAAATCACGCACGAACGCGTCCTGCGGCACGCCCACGACGTCCCGGAACACCTCCTCCTGTCGCCTGCCCGCGCGAAATGCCTGCAGCATCCGCCCGATCATCGTTTCGGCCGTGCGCTCGACCAGGTACTCAAGCATCCACTCGCTTTGCGCGTACGCCAGCATGCGGTCGTCCGGGCGCTTCGGCCGGGCGAACGCCCAGTCAATCGACCTCAAATCGAACAGCCGGTCGCGCCGCACGGCGGGTGCGAGCAGCCGGCACCAGTCCCACGGGCGCGTTGCGCGCTCGCTCCGCACGGCCAGTGCCTCCGTCAGCCAGTGCGGGATCCGGTTCTCCGTCGCCGCGAGCGTCACCGTGTGCGTGAACTCGTGCCGCAGGACGTCGGCCCAGTTGAACGGACCGCCGCCGGCGTCCGCTCGCGGCGCGTCCATGGCGATCACCCGTCCGGTGCACGCCCCGATGGTATGAATCCACGGCTTTCCCGTGATCCGCACCGCGAACGCGTGATGCTCCGGGAAGATCTCGACGATCGTCTTCACCGCCGGCTCGCCGCCGTACCGCTTGCAGACCTCCGGGTAGATGCTCTCCAGGAACGCGGCGAAATCCGCCCGGATCGGACCGTCTTTCACCTCGTCCGACAGAATGATGAAGTGTTCGCTCTCGTCGCGTCCGAAACGATCGAGCCGGTCCAGCAGTTCCAGCACGTTCCGCGTCTCGGCGTTGTACGGGTCGAGCTTCCACGAGGCTTCGAGCGTCCGCCGCGCGTCCGCCTCGGCGCCCGTCTCCATGGACATCATGCCAAGCGCGTTTCGCGGCTGCGGCCAGTGGGGGGCCAACTCGATCGCACGCTGGAAGTGCTGTTCCGCCTCCGGAAACTGCCGCCCGCCCGCGAGCCACGTCCCGAGTTCATGCTGGTAGAGTTCATGCCGGCCGCGGATTGAGGCCGCCCGCTCACCGACCGCGCGCGCCGCCGCCGCGTCGCCGCTTCGCAGGTGTGCCGATGCCAGCAGCCCCAGCGCCTCGAGGTCGCCGGCATTCGTCTTCAGTGCCTCCTCCGCCGCTTGACCTGCATCGTCAAACTTGCGTTCCGTCAGGTGCAGCTTTGCCTTGAGCCGGTGCGCTCCCGCGTGTCGCGGGTTCGCGGCCAGCGCCGCTGCGATGTGCTTCTCCGTCTCTTCGAAACGCCAGCCCTCGAGCGCGATCAGCCCCAACCCGACGTGCGCGTCCGCGAGCCTTGGATTGACGGCCAGCGCCGCCCGGTAGTCCTCCGCCGCCTGGTCGAGGTTGTACTTGCTCAGGAGCAGATCAGCCGCTGCCAGACGCGCCGGCCAGTAACGTTTGTCCACCCGGTCATACGCCGTCTGGAACAACTCCTGCAGGACACGCCGCGTCCGCTGAACCGCATCCGCCGGGTGCGTCAGCGCAGTGTGCCGCGCGAGCGCGATCCCCGCATCCGTCATCGCGGAAGCACGCGGCGGGAGCCCGCGCCGGAGGACCGCCTCGAACCACGCATACTGCTCGACCGCGCGATCCCGGTCGCCGTGCTCCTCGTACAGTTCGCCAAGCAGGCGCCGGGCCGTTGCCTGAGTCGGATCGATCTCGACTGTCCGCGCCGCCTCCGCGATCGCTTCACCCAGTCGCCCGATGATCCGCAGCGCCTCCGCTCGCGCGATCAGCCAGTCCGGGGACCGCGCCGCCGCCGCCCGGACCGATTCGAGCCGCTGCAGCGCGTCTTCGTAACGCCCGCAGAAGGCGAGCGCACGCGATGCGCCGATGGCAGCGCTGACCCGCTGACTCTCCTGCCGGCCGAGTTCGTCGTACGCCCGGACCGCCTCGTCGTACCGTCCGGTCCAGAGCAGCGTCCGCGCATCGGCCGGCCCTGTCGCAGGCGCGCTCGCCGTTTCCGCGGCTGCCATGCCCCGGGAAGGAAGTGAAGAGGCTATAAGAACAGATAGAATCCAGCGTGACCGGAACATATCACAAACCCCACCGGACCCTGGAACTGCGGCGCCCGAACGCCGTTTTTGCGATCCCGTCTGCATAGCGACTGTTGGTGGCTTCGCAGCGTCCGCGCCCCGCGGCGGACGTCCCGCCGAGACTCGGTAGCCGCACCGAGCCAAACCGGCGCTAATATCCGCGGCGCCCGAACCATAGCGAGCCGAACACGCTGAGAATCTGCCCCGCGAATGCCAGGCTGTACACCGGACCGGCGGCCGCGATCATCCAGACCGTCACCGGCGCCCACCGCGCCAGCCACCAGCCCGAAAAGTCCATCACCAGCGCCAGCATCGGCAAGCACACCAGCGGCCCACGGATCACCGGCCGAATCCGCGTCATCGCCATCAGGAGGCTCGTGATGAGCGTAAAGACCGGAATGCTCATCATGTGCACGTGGCTGATCAGGATCAGTCGCGATGTGGACTGCGGTCCGATCGTCCGCTTGACCTGCAGATGTGCCGGATCGACCCTGGCGAACTTGTGCACCATCGGCAGGTCCACCGTGAACAGGTCGGGCCCGAACGGAGCCTTTCTCGCCTTCTCGTGCTCCTCCCCTTCCATGTTGTGACAGCGCAGACAGCGATCCGACAGAATCGTCTGCACGCTCTTTTCCGCCGGGGGGGCGACGGTGTCGAACGCATCGGAAGGCGCGCCGGCGTTCAGCCAGGCCGCCAGTGCCTGGTACTCCGCGTCCGTCGGCAGGTACTTGCGCATGCTGGTCTGGATCATCTCGAGCATACGCGGCGGTGGCGGCTTGTCAGGCGACTGGACCTTCTCGACGCCCGTGTACACCGCCTTCAGATCATCCGCTGTGAACTGCTCATCACCGTCCGCCGCCCGGTGGTGTACGTAGATGTTCGCGAGCCCGAAGAGATGCCCCGTCCCCACGATCAACAGGAACAGCGTCAGCATCAGGCGGGCAGAAACCGGAAGGTGCCGAAGTCGAAGATCGTCCATCATGGTGCATCAGCCCCTGCAGGAGGCCTCTCGGCGGAGGCCGCGCGGCCGTTCCCGCCCGAACTCCATTATCTGCGATTCATGGGGTGGGGCAACGTGCCGCTTGCACGGGGCTGCGGGAGCGGTTCCAATTCGCGCATGAACCCGGCACAGATCACCATCCAGGAGTCCCCGGGCGAAACCGAGTCGCTGGCCGTGTGCCTGCGCTCTATCGCCGCCGCCGCGGGTGTCCCGCTCGACTATGACGACCTTTGCGCCGCGCTCGGCGTCAGTTTCGCCGCCGTCTCGAGCGTGTCGGACAGCTCTCCCAGCTGGTGGATGACCTTTGGCCGAGACGCCTTCCTCACCCCGGCCGCGCGCCTCTTCGGGCTCTCGCTCCGCGATCTGCAGCCGCCCGACGTGGGTGTCGAAATGGCGGGTGCCGACGAGTTCAGCCAGCACTTCGAACTCAGCTACAAACCCCTGATCCGCGCCGCCCTCCGCAACGGCCAGCCCGTGCTCGCCTGGCAGGGCTGGGGTGACGAGGGCTGGCCGCTCTGGGGTGTCATCACGGCGGAGCAGGGCGATACATTCGAGGGCGTCACGCTCTGGTCCGGCGGCCGCTCTCTCACACTCACGCGGCCTGCGCTCCAATGCTACGTCGTCGAAGAGGCTGACCCCTTCGCGCCGAACCGCACCGCGCTTCTCACGACCGCGCTCACGCATGCCGATGCCTACATGAACCGCGCTCCGTTCCAGCCGACGCTTCCCGAGGCAGGCGCCGCGCCGATCGTCACCGGACCGGCCGCCTTCGACGCCTGGGAGGCGTGGGTCTCGTCCGGCGCCGCCGAATTCGCATGGAACGAGCATCGCCAGCATGCGGAGTTCGTGGCGGGTGCCCGCGAATCGGCCGCCCGTTTCCTGGGCGGCATGCGTCCCATCATCCCGGAAGCGGCCCGTGACACGCTCGAGCAGGCTATCGCGTGCTGCGAATCCATCGCCCAGCGCCTGGCCGCCTCGCGGGATCCACAGACCGCGCCCGCGCTGCTCGCCGGGACGCAGGCACGTGAACGCATGCGCGAAGTTCTCACCGCCGCCGAGGCGGACGATCGTCGCCTGGCGATGCATATCGAGGAGCTACTCCGCCTCTGCTGAAGCGCGCCCGCTCCCGAACCACAACCGTTTTCACTTCACCCGGGCCCGCCGCTATACTCCGGCATGACTTTGCCCCCGCAGCTGGGCCAGGAGTGTACGTTGATTCCGCTGCCAGTGATGACGGATTCGAACCGCGCGGCGCCTGCCCGACGCCTGCCCCCTTGGCTCAAGCGTCCGCTGCCGATTGAAGGCGGCATGTCCTTCACCCGTCGCGTGGTCTCGCACAGCGGCGTTGCCACCGTCTGCGAGGAGGCCCGCTGCCCGAACATCACCGAGTGCTGGTCGCGCCGCACCGCCACCTTCATGATCCTGGGCGACCGCTGCACCCGCCGCTGCAAGTACTGTGCCGTGAACACCGCCCGCCCCGAGCCGCCGTCGCCTGACGAGCCGGATCGCCTCGCGGATGCCGTCGAGCAGCTTGGCCTGATGCACGTGGTGATCACGGCTGTCGCCCGCGATGACCTCGAAGACGAAGGCGCCGGCCAGTTCGCCGCGTGTATCCGCGCCGTCCGGGCACGCCGGCCTGAGGCCACGATCGAGGTGCTTCCCGCGGACTTTCACGCGCGTCGCGATTGCATCGAAACCGTCTGCGACGCCGGTCCCGACGTTTTCAACCACAATCTCGAAACCGTCGACCGTCTGACGCCCGTTGTTCGCCCGCAGGCGCGCTACTGCCGCTCCCTCGACGTCCTGCAGACGGTCAAAACACTGCACCCCCATCTGCCGACGAAGAGTGGTGTGATGGTCGGCCTCGGCGAAACGATGGATGAGCTTCGACAGGCGATGCGAGACCTCCGTGCCGTCGGCTGCGACGTCATCACGCTGGGCCAGTACCTGCAACCTACGCCGGAGCACGCCCCGATCGCCCGCTTCTACACGCCGGAAGAGTTCGACGTCCTCGGGCGCGAAGCGGCAGAGATGGGGTTTCTTGGTGTCGCCTCGGGCCCCTTCGTCCGCAGCAGCTACAACGCTGCCGACGTCTACAAACGCGTCCGCCAGGGCCAGTAGCCGCTTGTCCTGCCGTTCTCGCTCTCGAAGCTCCTCATGCTCCCTGGGAAGCGTGGTCTCACAGTGACCGCGATCTTGCATTCACTCGCACGGACGCGACAATGGTGGCGGGCTTCGGAAGGGTGCGGTCGGATTGGCGCGGCCGCTGCGGTGTCTTCTCTCGCGGACGTGACCGATGGGGACTCCTGAGTTGACAGGGTTGATCCGTGCGCGCCCGGCTCCGCCGCTGGCGCCGCTGCCACCTGCAGTTCCGCTGCGAGCCGACACCCGCAGCATCCCGCACGCCCAGGTGCGTTCCCGACGCTCGATCATCCTCGAGGCCGACGACCTCGGTTTGCTGTACGCCTTTAACGAAGGCATCCGCCATGCCTGGCAACAGGGCATCCTGACGAGCACCTGCCTCCGCGCGAACGGGTATGCCTACGAGCATGCGGTCCACGAGGTCCTGCCGGCGTGCGAAGGCATCGGCGTCGGCATCCATCTCTGCCTGAACGAGGGTGAACCCGTTTCCGACGCCCGTCGCGTGCCGCTCCTGCTGCGGCAGGGCAGTCTCCGCCCTGGCTATATCTGGCTCATGCGCGCTGCCCGCACGTCCGCCGCCCTCCGGCAGATCGAGCGCGAGTTGCGCGCCCAGATCGAAAAGGTCCTCGCAGACGGCCTCGGGGTCGATCACCTGAATTCGCACCAGCACGTGCACATGATCCCGGCGATCTTTCGCCTCACGTGCCGCCTGGCGCGTGAATACGGCATCCCCGCCATCCGCCTCGTCCGTGAAGTGCCGTACGCCGCCGGCGGGCCATACAAGCGCGTGCAGCCTCTATTCAACAGCAATTACGCGAAGCACCTGCTCCTCAACCGCTTTGCCCTCGTGAACGAATCGCCGGCCCGCCGCTTTGGCCTGGCCGCAACCGACTACTTTGTCGGCGTGAACTACACCGCCAGCATGACGCTTGCCACCGTGCTCGACGGGCTCAAGGCTGCGCCGTACGGCTCCGTCGAGGTCCTGCTGCACCCGGCCATCGGCCCCGACCCTCGCGACGTGCGTTACCCGGTCGTCTCTCTCGGCCGGTATGTCGCGGCGCCGCAGCGTGCGGTCGAACTCCGCACGCTGGGTATGCCCGAACTGACTGATTTCCTCCAACGCGAGACATGGATGACCACGAACTTTTCGGCCCTTTCACAGGTTCACCGCCTGCACCAGCCGCGCGAATCCGCGCCCGTCGTTCCCGAGGACGTCCGCCGCGTCTGTGAGAGCGTTGTCGTCCAGGGGCCGCCCTGGGTCTCGGCCGCCCACGATGACAGCCGCGTGTTCGCCCAGCTCGTGGTCACCTGCATCGTTCCGGGCCAGCGCGCGCTCGACGTTGGCACCGGCACCGGCATCATCGCCATCGCGCTTGCCGCCTGCGGCCATCAGGTCGACGCGATCGATATCTCGAGAGCCGCTGTCCGCACGGCGGTCGCCAACGCCGCCCGCAACAACGTCTCGTTTCGGTGCTCCCGCTCCGATCTGCTCGGCAGCGTGGAGGGACGTTACGACCTGATCGCCTTCAACCCGCCGTACAACTTTGCGCCGGACACGTTCGCCTCGAATTTCGCCAAGAACCTCATCCGCCGCATCCCGTGGGTCCGGCGCAATTCCGGCCTGGCGATTCCCCGCATCGTGCTGCGCTTCCATCAGCAGCTCATCGAGCGACTCGTCCGCCAGGCCCCGGCGCACCTCACGCCCGGTGGGCGGATTCTGGTTCACGCCTATGAGTCGGAAGTGGGCGCGCTCATGCACGTGCTGCCGGACGGCTCCGACGTGGAGATCCTGAGCCACGCCGGCCTCTCGAACCGCACCGTCGGCATGCTCGTCCGCCTCCCGCAGGGTTGAACACATGTCGAGCGACACGCCAGAAGGATCCGAAGCTGTTGCGCGACCTGCCGCGGCCCCGATGCGCGCCGGCGGCCCTGGCATGGCGATCGCCATCGGGATCTATCTCCTCTCGCGGGTGCTCGTTTCGCTCGTCGCATGGACCGCGCCGCAGCATCGTGAGGGTCGCGGCGCGTTCCCCGCCTGGTGGTCGGACGTTCCCCTCGTCCGCTGGGATGGCGGCCACTACCGCTACATCCTCGAGCACGGCTACCCGCCTGAAATCAACGACACCGTGGCCTTCTTTCCCGCCTACCCGCTCCTCTGTCGCCCATTCGCGTGGTTTATGCCTCCGGATTGGGCGCTCATCGTCACGTCTCAGCTCGCGGGGCTTATCGCCGTCTGTTTCATCTACCGATGGGCACAGCGGCACACCTCGAGCCGCATTGCCCTGTGGTCAATCATCCTGTTGCTCGCGTATCCGCCCGCGTTCTTCCTCTCGACGAGCTACAGCGACGCCGTCCTCCTGGCGACCGTTGCCGTCGTACTGTGGCTGCTCGATCGCGACCGCGTTTGGCTGGCCGCGCTCGTGAGCGCCGTGGCCACCGCCGTCCGCCCGACCGGGCTCGTGGTCGCCGCCGTGGTTACACTCTGGGCGCTCGCCTGCGGTCAGGGACGCCCGTGGGCTCTCCGACTCGCCCGCGCCGGGGCGGTAGGGGGGATTTCCATTGCCGGGCTCATCGCCTTCGAGCTCCACCTCTGGCAT
>CAZJTF010000223.1:0-11719 GCA_964548565.1 uncultured Planctomycetales bacterium | reverse complement strand
CGATGACCTGCCGGCCATGGACAACGACGATTTCCGGCGGGGTAAGCCCACGTGCCACAAGGTGTTCGGCGAGGCGGTAGCCATCCTGGCGGGAGACGCCCTGCTGGCGTACGCCTTTGAGCTGCTCGCCAGCCGGATCGAGGACCCGCGGGCGGGCCGGGCGGCGGTACTCGAACTGGCGCGCGGAACCGGCTGGGCCGGGATGATCGGCGGACAGACGACCGATATCCTGAGCGAAGCACTGGCGCCGGAGCTGCAGCTCGTTGAACGGATACACCGATACAAGACGGCCCGCCTGTTCGAGAGCTCCGCGCGACTGGGAGCGATCTGTGCCGGGGCTCCCGGGGATGTGCAGGACCGTGCCGGGACGTACGGACTGGAACTCGGGCGGGCGTTTCAGATTGCAGACGATCTGCTCGACGTCACCGGGACCCAGGAAGAGCTGGGCAAGGCGGTGGCCAAGGACGCGGCCGCCGGCAAACAGACGTACCCGGGCGTGATGGGCATCGAAGCGAGCCGTCAGGCGGCCCGGGAGGCGGCCGACCGCGCGGTCGCGGCACTCGATGTTTTCGGACCAAGGGCCGACGACCTCCGTCAGCTGGCCCTTTTCGTGGTGAACCGCAGCAAGTGAGCGACTCCGTCCGACCCTGGGCCGTCAGCGAGCGTAGAAAAGGATCAGCAGCACGGGCCGGGACGGGCGGCTCACCGAGCGAGCCCGAAACGAGCCCTGCGGAGCTTGGGTATTCCGGGAACTGAAATGAAACTGCTGTCGTCCATTCATCATCCGTCCGATCTGCAGAAGCTGTCGATGGTTCAGCTCAAGGAGCTGGCCGAGAGTATCCGCAAGCGGATCATTGAGGTCGTGGGCAAGAGCGGCGGGCACCTGGCGAGCAATCTCGGGGTGACCGAGCTGACCATTGCGCTGCACTACTGCTTTGATTTCGAGACGGACCGGCTGATCTGGGACGTCGGGCACCAGTGCTACCCGCACAAGCTGCTGACGGGGCGCAACGAGCGTTTCGAGACACTGCGGAAGGCGGGGGGCATCAGCGGGTTCCCGGATACCTCAGAGAGCCCGTTCGACCTGTTCAACGTCGGACACGCGGGCACGGCCATCGCGACGGCGATCGGGCTGGCGCGGGCGGACCAGGCGATGGGACGCGACAGCCGTGTGGTGGCGTTCGTCGGCGACGCGAGCATCGTCAACGGCCTGGCGTTCGAGGGCCTGAACCAGGCGGGGACGCTCGACCGGCAGTTTTTGGTGGTGCTCAACGACAACAGCTGGGGGATCGCCCCGACGCAGGGGGCGCTCGCGGACTACCTGGCCCGCTTCCGCACAAGTTCCCTCTATGAGGAGGTTAAGCAGCGGGCCAAGCAGCTCCTGCCCCGGCTGCCGCTGGTCGGCCAGTCGATGGTTGATGCACTTGGCCACCTCAAGGAAGGCATCAAGGCCACGGTCTCGCCCTACCAGATTTTCGAGCAGCTCGGCTTCATGTACGTGGGCCCGGTGGAGGGGCACGACATCCCGCACCTGATCGAGCTGCTGCAGACGCTGCGGAACATCAATCATCCGGTCCTGCTGCACGTGCACACGAAGAAGGGGCAGGGAGCGGACTTCGCGGTGGCGGAACCCGGGCGGTTCCACTCGCCGAACGCGTTCGTCGTGGAGGGCGGGAAGGTCACGATCCAGAAGGGCTGCGGCAAGAGCTGGACGGCCGCGTTCGCGGACGCGATGCTCACGGTCGCCAAAGACGAGCCGCGGATCTTCGCGATGACGGCCGGCATGCCGGACGGCACGGGGCTCGACAAGTTCGCAAAGGTCTATCCGAATCAGTACCGCGACATCGGCATCGCCGAGAGCTGCACCGTCGACATGGCAGCGGGAATGGCCAGGGGCGGGCTTAAGCCGGTGGTGGCGATCTACTCGACGTTCCTGCAGCGCGGGTTCGATCAGATCTTCCAGGAAGTGTCGCTTCAGGGGCTGCCGGTGGTGTTCTGCCTCGACCGCGCGGGGCTGGTCGGCGGGGACGGCGCGGTTCATCACGGGTTCCTGGACATCGCGTACCTGCGGGGGCTGCCGAACGTGGTGCTGTGCGCACCGGCGGACGAGAACGAGCTGCTGGCGTGCCTGCGGTTCGCGCTGCGGCAGACGCAGGCGGTGGCGATCCGCTACCCGCGGGATAACGTGCCCGAGTCACTCGGCGAGGCGCCGGCGTTCCGGCTGGGCGAGTCGCGGCTGGTGCAGGACGGGCGTGACGCGACGATCCTGGCATACGGCGCCATGGTGAGCCACGCGATCGATGCGGGGGAGTTGCTGGCGGCGGAAGGGGTGCATGTCCGCGTGGTGAACGCGCGGTTCGCCAGGCCGGTCGACCTGCAGATGGTGGAGACGGCGCTGACGGCGGGGCACCCGGTGATCACGGTCGAGGACCACTCGGTGGCAGGCGGGTTCGGATCGGCGGTGCTCGAAGCTGCCCAGGACCTGCGGCTGCCGACGGAGCGACTCGTCCGACTCGGGATGCCGGCGGACCGGTTTATTCGCCACGGCACACGGGCCGGCCAGATGGCCGAGTGCGGAATCGACGCCGCGGGGATCGCCGCGGCCGTCCTGCAGGAGATCTCGCGGACGAAGGCCCGCGCTGTCCGCATGCAGCGCGTCGAGCCGCGCGTCCCGGCGCGGTGACGCCCGGGCACTTTCCACACGACTTCACGCACAATACGGTGCTGCGCACGTCAAATCGTTCGGCGCACGTCTCGCCGGCTGTAGTCACCGTTCGCAGGTCTGCAACCCGGGAGCTACGGCCGGGGGGTGCCGGAGAGCGCGGCGATCCGTTCGCGCATGGTTCCGATCTGCGTGACGCGGAGGCCGAAGTTTTCGCTGACCTTGACGGCTTCGCCGACGCCGATGCAGGTGTTGTTGATCATGAGCTCGAGAGCGCCGTCGGAGGCCTTCTCGAATTCGATGATGGCGCCGCTCGTGAGATTCAGGATTTCGGAGAGTGGCATTGTCCGCTCGGCGAGCTTGACGATGACGGGCACTTCGAGGTCGAGGATGCGCCGGAGGTCCTCGGAACGGCGTTTTCCGTCAGAGGCTTCGTCCGCTGCCGCGGCCGGGCGTTTGGGCTGAGGCAGAGGCGCTACCGGGTCCGTCGCGGGCGTGGCGGCGGTGATCTCGGCAACCGTCTGGTCGGCCAAGGCATTGACTTCGGCGAGCAGCGTGTTGATGTCCTGCTGGGACTCGCTCATGGACATTCACGAGGCATGCGGGCGCGGCGATCTCCGCGCGCAGCGGCACGCCCTCCTGTCTATCGTTATCGACGGATTGGCGGCGGGAGTTGAGGCAGCGAACGGCGAGCGGTGGACGGGGAACTTGGAGCGCGTCGGGCGCGCGGAGCGGGAGTCGATGGCTTTCGAGCTGCGAGATCGGCGCTCCGGGCGCTTCGGACGCAGGGGCGCACTCGTCGGGCGCTGAGGTTCTGCCTTCTCGTGCGGCCGCGCGGAATGAAGTCCGCGGCGACTTGGGGATCCTTGGGCTTTCTCTCGGGCCAACGACCGAGGCGCATGAAAACGGCCCGGCTGGGGGCCGGGCCGTGGGTTGTTCTTGGGTGCGGCGGGCTACTCGAACTCGCTGACCAGGATGCAGGCGTTGTGGCCGCCGAAGCCGAAGGAGTTGCTCATGGCGCGGCGGATGTGGAGGTCGCGTGCCTCGTTGGGCACGTAGTCCAGGTCGCACTCCGGGTCGGGATTCTCGAGATTGATCGTCGGGGGCACCGTCCGGTGGTGGATGGCCATGACGCTGGCGACCAGTTCGATGCCGCCGCTGGCGCCGAGCAGGTGGCCGGTGGCCGATTTTGTGCTGCTGACCACCAGTCTGCGGGCGTAGTCTCCGAAGACGTTCTTGATCGCCTTTGTTTCGGCGATGTCGCCGAGCGGGGTGCTGGTGCCGTGGGCATTGATGTAGTCCACGGCATCCGGAGCGAGTTGGGCATCCTGGAGGCAGTTCTGCATTGCCCGGGAGGCGGGGGCGCCATTCTCATCCGGCTGGGTGATGTGGCCGCCGTCGGCGCTCATGCCGTAGCCGAGGACCTCCGCGTAAATGCGGGCGCCGCGCCGGTGGGCGTGTTCGAGTTCCTCGAACACGAGGACGCCGGCTCCTTCCGCGATCACGAACCCGTCGCGGTCGCGGTCGAACGGACGGCTGGCGCGCTGCGGGTCGTCATTGCGGGTGCTCAGCGCGTGCATGGCGTTGAACGCACCGACACTGATGCTGGTGACGGCTGCCTCGCTGCCGCCGGTGAGCACCACGTCGGCATCGCCGCGCTGGATCGCCCGGAGGGCGTCGCCCATCGCGTTGGTAGCCGAGGCGCACGCGGTCGCGACCGCGCTGCTCGGCCCCCGAAGGCCGAAGTGGATGGAGATATTCCCGGAGGCGGCGTTCACCATCAGCTTGGGGATGGTGAATGCGGAGATCTTGGACGGACCCTTCTCGAGCAGGCGGACGTGCTGGGTTTCGAGCTCGTAAATCCCGCCGATGCCGGACCCGATGATGACGCCCATCAGGTACGGATCTTCCTTCGAGAAGTCGAGGCCGCTGTCCTTCACCGCGTCGATGGCGGACGCGAGGGCGAACTGGGCAAAGCGGTCGAGCCGCTTGGCGTTCTTGCCTTCGATCCACTGGAGGGGGTCGAACTCGCGGCATTCGCCCGCGAACTTGGTATCAAAGGTGCTGCAGTCAAAGTGCGTGAGAGGGCCGATGCCGCTGCGAGCTGAGATGAGGCCATCCCAGAAGCGGTCCACCGACGTACCGAGGGGCGTCACGGCCCCCAGGCCTGTAATGACAACGCGTCGTTTCGACATGAATCCCCTTGTTTACATACGGATGCCACCACGAGCGCGCGGAGCGCATGCAGAACCGCTCCGCGGGCGCCGCGGTCAGCTCTTGCCCTGATTGGCGACGATGTAATCAATCGCCTGCCCGACCGTGCGGATCTTTTCCGCTTCCTCGTCGGGAATGCTCATCTCGAAGTGGTCCTCGAACTCCATGACCAGTTCGACGATGTCCAGCGAGTCGGCGTTCAGGTCGTTCACGAACGAGGTCTCGCGCGTGATCTCGGCCTTGTTGATCGCCATCTGTTCGCTCACGATCGAGAATACCTTGTCCTCAATTTCCTCAACTGTCACCACCGCATCCTCCACACGTAAAAGAAGGTCCTCTTTCAACTCTGCCGGCCGTGCGGGCCGGTGGTGCCCCTGCCGGAGCGGCAGATCCTGCGGGCACCTCGCCGACGTGGCGTCCTTACATACTCAAACCGCCGTCCACCGCAAGCACCTGACCGGTGACGTACCGGGCCTGCGGTGAAGCCAGGAACACGACGGCCGCCGCGATGTCCTCCGGTTCGCCGAACTTCTGGCATGGGATGAGCGGCTTGACGGTTTCCTTGACCTTATCGTTGAGCACCTCGGTCATGTCGGTCGTGATGAAGCCGGGTGCGATCGCATTGCACGTGATATTGCGGCGGGCGAGTTCCTTGGCGACGGACTTGGTGAACCCGATGACCCCCGCCTTGCTGGCGGCGTAATTCGCCTGACCGGCATTGCCGATGAGCCCGGCGACGCTCGCGATGTTGACGATGCGGCCGTAGCGGGCCCGGACCATGTAGCGGCTGACGGCGCGGGTCAGGGCGAAGACGGATCGCAAGTTCGTCTCAATGACGTCGTCAAACTGGGCATCGTCCATGCTCATCAGGAGCCCGTCGCGGGTGATGCCGGCGTTATTGACGAGGATGTCGATCTTCTTGTGTTCGTCGGCGATGCCTTCAATGAAGGGCTCGATGGCGGTGCGATCCGAGACGTTGAGGGGCCTGGCCACGATGGTGCCGGGCAATTCCTGTCGTCGGGCCTCTTCGGCGAGATCGGCGAGCTTCGCGGCATCCCGGGCCGCGGCGATCACCGTGGCAGACTCGCGTGCCAGGGCGAGGCAGATCGCCCGCCCGATGCCGCGCGACCCACCTGTAACGACTGCAATCTGCTGAGCCAGTGCCATACTACCCGTTGCTCCCCTGCGAATGCGACCGCTCAGGCGGTCGGCGCTGCAAGCTCCACGATGTCCGACGGGACGTTCATGCTCACGACCGGCACCCGGCGCGCGATCTTGCGGAGCAGCCCGGTCAGAACGCGACCGGGGCCGATCTCCACGAAGCGCTCGACGCCCTCGGCGATGAGCCGTTCGACCGAGCCCTGCCACCGCACCGGGTTTGTGAGCTGGTCGGTCAGCCAGCGACGCATGGTAGCCGGATCGCGATGATATTCGCAATTCACGTTCGCGACGACCGGAATACGCGGCGGCTGCAGGTCTATGGCCCGCAGCATCTCGGCGAGGCCGTCGGCGGCAGGCTGCATGTACTGAGAATGGAACGCGCCCGCGACCTTGAGCGGGACGGCCCGCCCGCCGGCCTCCTCGATGAGACGCGTGATGACCTCGCACGCCTTCTTGGCGCCGGAGACCACGATCTGGCCCGGGCAGTTGAAGTTCGCAGGGGCAATCGGGCCGCTCTCGGAGGCCCTGCGGCAGAGATCCTCGACGACAGTCGGCTCAAGGCCGACGGCGGTCACCATTCCGCTCGGCTCGCGCGTGGCGGCGGCCTGCATGAGCTCGCCGCGGCGTTTCACGAGGCGAAGGGCGTCCTCGAAGGTCAGCGAGCCAGCGGCGTACAGGGCACCGTACTCGCCGAGGCTCAGGCCGGCCATGGCCACGACGGAATTCTCCAGGTCGCGGCCGTCGTTCATCGCCTTCCAGATGGCGGCGCTCACCGTGAAGATGGCGGGCTGCTGGATGTCGGTCTGTTCGAGCCGGTCAGCGGGGCCTTCGAAGCAGAGCTTGCGGAGGTCGAAGCCCACTACGGCGTTGGCGCGTTCGAAGATCTCGGCGGCGGCCGGTACGGCCTCCGCGATCTCCCGTCCCATGCCGACGGACTGGGCACCCTGACCGGTGAACAAGACGGCGGTACGCATCATGAGAGCAGATGGTCTCCTACAGCCGCACCAGGGCGGAACCCCAGGTCAGACCCGCGCCAAAGCCGGCGAGGAGAACCCAGTCGCCGCCTTTGACGCGACCATTTCGCACCGATTCGTCGAGGGCCAGCGGTACCGAGGCAGCCGACGTGTTGCCGTACCGGTCGATGTTGATCGCGATCCGGTCCATGGGGACGCCGAGTTTCTCGGCGGCGGACTCGATGATGCGGAGGTTCGACTGGTGCGGAACGATGAGGGCGACGTCCCGGGCCGAGATGCCGGCGTGGGCCAGCGTGTCGACGATGACTTCCTGCATGCGCGTCACGGCAAACTTGTAGACCTCGCGGCCCTTCATCTTGAGGTAGTGCATGCGCTCGCTGAGTGTCTTGTTGCTGGCGGGCTCGAGGGAGCCGCCGCCGGGGACCCAGATCATCTGAGCCCCCGAGCCGTCCGCGTAGAGCGAATGCTCGTACAGGCCGCTGCTGCCGTTGTCGGTCGCGCTGATAATCGCCGCGCCCGCACCGTCTCCGAGGAGGATGCAGGTTCCGCGGTCCTCGAAATCGGTGACGGCGGACATCGTCTCGGCGCCGACGACCAGGGCCTTGCGATACCGATCAGGCCCGAGCATGTGGGCAGCGGTGACGAAGGCATACACGAAGCCACTGCAGGCGGCGGACAGGTCGAACGCCGGGATGTGCCGACACCCGAGCGCGTCCTGAAGGAAGCAGGCGGTCGCCGGCAGGGGGGCGTACGGCGTGGAGGTCGCCACGATGATCAGGTCGATGTCGCCCGGTTCGAGCTGGGCGGCCTCGAGCGCGCGACGGCTCGCTGTCACGGCCAGGGTGAGGGTGTTCTCGCCCGGGCCGACGAAGCGACGCTCACGGATACCGGTCCGGGTGCGGATCCACTCATCGGAGGTATCGATCCGCTTCTCGAAATCGGCGTTCGTCACGGTCCGCTCGGGCACGGCACTGCCCGTACCGCGGACGGTCATTGGTATTCGATCACCCATAGATTGTCACTGTCAGTTAGGCCGGCTGGCGGCGGGTTCCTCCGCTAGATCAGCGGCAATGACGGAACTCAGGTCACTTTCACAGTAAGCCGTAGCCACCCGGACCGCGTTTCGGATCGCTACGTGATCGCTGCTGCCATGGCAGATGATGCAGGCACCATCCACACCCAGCAGTGGCGCGCCGCCGTACTCAGCGTAGTCGTGGTTGGCCCAGACGCGCTTGACGACCGGCGCGACTTTCTCGGCCAGTTCGGGCGAGGCGAGGGCCAGTTCCTTGGAAATCGTCTTGAAGAGGCCTTCAGCGAGGCCTTCCGTCAGTTTGAGTGCGATGTTCCCGACAAACCCGTCGCAGATCACGACGTCGCAGCCGCCGCGGAAGAGGTCGCGCCCCTCCACGTTGCCCACGAAATTGATGCGGGGCATGCTGCGGAGCAGCTCGTGCGTATGCTGGACGAGTGTCGTGCCCTTGACGTCTTCCTGGCCGACGCTGAGCAGAGCCACCCGCGGGCGCTCGACGTGGAGCACGTTGCGGGCATAGGCGCTGGCCATGAGAGCGTACTGGACGAGGTGGTGCGGCTTGGGCGTCAGGTTGGCGCCGGCGTCACACAGGACGATCGGCCCGAGGAAAGACGGCAGCACCACGGCAATACCGGGGCGCGAGACGCCGGGCAGGAGCCGCATGCGAAGCTGTGCGGCGGCCGCGAAGGCGCCCGTATTCCCCGCGCTGATGATGGCGTTGAGCTCGCCCTTGGCGGCCATCTGGGCCATACGGCAGATCGACGAGTCTTTCTTCTGGCGGACGGCCTCGACGGGCACGTCCTCCATGGCGATCACCTCGGAGGCGTGGATGATGCGGAGATTGCCATCGCGGAAGCCCTGCCGCTCAAGCTCCTGCTGGATGACGGACTCGAGCCCGATCAGGACGAGCTCGTGGCCGTTCAGCGAGGGCAGCGCTTCGAGGGCACCGCGTACGATCTCCCGGGGAGCATGATCTCCCCCCATGGCGTCGACGCCAATCCGCATGTGAATCAGCTCTCCTGATCCTTGATGACCAGCGCGACGCTGCTGCTGACGTAGCCGCAGTTCTCGCAGGCAGCGTGGGGCAGCTTGGCGACTCCGCACTTGGGACAGGCGACGAGATTCGGCCGCTTGAGCGCGTGATGCGATCGCCGACGGTTCTTGCGACCCTTGGATTGCCGAGCAACAGGAAGCATGTTCAACCCTGACAGAGAGTTAGGCCACGAGGCCGCCGGCCGGCCTGGCGAGGCAACAACCTGCAATATCAAACGAGGCTTGCACGTTGGGCCATGAGCCCGATGCAAGCCTCACGCTGAAACGATCGAAGGTACCGGCCCCCCCGTCGACTGTCAAGTCCGGCTCGCCGCAAGCTTCGATGCCGGACGATGTTCCGTTTGTTCCGCCCGCACCCCCGTGGCCGCCGGGCTAACTGTTGGTGCTGAACCACTTACGAATAAACGGCCAGGACCCGGCCTTGAAGTACCGGTGGGGTCCGTCGCCGACGTAGAGCTCGCAGCGCTCGCCTGCCCCCGCCACCTTGTACACGGCGTGGAGCCGTTCGAAGGCGTCCCGCACGCCGGAAATCGGGAAGATAGTGTCGTCTTTACCGGCGATGGCGAGCAGGGGTCGTGGCGCGATCAGAGCGGCCACGTCGTACATTTCGGCCTCGCGGAGCAGGCCGGGGACATAATTGCATTCACAGTGGTGGATCGAGCCGATGGACGCCTGGAAGGTGCAGAAATAGCAACTCGGCACGGCCACGGTGATCCGCTCCTCGCAGGCGGCGGCGAAGAGACTGGTCGTGCCGCCCCCGCTGTTGCCTGTGACCGCAACCCGCTGCGCATCCACGGGCCAGGTCTGCATCGCCCAATCCAGGATGCGGGAGATGTCCCAGACGCGGTTGCCGATCATCGTCCGTCCGAAGAGCATGGCGTGCATGAGCCCGGTCCGGCAGGAAGAAACCCTGCCCGCTTTGGTGTCATCGAGCCGCCGGGTTTCGCCGAAGCCGCGGGCGGTGGGCAGGATGGCGAGGTAGCCCTCGCGGACCGCCTGCAGGGTGATATCCCGGTCAAGGCTGCGGACCGTCTGGCGTTCCTTCTCGGTTGGGGCGACGCCGAGGTAGCGCTCCGGCTCGTTGTGACCGTGCGGAGTGAGGACGAGGGGGAACGGGCGGGCAACCGGGCGATCGGGGATGAGGACCCACACCGGGAGCGGGACGTCGGGCTCGGTCCAGAGGTACCACTTCTCGCGGACGTAGCCGTCGAGTTGCTCACGCTCCGCGCGACGTGCCTGGCCGGCGAAGCGGACCTCGGCATCCATGTTCTCGAGGCCGAGCAGGCGGCGAAGCGTCTTTCGGAAGGCGGCTTGCCAGCTTTGGAGTTCCGCAGGCGTTCGCGCGGTGCAGGTCGAGCGTCGCGGGATGCTGCGGAAGAGTGCATCGGTGTGCGTCTGCGCGTCCCAGGCAGTCGGGCGGGTGGCCGATTCGGCAGGCTGGCCCGCGGTGAGGCCGCTGGACGCAAAGGCGGCGGCGGTTGCCCCCAAAATCGCACGGCGCGAGAGCTGCGGCATGATTGTCTCCTTCGGCAGGCGGTATAGCACGGCGGGCGGTTTCCTCCAAGGCTGGCGAGGGCTACATTGGCGCCGGGGCTATGATTGCACGGCATGGATCGCCCGGTTTCTCCAGTTTTCCTTCTTTCGCCCGCCCGGTGTTCGGGCATCCGCGCAAGTTACCTGCTGGGCGAGCGTGGAGCCTCGGCATTGGCATTGCGGTTGCGGCAAGGCGAGGCGGCGAGCCTCGGCGAAGTCTTCACCTTCATGAGTGGGCTGTACTTCCGCGGAAAGCTCACCTATGCGAGGGCGTTCAGTCCGCGCGAGCCGCTGGTGATTGCTCCGGGGCGAGGGCTGCTGCCGGCATCGACACCGATGACGCTGGAGGAGCTCCGGACCATGGCGGCCATTCCAGTGGATGCCGATGAGCCGCAGTATTGCGAACCGCTCCGGCGGGATGCCGACCTGCTTTGCGCCGCGCTGGACGGGCACGTCGCAGTCCTGCTCGGGAGCCTCGGCACGGACAAGTACCTTCGCATTCTCTCGCGGTGCCTGGGCGACCGGTTGCGGGTGCCGAAGTCGTTCTTCGGGCGCGGGGATATGAGCCGCGGGGCGCTCCTGCTTCGGTGTGCGCGTCGACGGCGGCAACTCGTGTACGTGCCAGCGCCGGTGTCTGCCCGGTCGCGTCGCGCGTGACGCATGGCCTTCCTCGCGCGACAATGTGGGCGTCGTCGGGCCGAATGGCGCCCGCGGAGCGTCCATGCGGCACAGAATTCACCCCGATATCCAGATCATCCTCGCGGCGCTGCTGTTTTCGACAGGCGGCGCGGCCATCAAGCTGGCGAACCTGACGAGCTGGCAGATTGCGTCATTCCGATCGGGGCTGGCGGCTCTTGTTCTGTGGCTGGCCATTCCGGCGGCGCGGGGGCGATGGACGTGGCCGGCGGCGGTGGTCGCGGTGCCGTATGTTGCGACGATGCTGCTGTTCGTGGCCGCCAACAAGCTCACGACCTCGATGAACACGATCTTCCTGCAGGACACCGCGCCGCTGTACATCCTGCTCCTGAGTCCGCTGCTGCTGCGTGAGTCGATCCGGGGCAGGGATGTCGCAATCATGAGCCTGATCGGGGT
>CAZJTF010000222.1:0-11733 GCA_964548565.1 uncultured Planctomycetales bacterium | reverse complement strand
GGATGACGAGGCGCAGGGCGCGTTAAGCTCCCGGGCCTCTGGTTTTCCGATCCAGTGCGTGCGCAACAATCCTGCCGGAGCGGGGGAGACTGCGCCGCCGGTGGTCACCTGTCAGATGGTCACGGCCGAATCGAGGGAGCCGAACGGGTTCGGAACCAGGCGGTCGGCTTCCGGGTCAGCGAGCCACTGGCCGTCAACGAGAAACTTGTATCGGTGCTCGCCCGGGCCGAGTTGGAGCCGCTTGCGGAAGGAGCCATCCTTCTGGCGGGTCATACGGCAGTCGCCGGGTTGCCAGTCGTTGAACGTGCCCGCCAACTCGACCCGCTGGCATGACATTGCGGAGGGCTTGAAGACGAACGTGACTTCCGACTTTCCCCGTTTGAGGACCATGTTTCTTCCTTTCGTGACAACAACGCATCCTTGCAGGCGTCCCCTTTCAGGTCGCGTCATTATACGAGGCCGGCGCCTGTTGCCCACGCCGGCGGGGCGGGGTGGCCGCAATCCGCCGCCGGATCGAGATTTGCGGCGTGCTGCCGAACGTTGTCCAGACCGCAACCCGGTGTGTACGATAGAAGAATGAGCCGGAATGACTCCGGCAGGAGCGGCGGCAGGCCGTCTGGCCGGTGGCCGCGGCACTCTATCATGGGTGACATGACCCGATGCTGACACTCACCTTCCTGGGCGTGGGATCCGCCTTTGCCAAGCGCAACTTCCAGTCGAACGCCCTGATCGAGGCCTGGCGCAAGGGGCCGGACCACCAGCTGGCGCCCGACGACGTGCTGCTGGTCGATTTCGGAGGCGTCGGGCCGCTCGCCCTGTACCACTTGATGCAGAAGCCCGGCTTCGAGTACCTGAACCAGGACGGCAAGATCAACTACCCCGCCATCCGGCGCGTCTTTGTGACGCATACCCACGCCGACCACATCGGCGGCCTGGAGGAGATGGCGCTGATGAACGCGTACGTCTACACGGACCCTGAAACGGGCAAGCCGTTCAAGCCGCAGATCATCAGCTCGCTGAGTATCCTGGTGAACCTGTGGGACCAGTCGCTCAAGGGCGGCATGAGCGCCATGTCAGGGCGGTACGTCCTGCTGCAGGACTACTTCTTCATCCTGGCCATCCACCCTGGTGAGCCCGGTCGCGATCATTTCTCGATGCTCCGCCGCTACCGCTTCAACCTGTTCCAGACCGACCACATCCAGGTGGAGCGCAAGTACGACTGGCCGAGCTACGGGCTCTTCATCGAGGACACGCACACGAAGCAGTCGGCGTTCTTCTCGGGCGACACGCGGTTCGACTACCCCACGTACGCGCCCATGCTCGAGCGGGCGCGGATCTGCTTCCATGACACGCAACTCACCGAGCAGGCGAATCCCGTACACGCCCTGATCAGCGAAGTGCGCACGCTGCCGCCGGAGGTCCGCAAGAGAACCTGGCTTTACCACTACGGCGACGATTGGGACTCCGGCATGTTCGAAGACGTGCCGCAGGCGTTCGCCGGTTTCGCCGAGGCGGGCAAGCGCTACCTGCTGCTCGAGTAGCGGGACCGTCGTCACGCGCAGCCTGCCCGTGCGCGCTTATCGCTTCATTTCGAGCACGATTTCACGCTGGCGCGGGACCCACAGGAGGGAGGACCCACCGTCGGTGCGGAAGGTGCCGGCATCGGCCCGGAGGGCGTAGTCGAAGCCGCTGTGGCGGTAGCGGATCCTGTCGGATTCCACGCGGGTGATGCCGGTGGTCCGGGTCGAATTCCACGTTGCCTCCAAGACCCAGTCATGCGATGCAGCACCCGTGGCGGTGAAACGCAGGACGGCGGGTTCGCAACGGACCTCAAGTGTGCCGCCAGCCTGCAGCGGCATGGAGACGAGCAGGGTGTCTGACGTGGGCTGGCTCACCCGGGGGGCGCCCACCGGCAGAGGTGTGCGACGCCCATCCGCGGCGAGGGCCACGGGACGGACCCCCGCGAGATGGTCCCTGGTGCTCCAGTTGAAGCCATCCATCACCGGCAGCGTGTCGTATGTGCAGGCGTGCGTGGTGACGCGCTCGTTCAGGTAGCGCTCGGGGTATCGCTCATCAAAGAGATGGATGTCGCGAATACGGAAGGCGTCCTTCTCCCAGTACAGATTCACACGGTAGAAGCGGCTGTTGTACCAGACGCTGCGGCGACCCTCCTTCTTCCAGTCATCGAGCGCGACGACGGCAGTGGCGGGCGTTTGCGGAAAGGTGTCCCGGAACCAGCGGCCGGACTGTCCGAGCGTTTCGACGCGCACCTTGCCCTGCCGCGCGAGGTCGGCAAGCAGTCTGACCTGGTCGGTCAGGCCTTTCTCCATGGCGGGCCAGCCGAAGGAGTTCTCCTGGCCGACCTGCGTGTAGGCGAAGGCAAGACAGGGGGCGTTCACCGTCAGATCGAAGAACCAGCGAACCCAGGCCGGGTGGCCGCCACCGCCCCCTGCCACGTACACGGGCTCCAGCGAGACGACCCCCTGGGCCGCCTCGCCGAGGCCGGTGTCATACTGGTAGATCGGGTCGCTGCCGAGCATGCGGAAGATGGGGATCGGGTTTTGTGAAGCGGGTGTTTGCGCCGGCATGCAGGCGTTGAGACGGCTCGGGTAATACGCCTGGTTCCAGTAGCCGCCCCAGAGCGTATAACCGTCGGTGCCGGTCTGGTCTTTACAGATGCAGGCGGCGGTGACGCCGTACCGGTCGGCCAGGTAGTTCATGGTGTGGGCGTCGAGCAGCCAGCACCCGACGGAAGCTGGCAGTCGCCCGAAGGTCCTGCGGAATGTCTGCATGTAGACATCCATCAGCTTCTCGCGCTCGGCGGGCAGATAGCCGATCGTGAAGCCCACATCGGTGTGCCAGTCCCACGGAAATCGCCCGCGCCATTTCAGGCCGGCCGCCTCGACCTGCGGCTGAACGATCTCGAGCCATGCCCCGATCTCGTCCGTGTCCCGGAGTTCGCTCTTGAGCAGCGAAACGAAGCGTTCATCCACGAGCGCGTCGTACTGGAGCAGGAACGTGGCCGGAAGGTTGTGCTCACGGACGAGGCGGATCTGTTCACGAACCGGGCGGAGGAGATCGACGGGTTCCCGGGGTTCGACGGCGCGGATGAAGTTGATGATGTTGACGATGCGCGGGCTGTCGGCGGCCAGGGGGCGCGCAACGCACGTCGCGAAGGCCAGAACCAGTGTGAGGAGGGCTCGATTGGTCATGTTCTCTTCCAGTTCCGCTTGTGCGATGCACGGATCGCAGCCTGCCATACCTTTCCACGCCAGCGGCGCTCCCGGATACCGCCGGCATCGTGCGGCACTGGCGGCAAGACGGGGATTGTAGCCGACGGCGATTGACACTGCGGCGTGGATGGGGGACGCTCACGTCGGCAGAGAACCCGGTCGGGTTCACGTCCTGCCGTTTGCGGAGGAGTGTGCGATGGTCGGCGCGAGAAGGTCCGTACGGCGATGGAGCAGCGTGTGGGCGGCGGTGGTGTGCCTGGCGGCGGTTACGGCGGCGCGGGCCGAGGTACGGTTGCCGGCGGTGATCAGCGATCACATGGTGCTGCAGCGGGGCATACCGCTGCCGATCTGGGGGTGGGCGGACCCAGGCGAGGAAGTGACGGTCCTTCTGGAGGATGCCCGGGCGAGCGCCGTCGCCGACGCGGAGGGGCGATGGACCGTGAAGCTGCCGGCGCGCGAGGCGGGTGGGCCGCTGGAACTGGTCGTTTCGGGCCGCAACGAGGTCCGCGTGAGGGACGTTCTCGTGGGCGAGGTGTGGGTTGCGTCCGGGCAGTCGAACATGGCCTGGCCGGTGTCGCGTGCGGAGAACGCGGACAAGGAAATCGCAGACGCGCAGTACCCGCAGATCCGCCTGCTCACGGTTCCGCAGAAGCTCGCGGGCGAACCGGCCGACAACGCCGCCATCGAATGGGTTGTCTGTTCGCCCAAGACGGTGCCGGCGTTCTCGGCGGTTGCGTACTTTTTCGGACGGGACATTCACCGCGAACTCAAAGTTCCGGTCGGGCTGCTGAACACGTCCTGGGGCGGGACGGCGATCGAGCCGTGGACGCCCTTGGAGGGTTTTGCTGCCATCCCGGAACTTACGCAGATCAAGGCAAGGGTGGAGGACGCCCGCGCAACGTACCGTGGGCGGCTAACGTCGTACCTCGATCAGACGGGGGGCTGGCTCAAGGCGGCGCAGGCGACCGTGCGCGGCGGGGGCGTGCCGACATCGGCGCCCGCGTGGCCGCAGCACCCGTTGCTCGATGCTGGACGGGCAGCGCCAACCGCGATGTACAACGCGATGGTGAGTCCGCTCATGCCGCTGGCGATCCGGGGAGCGATCTGGTACCAGGGCGAGAACAACACCTCGGCGGGCGACACGCAGTACTTCGAGAAGATGAAGGCGCTGATCAGCGGGTGGCGGCAGGTCTGGGGTCAGGGAGATTTCCCATTCTACTTCGTGCAACTCGCACCGTACAAGTACACGACGCGGCCGCGCGGGAGCAGAATCTCGCTGCCGCGAACGTGGGAGCAGCAATGCGCGGCCCTGAGCATTCCGAACACGGGGATGGCGGTGATCACCGACGTCGCGACTCTCAACGACATCCACCCGAAGAACAAGCAGGACGTGGGCAAGCGGCTGGCGGCCTGGGCGATGGCGGGGCCGTACGGGCGGAAGGATGTCATGCCCTCCGGACCACTCTTCTCGTCGATGTCGCTCGATGGTGCGAAGGCGCGGATCCGGTTCGACTACGCCGACGGGCTGCGGTCGCGGGACGGCAAGGCGCTCACCTGGTTCCAGGTGGCCGGTGAGGACCGCAACTTCGTCGACGCGCGGGCCGAGATCGACGGCGACACCGTGGTCGTCCGGAGCGACTCGGTCGAGAAGCCCGTCGCGGTGCGTTTCGGCTGGAGCGAGGAGGCCAACCCGAACCTGGTGAATGCGACCGGGTTCCCGGCGTCGCCGTTCCGGACGGACCGCTGGTAAAGATCCACAAAGAACTTTCAAGCGCCAGGCGGGGCGGTATCGGCCGCGGGTGAGCCGTCGGAACGGGACTCGGCAGGGGCCGGACGCCGCAGCGCGGGGACGCTCTCGACCATGCGCACCAGCTCGGCGACGGAAGAGACTCCCATCTTTGTCATCACGCGGGCGCGGTGCACCTTCACGGTTTTCTCGGCGATCCCGAGCTGAAGACCGATCTGCTTGTTGAGCCGCCCGGCCAGCACACCGTCCATGACCTCGCGCTCGCGCCGCGTGAGGAGTGCGATACGGCGCCCGACCTCGTCGTTCTCGCGCCGGGCCTGGCGGCTGGTGGCATGACGCTCCAGCGCGGTCCGGATCACGCCGAGCAGCTCCCGGTCCTCAAAGGGTTTGGGCAGGAATTCCACCGCACCCTGCTGCACGGCCTTGACTGCCATGCGGATGTCACCATGGCCGGTGATGAAGATGATGGGCAGCTCGGGGGCGGTCTTCGCGAGCTGCTGCTGCAGTTCGACACCGGACATTCCCGGCATCCGCACATCCAGCACCAGGCAGCACGGCTCGTCGGGCAGGCTGATTTCGAGGAACTCCCTAGCCGAGGCGAAGGCCTGGCACTTGAGGTCGGCCGACCTGAGCAAGCGTGTGAGGGCGGTCCGCATCGAGGCGTCATCATCCACGATAAACACGGTTGCGGTGGTCATCCGGCGTCCTCTATGCGAGCGGGAAGACTGAAGTGGAAGGTCGAGCCCTCCCCCTCGACCGATTGGACCCAGAGTCGCCCGCCGTGCGCCTCGAGTATGGAGCGGCAGATCGGAAGCCCCATGCCGATGCCATGCGGCTTGGTGGTGAAGAACGGCTCGAAGATGCGATCCAGGTCCGCGGCCGGGATTCCCATGCCGTTGTCCTGGATGGTGACGGACACGGAGGCCGGGCTGGTCGAACTGGTCTGGATGTTCACGGCGCGGGCTCCCGGCGGGCGGCGGCTCACGGCGTCAATGGCGTTCGTGAGCAGGTTCACGACGACCTGCTGAAGCTGGATCTGGTCGGCCTGCACCCGCGGGAGGTCCGGCTGGAGCGAGAGATCGAGCCGTACGCGGGCGATGGCGGACCGCAGGCCCACCATCTCCACCACGGTGCGAATGGTGGCATTGAGGTCAAGCGGGATCCGCTGACTCTCCGACTTGCGGAGAAAGTTGCGGACGTTGTTGATGATGCCGGTGGCCCGGGAGGCGTCACTGGCAATGTCAGTCAGGGCGGCGCGGATCTCCTCGAGATCGAGCCGGGGCTGCTGCAGCAGCCTTTGGCAAGCACTGGCGTTGGCGGCAATCGCGCCGAGCGGCTGGTTCACTTCGTGGGCGAGGGTCGCGGTGAGTTCGCCCATCGCGGTTACACGTGAGACGCGGGCGAGGTTCTCACGGAGGCGGAGCGACTCTTCCTCGGCACGCCGGCGATCGGTGACATCGGCGGTCATGCCGACAAGGCGAATCAGGCGGCCCTGGGCGTCGAAGAAGCCGCGGGCGCTCTCCTCGAGCCAGATGACCTGGGCGTCGCGTCGGACGACCCGGTAGCTGGTGCTGTAGGCCGGATTTGCGGGGTTGAGGGAGTCCAGCAAGGCGATGAAGCCGGAGCGGTCGTCCGGATGGATCCGCTCGAAGAAGCTCTGGCCGCTGTCCTGGCGGGGGTCCTCGCTGAGGCCCAGGATCGGGGCGCAGTGGTCGGAGCGGCGGACTTCGTCCGTGCGGGGGTCCCACTCGAACGCGAACATCCGGGCGGCGCTGGCGGCGAGCTGGAGGCGTTCGCGGCTTTCGGCGAGGAGTTTTTCGGCGCGGCGACGGCTGGCGACTTCCTGCTCGAGGCGTTCGTGGTCGCGGGCGATCTGCTCGTAGAGGCGGTCATTGACGATGGCCACCGACATGCTGTTGGCCATCAGCTGAATGCAGTCGAGGTCTTCCTGCGCGAGGTCCTCGCGTTTGTCGATCGAGTAGAGGCCGAGCACGCCGATGACGCTGTCGCCGGCGAGCAGGGGCGCGCCCGCGTAGGATCGGAACTCGAACGAGTTCGGCAGTTTTTTGGCCAGCGGGGCGAGGACGGGGTGAGCGAGGACGTCCTGGATGAAGACGGGGCAGCGACGCTGCATGATCTCCTCGGCGATGCCCCAGCCGATGGGAATCCGCGGGTGGCAGCTCGCCTGCGGCAGTCCGGATGAGGCGAAGAGGACGAGATCGCTGCCTTCCAGGAGACGGATCACGCACGCGTCCATGCCGAACGCCTGGCGGGCCTGCTCGACCATTTCTCGGGCATTCTGGGCGGGGGGGACGGTGCCGACCGTGTTGCGGGTGATCCGGGCAATGGCGTTCAGGCGGTCATGGTTCGAGCATTGCCGGGCAGGGTTGGGAGCGGCGGGCGGGCGCGCGGAAGCGGGCGGCTCGCTGTCCAGCCCGGTCCCTGCGGTGTCCTGTTGCGGGCGATCCTGCACGAATCTGCTGCCCCCCGGTAGACCCGGCGAAGCGATCAATGACGGGTGCCGCTCTGTCGGCGCGCCCCAGTATACGTGCCGCAGGGCGGCACCCAAAGCCTGGTCAGCGGGCGAAACACGCGGAAAACGGGGCGGCTCCTGCTGCTGCGTCCCCGGAGTCTGCGCCAGGTGCGAACACGCGAGGGAAAGATGCAGCGGGTCGGTGTGTCGGGCTTTCGTCCGGATGGGTGGACCGTAGCAATGGCCGAGGGCGGCTGAGCGGGCGCCTTGGGAGCTGATCAGCAGATCTCTCGTAAACCTGCCCACCACAGAATTTTGCGTGGATTGGACCAAGGTCCAATGACGCGGCGAAGGCGGATGAGTTAATATCGCTTCAGATGCACACCTTTGCGAAGCACTGAATAGATTACCTTGTCGGGGAGATGGGTCTCGCTGCGAGAGCGGCGCGGCCCTTTTTTTGCGCTGCGCGCGTGGCGGTGACACAGTGACCTGGAGACACAGGTGGGTCCGATCGGCGCGCGGGGAGTGAACGAGGGTCGAATGAGCGGGTAGATCGGTTTTCCCTGGCCGTGTGTAAGTATCTTCCGTACAGATGTTTGTGTAAAACGGGGTTCGTCCGCCGCGGTTTGTGTGCGGGGCATCTTGGGGTCGCCGACACGAGTCGAGGCGAGCGCGGGGACCCCGGTGGGGGGCGGAGCGTCCAGCGGCGCACGAAAGGACCTGAAGGCCGCCTTGGACTGGCTACGTTCTTCTTATATCACGGGGGCATCATTTCTCCAGTTTGGGCTGCGTTCTGGCCTCGGGCTTGGTAGACCGCCTCGTCATAGGGGCGTTTGTCGAGCCAGCAGCGTCTCGTGATTTTGATCCATCGGTTGGCGATGCTCCGGAGGGTTGAGACCTTTGGATGCTCCACACCGCTACTTTCGCCTGGCTGTAGCTGAACCCTGGGGCGATTCATCGCAGATTCGGTGAAGAAAAGCTCTTTCCGGTTAGGTCAGTGACGGCGGGACGGTCCGTGACGCGAGATGCGGTGGCGGGCGGTTTGCGCCAGCGGTGGTGGAGGCCGTTGAGGGTGAGGGCGATTGTGGCGAGGGCGGCGAGCCAGGCGAGGGGGCCGGGGGTGTCGTCCATCGATGGGGCGGCGACGGCCGGGAGGGTGGCTGCCAGGGCGTCGAGGGTGAGGCCGGCGGCGAAGGCGACGGCGGTGATCGACGCCAGGTAGAGGGCGAGGCCGCGTTTTCCGAGCTCGCGGGCGACGATCAGCATGGTCGCGACGTTCGTGGCGGGGCCGACAAGCAGGAAGACCAGGGCCGCGCCGGGGCCGAGTCCTTTCAAGACAAGGGCGGCGGCAATCGGCGTGGAGGAGGTCGCACAGACGTACAGCGGCAGGCCGACCAGGGCCATCAGCAGCATCGCCGGGAGGCCGGTGCCGAGGTGGCGTTCGAAGAAGTCCGCCGGGAGGAGTGCGGCCACGAGGCCGGCAAGGAGAAAGCCGCTCACCAGCCAGGGGGCGAGGTCTTCGAACATGTCCACGAGGCCGAAACGCACGGCCTCGCGCAGGCGGGCGCGCGGGCGGCGTGACGCGGCGCCGCAGGAGTCACCGGAGCAGCAGGAAGAGGCCGGTTCCGGAGGTGCGGCGAAGTCTGCGCCGGGACCGGCGAAGCGTCCGATGAGGCCGCCGGCCAGGACCGCGGTCACGAGGGCGGTGAGCGGGCGGGCGACGGCCATGACAGGGCCGAGCAGCGCGTAGGTGAGGGCGATCGAGTCCACGCCGGTTTCGGGGGTGCTGATCAGGAAGCTCGCGGTTGCCCCGCGGCTGGCACCCCGTCGGCGGAGGGCGGCGGCCAGCGGGATGACGCTGCAGGAGCAGAGCGGCAGGGGGATGCCGATGAGGGCGGCCTTAAAGATGGAGCTCCAGCCCGGGCGACCGAGGTGACGGGCGATCCGCTCGGTGCTCAGCAGGACGTGCAGGAGACCGGCGAGGAGGAACCCGCCGAGGAGCCAGGGCGCGGCCTCGGCGAGGGTGTGCCACGTCTCGCGTAACCAGCTTGCCAGGAACGGCATACGAGGATGATAGTGGCGCGGGGCTTGCCTGGAAGTTGCACGCACGAAAACGGAACTGTGCGTGGCAGCCGCAGGCAGGACATACGCTGAGATGAAGCTGTGGTGCCACTCCTGTCGACTGTGCGCGCCACCCGGGTCACCTGGGGTGTAGCACCCCTTTGAAATGCGTATGTGTCGCCCGCATGGGTGTCGCAGCCGGGTCTGTGCGGCGACGTTGCCGGGGCAGGCGGGGATGGGGTAGGCTCGCGGGATCGGGCTTTTTCGGCGGATTCGGCTGGAACACGAGAGGGAGGTGCTGCATGTCGCATGTGGGCGTGGCGGTCGTGATGCTGGGGGTGTGCGTGCCTTGCATGGCGAAGCTGGTGACCCGGCCGGTCGAGTACCGGCAGGGCGAGACAGTGCTGGAGGGCTACCTGGCGTATGACGACGCGGTGCGGGAGCGCCGGCCGGGCGTGCTTGTGGTGCACGAGTGGTACGGGCTCAACGACTACGCGAAAAAGCGGGCGGAGCAGGTGGCGGGGCTCGGGTACGTGGCGTTCGCGGTGGACATGTACGGGAAGGGCGTGGTGACGGACGATCCGAAACGGGCGGGCGAACTCGCCGGGCAGGTGCGGGGCAAGCCGGTGCTGCGAGAACGCATCGTGGCGGCGCTCGAGACGCTGAAACGACAGGAGAGGGTCGATCCGCAGCGGATCGCGGCGATGGGGTACTGCTTCGGGGGGACGACGGCACTGCAACTCGCGTACACGGGGGCGGACGTCGCGGGTGTGGTGAGTTTTCATGGGAGCCTGACGCCGCCGCAGGAGGAGGACATGCGGCGTATCAAGGCGAAGGTGCTGGTGCTGCATGGGGCGGATGACCCAATGGTGCCGCCGGAGATGGTGAACGCGTTCGAGAAGGCGATGCGGGAGGCGAAGGCGGACTGGCAACTGATCGCGTACGGCGGGGCGGTGCACAGCTTCACGAACCCGAACTCGGGACGGGCGGGGATCGAGGGCGTGGGGTACAACGAGAAGGCGGACCGACGGTCGTGGGAGCACATGAAGCTGTTTTTCGAGGAGATATTCGGGAAGGGGACGAAGTGAATCGCGCAACGGGCGTCGCGGCGGCCCGGCCGGACCTGGCGCGGTGCGGGTGGGCGAAAAACGAGCTGTCAATCCGCTACCGCGGTTGTTCGAGTTCCTCATCCTGGAGGGCGCGCAGGCGGGGCTGAGCTGGGACACGATCCTCAAGAAGCGGGAGAACTATCGGGCGGCGTTCGACGGGTTCGATCCGGAGAAGGTCGCGCGGTACGGCGAGCGAGACGTGCGCCGGCTGCTGGGGAACCCGGGGATCGTGCGGAACCGGCTGAAGATTGCGGCGGCGATCGACAATGCGAAGGCGTTCCTGGCGACGGCGGAGGCGTGCGGGACGTTCAACGCGTATGTCTGGCGGTTCGTGGGCGGGCGGCCGATCCGCAGCCGCTGGAAGAGCATGGAAGAGGTACCGGTACGCACATCCGCGTCGGATGCGATGAGCAAGGACCTGAAGCAGCGCGGATTCCGGTTCGTGGGAACGACGATCTGCTACGCGTTCATGCAGGCGACGGGGATGGTGAACGACCACCTGGTGGGGTGCTTTCGGTACGGGCAACCGCGGTGACCGTTGCAGCATTTTCGATTGTCGATTTTCGATTCAAGAAGCGCGGCGAATCATCAGGCCCGACCGGGTGAGAGTGCGGAGACCTGATCTTCGCCACCGGCGACGCGGTTGCGCGATGCCGGAGGCCTTCCGAATCCGATGTCAACGACTGGACGCGAATAGAGGCGTGTCGTATACTCGGCTCGCGCGTATCGCCCCGAGTTGACAGGAGCCGCTTCATGCCCGCCACCCTCACAGTACGCGACGAGTCCACCACTGGAGAGAAGATCGGTGAGATCACGCTCGAATTCCTGACCGAACGCATCACGGTGCGGGAATTGATCCGCAGCCGGGTCTACCAGGAGGTGCAGGACCACAACCTCAGGGCCCAGCAGCAGGTTTTCCGGGGGCTGGTCCAGCCGTCGGAAACGGAGCGCGAACTGAACGGCTATCGCCTTCGCAAGCCGCGGCAAATCGATTTCAAAGAGCAGTACGAAGTGGCGGTTGAGGCGTTCCATCGTAACGGGTTCCTCGTACTGGTGGAGGATCGCCAGGCCATGGAGCAGGTCGAGGAGATGCTGCTGCAGACCCGCATC
>CAZJTF010000221.1:0-11745 GCA_964548565.1 uncultured Planctomycetales bacterium | reverse complement strand
TGACCGAAGCGGCGGGGGACCGATAATGTGAAAAACACGTGGATTCCGTCGAGACACGCGAGCGATCGCGCTGTAGGATGCCCACTCACCGCACGGAGGCTGGCGGTCTCTCCCCGCTGCGGAGAACAACTGCAGAGACGCGCTGACTGTCAGGGAGGACACGCGGTGCAAATTCCCCGTCACCTGCTCACCCTCGGGCTCATCCCGCTGCTGATTCTGCTCGCCGGCTGCCCGAAACCACCCGAGCCCCCGCCGATCGTCGAGCAGTCGAAGAACTACGGCGGTGCGCTTCCGCCGGGGCAGGTCGCGCTCGTCAAGCTGACCGATCCGAGCACGTTCCCGGACTTCAGCGAAGGCTTCCAGCGCCGGACCGGCCTCGAGGAAGCGGTGAACTACAGCCTCGAGTACCTGAGCCGTCCGTCATCGCAGCACTTCTATCCGTACCTCGACATCACGCATGAGCGTGCTGTCGCCAGCCTCGAGGCCTTTCTCGATGTGCTGCACACCGCCCGAACGCCACAGGAGTTCGATCAGCAGATCAAGGCCCGCTTCGACATCTACCAGTCACGCGGGTACCCGGACTACCAGCGGTCGACCGCTCCCTGGACGCCGCCGGATACCGGGATCGTCCTGTACACCGGCTACTACCGCCCGATTTTCGACGCGCGCCTGCAGCCGGATGCCGAGTTCAAGTATCCGCTCTACAAAAAGCCGCCGGATCTCGTGCAGGACCCGGTCACCGGCACCTACAAGAGCCGCGCGGGCGGGCCTTACCTCACGCGATCGGAAATCGACCAGGGGGCGCTGGCGGGCAAGGGGCTCGAACTGTGCTACCTCCGCGACCGCTTCGAAACGTACATCGTGACGGTGCAGGGGTCGGGTCGCCTGCGGCTGGAGGACGGCAGTTACTTCGACATCGGCTATGCCGGCGACAATGGCCACGAATACACCTCGATCGGTCAGTCGATGGTCGAGAACCGGGAAATCACGCCGGAGGAACTGTCGCTGCAGGGGCTCATCCGGTACTTCCAGCAGCACCCGGAGAAGCTGGACGAGGCGTTTGCGATCAACAAGCGGTACGTGTTCTTCACGCCGCGCGGCGGCGGACCCTACGGCAGCCTGAATGTGCCGGTCACGCCGTTCCGGTCGATCGCGACGGATAAGCAGGTCTACCCGCGGGCCATGCCGGCCTACCTGGTGACGCAGTTGCCCGCGCGGGGTGCGGAGGGGATTACCAACCACAGCTACTCCGGCTTCGCAATGGATCAGGACACGGGCGGCGCCATCCGGGCGGCCGGTCGCTGCGACGTGTTCCTCGGAACCGGTCCCGAGGTCGGCGAGAAGGCGGGGCGGACCTTCGCGGAGGGCCAGCTCTACTACATCGCGGTCAAGCCGGGCCAGGCGACCTCCGGGACGGGTACCGTCCCCATGACCGAGCCTCCGGCCGAAATGCCCGCCGAGCCGTCGCAGCAGTAGGGCGGCTCAATCAGCCAGAGTGATCAGGCGCCCACCCCGGCAAGGCTCGGGTGGGCGCCTTTTTTAACGCCCGGAGGAGGGTGCCATGCCAGAGCCGCGGAGGAACAGACGCGATCCGGCCATGATAGAGGCGGCTGCACCAGTCATGACAGGTGTTGCAAATAACGGTATCAGCGCGGACGGCGGAAGTGAGCGACCGTTGCGCTCCGGGGCCCCGGCTCCCCTGGAGCGAAGGCCGGCGGTACTCACGCCCGGCGCAAAGTGCCAGGGCCGGCAATCGATCTCAAGGTAAGCATACCCTGCCATCGCCTCAGATGCAGACGCTGCAAAGTGCGCAAGCTGCGTCGATTGCTCAACATACGTATTCGGGGTGGTCGTCATTTCGTTTCGCTCGGTCGGCGTGGATTCTTTCAGTGTTGCCGGGCTTCTGCAGGGTCGCCGAACCCCGTGGTTATAATGGGCGGTGAGCCGATCAACTCGTTCAGCCTGAATGAGGCAGGGAGGGCAAAGGATGTGTCGCGCGACGCTCATGAGCCGCTGGTCTGCCGTGCTGATGTTTGTCCCGCTGCTGGTGCGTTCAGACGCACATGCCGCCGTCGTGAGTACGTTTGACTCGGCACCGGACGGTTGGCGCGTGGTGTCGTATCCGTTCCGGTCGCACAGCTCGACGCCGGCGACAACCAATGCAGGCTTTGACGCGAGCGGCGGCAACCCACCCGGGAGTATCCGCATCGGGGACGTGTACGGCGAAACGGGGGTTGCGGCGCCTGCCCAGTATTTGATGAACGCACAGGTTTACTACGGCGGCACGCTGGCTTACGACATCTTCCTGCGCTACACAGACAACGTCACCTACCCGGCCATCGTGCTGAACGCCGGAACACGATCGTTGTACTACGACACGCCCTCGCCACCCGTGAACGCCTGGTCGCATCGCGTGATTCCACTGACGGAGGCGGGCTGGCGCGTCAGCGGCTCGCACGCGCCGGCCACGCCAGCGGATCTCGTCTCCGCCCTGGCGAACCTGCAGGGCCTCTATATCTACACGGAGTGGCACACCGGTGCTGACGACACGAACGTGGACAACGTCCTGCTCGCGGCAGGTCCCTGTGACTTCATACCGGATTTCGATCACGACTGCGACGTGGACGCGCATGACTTCGTCATCTTCAGATCCTGCGAGACTGGTCCGGCTGTGGCGTACGCCTTGAACAGCGTCACGCCACCCTGCGCACTGTTGCCGGGTGCCGGCGGCTACCTCGCCGCGGACTTCGACACGGACGCCGATGTCGATATGGAGGACTTCGGCGTGTTCCAGGCCTGCTACAGCGGCGAAGACCAGCCGGCTGATCCAGACTGCGCGGACTGAGTAACTCCCCGGCTCCCGCTGCCTTTTTTCGGCCCGTCGATCCGCTTCGCCGTGCCTGCATCGAGCCGCGCCACGTTTTTGCCTCCCGTTGTGCTATGATGCCGGAACAGCAGGAATTCGGGCCTGTTCGAACGCACAAGGTCGGTTCTCGGATGGTGGAATGATGCGACATCATGCCCGCGCGATAGCGGCTGCCCTTGTCCTGATCGCAGGACCGGCCGTCGCTCAAAATGTGCTCGTGAACGCGGGTTTCTCCGCCGGGCTGGCCGGCTGGACCCCGTGGATTCAGCACGACGGCAACAACAACTTCGCGGCCATCGTCACGGGCGGTGAACTGGGCATCACCGGCTCCGATTTCAGCGGCGGTGTCTACCAGCAGATCGACACCGGCGGCGCCGGCATGGTCGTGAACGTTTTGGGACGGTGGCGAAGCGATCCGACGCTGGCAAACGCGCTGTCGGCGGAGGTCCTGGTCATCAACGCGGATCGCGTCCCCCTGGACGGCGTCAACGAGACCGACGGAGTCAACGGCGCCGTCACGCTCTATCGCAACGACACCTTCGGAGGCCGCGGTGCCTGGGACGATGTCATGCCCAGGAGCGCACCGCTCAAAAACCAGGCCTCCTTCGTCGCGTCCGGCGACAAGGCGACGATTGTCCTGCGCGTGACGAACACCGCGACCGGTACGACCGCAGGCGTGCGCTTCGACGATCTCCAGGTCCGCTGCGTTCCGGCGGCCGCACCCATGTCGTCGCTGCCTTCCGGCTTCACCGGTCGAATGCTGACGTTTCCGGCGGGCCAGATCGTGGCGATCGCTCAGAGCCCTGTCAGCCGCAGCATCTACGCTGTGCGGAACAACGACTGGGGAGGCGCGACGCTGCTCTACCGCGTGAACACGGGGGGGCTGTTCTCCGTGTTCCAGGTCGCCGATCTCACCGCCAGCGCCGGCGTGAACAGCGTCCAGGGCATGACGTTCGATGCCGCCGGCAATCTCTACCTGTCCACGTTCTTCGGGCGCGTGGTAAAGGGCGTGGACACGAACGCCGATCCGTCGGTCGACAGCTTCACCTTCAGCGAGATCCTCCAACTCCCGCAGCAGCAGATCGGCACGCTGCACGGCGTGGGCGGCCTCGCGATCGGGCCCGACGAGATGCTCTACATCAACTCGGGCTCCGAGAGTCATTACGGTTACCTGCCGAGCGGGCTGGCGGAGGTGTTTGCGGGTCGGCTCAATGCCCGAATCCTGCGGTGCCGCCTGGATGGCGCCGGCCTGGAGGAGTTCTGCAACGGCATCCGCAACAGTTTCGACATCGATTTCCGCGCCGACGGCCGCCTGTTTGGTGTCGAGAACGGCCCGAACACCGGCTGCGACTACGCCGACGAGTTCAATCTGCTCGAACAGGGCAGGCACTACGGCTTCCCCTACAGATACGGGAGCGATCTCTCCGGCAGCGACTCCTCGATCGCCTGCCAGAACCCGGGTGGCGGCAACGTCTCCGGCCCGCCGCCTTTGCCCGCGGGGATCACCCCGGTGCCCGCCTGGGCCAACTACGGTCCGGACGGCAAGCCCGGCCCGGGCGAAATCGGCGAGCAGGACGGGATCGCCGACATCTACGGCGGCTTCCACCCGCACTCCTCCCCCGACGGCCTGACCTTCTACGAGCCGGCGCGCATGGATCCGGCCGCGATCAAGTTCCCGCCGGAGTTTCACGGCCGCGCGTTCGTGGCGCGCCTCGGGCAGGCCGAGACGGGCATTCCGGACGTCGGTTTTGACGTGCTCTCCATGCGGCTTGACGACGCCGGCAGCGGGTTTCTCTGCAACCGGTTCCTCACGGGGACCGGACGCTGCATCGGCGTGCTGGCGGCCTACAACGCCCGGCTCTACGTGCTCGAATTCTCGCAGGACACTGGCGGCGCCGGCTTCAGCGGCAACAGCCGCCTCCACGAGGTCAGCTACACGATTGCCACGACGCCGGTGATCGCGCTGAGCCGCACGTGGATCACACGGACCATGACCAGTGGCGGAAGCCTCTCAGATGACACGTTTACCGTGGCGAACGGCGGTGCCGGAACGCTCCACTACAGCGTCAGCCCCGACGGCGCGCCGTGGCTCAGCGTCTCGCCCGGCGGCGGGACCTCGACCGGCCCGGGCGAGGCTGGCACGTTCACCGTCTCGTATGAGGCGAATCTCGCGCCGGGGACGCACACCGCGCGGATTATGATCACCGATCCGGATGCTGGCAACGACCCGCAAACCGTGCTCGTGACGGTGATCGTCCGACGCCTCCGGGCGGACTTCGACGCGGACGGCGACGTGGACCAGTCCGACTTCGGGCACCTGCAGCGATGCCTGGCATCGGCCGGCGACACGCCGGCGCCGGCTTGCCGCGATGCCGACCTCAACGGGCTCGACGGCGTGACGGGCACCGACTTCAACCTGTTCGCCCAATGCTTCGCCGGGCCCAACAAGACCCCCGACCCGGCATGCGAAGCGGGATACCAGCCGTAAAGCCACCGCCAGTGCGATCCCGTCGCCCGGACCGCACTGGCGGCTGGCCCCGACAGGTGAACGCTCAGGCCGCGCGGCGTCTCCGGAGCAGGCGGAGTCCTCCTGCTGCCATCAGCGCGAGCGTGGCCGGCTCGGGAACGATCTCAACCATCGCCACGTCGCCGCCCGTCCAATTGACCGAGAGCGGGATGCCGGTCGGACCTCCGACACCGAGGATGCCGGGGTGTGGCCGGGTGATAACGCCATTCTCATCCACGCCACCCGCGCCCCCGAGTGCGCCAACCGTCGTCATGAGTTCGTCGTTGACCTCCGTACCGGCATCCCACACCTCCGCCGGCGCGATGATGATCGTGCCCTTGAACGGCAGCCCGCCGGGGAACAGGTCGATCGCCCCGTCGCCGGCGGCTCTGCCGATGAAGGCGTCATTGCTGACGCCTATCATGCTGACGAAGCTGAGCCACGGGCGGGTCGGATCCGTGTTCAACGTCACGGTCGCGGACTGCCCGGTCATGAGCGGCGCGGCCCCGGCTACGGCGTAGTCCGCCACGCCCGCACCGAGTGCGCCCTGCGCCATGGCGACAACGCCACTCGGATTGCCTGCCTCAGCCACGGCTTCCACGGCCGCCGATGCAGGGCTGCCTTCGTTAAACAGGTCGAATGTGGCGTCGTGGGCAATGAACGGCACCGGCGAGAGCGCGTTGGGGCTCAAGTTCGTGATGCGGATCTGAAACTGCTCCGCCGAGGCCAGGACCGGCCAGGCTGTGAAGACGCCGAAGGCAGTGAGTAACAACTTTGCCGTGCTCGTTTTCCTCATTCGAACCTCTCCTGCTCGCCGGTCGGTACTCCGCCGAGCGATCACCCGCCACGGGCGACGCCTGAGCGAATCGGCTGGGCGAAGCAGCTCACCGGCCCAGAGCTGCCGCCGGGAAGGTTGGTCGCCCGAGCGTTGTGATTCCTGACAGACGCGTGGAATAAAAGCCGGGGCAGCGGAATCGCGGCCAATGCCGCCTCACCGCTCGCCGAGCAGGTGCTTCATGCGAACGCGGGTTTCCGGGGAGAGCGTCGGAGCGGCTGCCGCGTCGACGCCCGCCTGGTCAGCAGACTCCTGAGCTGCCGTCGCGCGCAGGATCTGTCGCAGGAGGCGCAAATGCCGCCGGTACGCGCGGCAGCCGCGGCAATAAGCGAGGTGAATCCGGATTGCCCAGCGTTGGGAGCGGCTCAGACTGGCGTCCATGGACTGAGACACGAGTGCGGTGATATCACGGCAGGGCGCGTTCAGTAGATGCAGCAGCTCGCGCATGGTCATCCCCCCTGATCCGGCTGCGTCTGATCGTCCGTTTCGCGGCGGTCGAACCAGTGCCGGTCCAGGCAGAGGCGCAGGCCCAGTCGCGCCCGATGCAACCTGGCCCAGAGATTAGTCTCCGTCAGCCCCAGGACCTGACACACTTCCTCGCTGGTGCACTGCTCGATCTCGCGCAACGTGAAGGCGGCCGCAAGTCTCTGCGGGAGCTGGTCGAGGCAGCGACGCAGCACCTCCCAGAATTCTGCGCTCTCGGCCAGCGCCCGCGGATCGCCTGCCCAGCGCGAGAATCGGACTTTCCAGAATCCCTTTCCCGTGAAGACGAGCTGCTCGATGCGATCGGGTCCGGCCGAATCCTCCGATTCCTGGTTTCGCGATTGGCGGCGGAAATGATCAATGATCTTGTGCTTCAGGATGCCAACCAGCCAGGATTGTTCCGAAGAGCCGCCGTCGAACCGCGATCGAGCGGACAGGGCAGCCAGGAAGCACTCCTGCACCAGTTCCTCGGCCACTTCGCGGTCGCCCACGCGGCGGAGAGCATAGCGGAACAGAACGTCCCCGTGCCGGTCGACCCAGTCGCCCGGCCGGCAAACCGGTGTGCTCTGCTGATCCCCCAGCCGCTCCACGACACCCCTTTCGCTCACTCGGCCCTTGGACTCGCCGTCCCGGGTGTATTGTAGTCCGGCGAGTCGGACGACCGAAACGGCATCGCATCAGAGCTGCCGTACGCGTCGGCGCAGTTTTTCGCTCGTGCCTGCGAACCGATCCGGGTAGAATGGCGTCCAACAGAGGGGGAATCCGCCGGGCGGCCGGCCTGGCCGCCGGAGGGACCGCACGTGTACCCGCGATACGGCCTGGTTCTGATGGTGACCCACGCCTGCAACCTGCGGTGCACGTACTGCTACACCGGCGACAAAACCGCCCGGGCCATGCCGTTCGTCATCGGACGAAAGGCGATCGATCGCGCCCTTGCCTCGATCACACCCGGCGGGACCCTCGAACTGGGCTTCTTCGGCGGTGAGCCGCTGCTGGAGGCGGCCCTCATTTCCTCGCTGATCGATCACACCGGCGAACACGCCGCTGGAACTGCCGTCACGGTTGAACTCAACATGACCACCAACGGCACGGTGGCGACGCCTGAGGCCTGGGCGCTGATGATGCGGCCGGACCTCTCCCTGGCAGTGAGCTGCGACGGCATACCCACTGTCCATGATCGCCATCGATGCACACCCGCCGGCCACGGCAGCTCGGGACGCGTCGTCGATACGCTCCGGCGCCTGATTGAAGCTGGCAGAGACATCCAGGTCATCCTCGTGGTCCGCCCGGACACGCTGGAGGCCTTGCCAGACGGTCTACGATTCCTCGCGGAACTGGGCGTTCGTCACCTCGAGCCGTCTCTGGATGTCTGGGCGCGGTGGACATCCGGCGACGTCGCCCGGCTGGAGCGGGTGGTCTCCGCGTGTGCGGACGTCTGGCGCGACGGTCTGCCGCACCGGAGCATCGGCTGGTTTGACGAGAAAGCGGCCCAACTCGCCCGCCTCCGAATGACGCCGACCGCCCGCTGCGGCTTCGGGCGGGGAGAAATCGCCGTCGCCCCGTCGGGGCGCCTCTATCCATGTGAGCGTCTGATCGGCGACGACCTGCCGGGCAGCCCGATGGCTCTGGCCGGTCAGGCGCTGGATGGCGATGACTTCCTGGCAGTGGAGTCCGCGGAACCGCGATCCGACGAGAATTGCGACGCCTGCGCGATGCTGGCGATGTGTAACACCTTCTGCCGATGCAGCAATTACGTTCGGACAGGGAGTGTCCGCCGGCCTGACCGGCTGCTGTGCGCGTGGAACCAGGCGTGCTTGATGGAGACGGCGCGCGTCCTCAGGGAACTCAGTCCGACTCGCGTTTCCGCGAACGCGGAGGTGCTGTCATGAGCGACGACATTCCAGTCCTTGAATACGCCCCGGGCGCTCCGCGGTGGATGCGGAAACGCGTCCTTCTGGGAGCCATCGCCGTGTGTGCCGCAGGGGCCGCGATCGTGGTCGCCGGTCGCGCGTACCGCGCCTCGCAGGCCAGGATGATTCCATTGGGTGGTATCACCCCAGCCCCCCAGGTCAACTGGCAGCCCGGCACGGCGGGTAGCGGTGCGGAGGGAACTGCAGGAGTTGGCAGCCCGTGATGTCGGACGCGGCAAACACGCTTGTTGACGTCCGTGGCGCCGAACCGGATTCCGGAGCAGCAACCCGAGTGCACGCAGGAGAACAACCATGGAACCGCAGAACTCTCCAACCCCGGAAGACAGCCAGCAGGAAGCGCAAGTAGCTATGCCTCAGCCGATTCAGCGGACCAGCGGCTGGTCGGCTCTGACCTCTGGAGTGGGCCTCCTGGCGATCATCGGCGGAGCCCTGTTCCTGCTCAGCATGGGCCAGGTCGGCTGTCTCAGAGGCTCCACGCGGTCCTGCCGCCTGAAATGGGAGGAGCGGGATCGCCAGGTGGAGACGGCGATCCAGGAGCAGGGCGCCCAGCCGCCCGCCAACGCGCAGGGTGGCTGATCGGATGGCCGCGGCGCCCCCCATGGTCCCGCCGGTACCCCCGCTTCCAGGCACGCTGCGACGCGTGTTTAACTGGATTCGCAACGCGCTCGCCCTCATCGGCCTCGCGTCGTTGGTTTACATCGCCTGTTTTGACATCACGCAGGTCGTCTCCGACTCGATGGCCCCCACGCTGAAAGGCGATGGCGCTCCGGGCAGTGACTGGGTGCTTTCTGAGAAGATCTCCCTGCGATTCCGCACGCCGCGCCGGTGGGAGGTCGTTCAGTTCGATACCCAGGATCACCTGCGGGTTGCCAAGCGGGTCGTCGGCCTGCCGGGCGAAACGGTCTCGCTCGTGGACAAGCGTCCGGTGATCAATGGGGCCCCGCTGCCGATCCCCGCCTCCCTCGGTTTCCTGCAGTATTATGCGTTCGGCAACCTGCAGGGCGGCCAGCAAACCACGTGCGGAAGCGGGTACTTCGTCTTTGGAGATGATTCCCGCGACTCGCAGGACAGCCGCTTCGAGGGCCCGATCTCCGCCGATCAGATCCGCGCCCGCCCCTGGTTGATCGTCTGGCCGCCCTCCCGCATCGGTTGGGTGAACCCTTAGATTCGCCACCCTCTGGTACGCCGCCCGCCACGAGAACGGGGATCCGCCGATTGCCCTGGCATCGTGCGAACCGTTTCCGGCCGCTACCATTGCGGGATGGGCCTGTGGAAAACCATCCGGGAGAATCTTGGGGACGCGCGGCTGGACCGTTGTGAGGTAGCCGGCTCGCTGGGTGACCTGGGCACATTCCTGCCGCTGCTCGTCGGCATGGCTGTGCAGAACGGCCTGAACTTCGCCTCCGCGCTCTTCTTCAGCGGCGTCTTTAACATCGCCACCGGCATGATGTTCTCGATCCCCATGGCGGTCCAGCCGATGAAGGCGATCGCCGCCATTGCCATTGCCGAAAAGCTCACGGTCGGACAGATCCTCGCCGCCGGTGCGACCGTCAGCGCCGTCGTGCTCGCCCTCGGCCTGACGGGGCTGATCGACTGGCTGGACCGCGTCGTGCCGCGGAGTGTCGTGCGGGGGATCCAGCTCAGCCTCGGGCTGACGCTTCTCGCGAAAGGCCTGGAAATGGTGGCCGCCACGCAGGCCTGGCTCGGCCCGGACAGTTACACGACGGGCATTCTGGCGACCGTCCTGTCGCTCGTGCTGCTCACGTCCGGGCGGGTGCCCGCGGCCCTCGTGCTGTTTGCCGGAGGTGTCCTGCTGGCCGCCTGGATGAAGCCGTCCGTCGTCGGGGCTGTGCAGATCGGCCTGACGCTCCCCGCCTGGTCGCCGCCCGCCTGGCGCGACTTCGTGGTTGCGTTTCCGCAGGCGGCGCTGCCGCAGATTCCCCTGACGACGCTCAATTCGGTCATTGCTGTCTGTGCCCTCTCCGCGGACCTGTTCCCGGCGCGCCCCGCGGCCCCACGCCGCGTCGCCGTTTCGGTTGGACTGATGAACCTGGTGGGGTGCTGGTTCGGCGCGATGCCCATGTGCCACGGGGCAGGGGGGCTGGCCGGTCAGTATCGCTTCGGGGCACGCACCAACGGCTCTATCCTGTTCCTCGGCGGCGTCAAGGTCGTTGTGGCGGTCCTGTTCGGCGCCTCACTGATGGCGCTCTGTGAGGTCTTCCCCCGGAGCGTGCTCGGAGTCATGGTCGCGTTCAGCGGCCTCGAACTGGCCCTGATCACACGGGATCAGAAGTCGCGCGAGGCCGCTACGGTGATGCTGGTGACGGCCGGAGCGTCGCTCGGCCTCAATAACATCGCCATCGGTTTCGCTCTGGGGCTGCTGCTGGCGTGGTGGTTCCGCTGGCAGACCGGCGGCGCGTCCGATGCCGGCGCCGACTCCCCGGAAAGAGCCGACCAGCGCGAATAGCATTTCCCGGGCGGTGGAGCTTTCCCCGCGAACCCTTTCAGGAGTGCCGACATGCCAATCCTGTCTTATCACACCGGCGCGTTCGCGCGTTTCGCCCGGTGGACCGCACGCGCAGCCGGTCATCCACTCGCGTTCACGGCGGCGGTCCTCGTTATTCTCATCTGGGCAGCGCTGGGCCCGCATTTTCGTGAGAGCGACACCTGGCAACTCGTGATCAACACCGGGACGACGATCGTCACGTTTCTGATGGTGTTCCTGATCCAGGCGACCCAGAACCGCGACAGCGCCGCGATCCAGATCAAGCTCGATGAAATCATCCGAGCCATTGAGGGGGCCCACAACGCGCTGCTCGATCTGGAGGAGTTGTCCGACAAGGAGATCGAGGAGGCGAGGGCCAATTATCAGGCTCTCGCCAGGCGTGCGCGATTGCTTCTGCGGCAGGGAGTGAAGGATACAGAGCGCGGCGAACTGGCTGCGGACGCCCCTGAGCAGGGCGTGAGAAACTGATTGTTCCTCATCTCGGAGGGGGGAACGCTCCGGGTGCGAGACGAGCCCCCCAGGGCAATCGCATCTTCCTGAGGCTCTCACCGCCGTCCTGGTCCCTGCTGACGCTCGCTTGAACATAAGTTCGGGTGCAGTTCGGGTTGCGCCCTGGCG
>CAZJTF010000220.1:0-11900 GCA_964548565.1 uncultured Planctomycetales bacterium | reverse complement strand
GAATTACGCAAACGCCTGAAAAAACGGCAGGATGCGGCTTAACTTAATGGCATTCCAGGCCGTGCCGTTCTTACCGAATTCGTTCGAGCAACGCCGGCGTGCGAATCCACACCGTGAACCCCTCGTTCTGCACGAGCGCGAACGGCGTCAGGTGAATTGTGACGTCCTTCATGCCTTCGGGGGTGAGACTTCTGGCCCGGGCGGCCGCCGAGAACGAACGCTCGAGCGGCGGAGACTTCGGGATCTCGCCTGCCGGCTGAAACGGCGCGTCCGCAGCAGCGGCGGCCAGTTCAGGCCCCCACAGGTCGGGGTTGCGATTCCCGTTCACGCACAGGACGAACGGCCCCCGCATGGCTGCCAGGTAGCCCTCGTGCATGCCCGTCCCCTGGATCCAACGCGGCGTGAGATCCACGCGGATCGTGATCGCGTCACCCGGCTTCCAGGTCCGCTGCAGCGTCATGACCCCGCCCACCGGCGGGGTGCCGGCCGGCTCGCCGTTGACCCGGACCGCCATCGACTGCATCCACTCCGGCACCCGCAGTTCGACCGCGAACTCCGCTTCCTTCTCCGGCGTCACGAGGATGCGGACCACCTCCTCGGCAGGGTATTTTGTCTCCTGCCGGAGTTCGAGTTTCGTCCCGTCCGCCAGCGTGGTCCTGAACTGTGAGGGTTCGTACAGCGTGACGCGGACGCCCTGCGGCCTGCGCGCGTACGTCAGCTCCGGCACCATCGCCACGCCCCGGGGCCCACTCGAATGGCAGCAGTTCACGTGACTCGTGAAGGTCTTGCCGCCTTCGAGCACCGTGAAGTAGCACCAGTCCTGCCCGTCGCGGCCCTGCGCGCCGATCAGGTGGTTGTAGATCAGCCGCTCGAGTGCAGCCGCATACTTCGCCTCGCCCGTCAGCCGGTACAGCTGCGCGGAGAGCTGCTCCCACGTCACGTTCGCGCACGTCTCAGCGACGGCTCCGGTGCTGGGCGTATGACCATCCGGTTGAAAGTGTTCGCGGAGGCTGGTCCCGCCGGTAACGTACAGCTGGGTGTCGTTGATGTCCTGCCAGGCAACCTGCGCCGCCTTCAGGTACCGCGGCTCGCCTGTCACCCGGTAGAGTTCGCAGAGCCCCACCAGGTTGCTCATCATCTCGTACGCTTTCGCGTTCGCCGTCCGCGCGACCTTCCCGTGCGTCAGGAGGCTGGCGATGATCTTCGGCCCGTGCGGCTGGTCCCAACTCTCGACGAGATACCTGCAGAAAGCGAGGTACTTCTCGTCTCCGGTGACGCGATACAACCCCACTATCGGCTCGAGCACGCTGGTGGCGGCCATCCCGACGTGTGTTCCGGAAGCGATAATGTCGCGTTTGGCCGGCCCGAACGTCGCGCACAGCAGATCCCCCGCGCGGCGGGCGCCGCTCAACGCGGGCGCATCTCCCGTCGCCTCGTGGTACGCCAATAGCCCGATCAGGTTGTACTTGTGGACCCAGACGTCCCAGCTGGTCCAGCGGTCCTTGTCCTCGTACGTGCCGAGATAGCCGTCCGGCTTCTGTGTCGCGAGCAGATCGCGCACGGCCCGGTCCATCATCGCGCGCAGCTCAGAATCGCGCGTGTTCTGCCAGGCGAGACTGGCGGCGTGCAGCCACTTGCCGATGTGCTCGCCGATCCACGGGTGTGAGCCGGGTCGCTTCTGAAACCCCGCGAGCATTTCGGCGATCGGCGCGTGCTTCAGTCGACCCGTTCGGTTCAGATCGCATCGTGAACCGAGGAAACCCTCGAGTTTCACCTCAGCCGGAGCCCCCAAGACGAGCACGTCCTCGACACGCGGTTCGACCGGCTGAGCGGCCATCGCGATGACCGCGAGCAACACAGAGCAACCCATTCCTGCCATGGCAGCACCTCCCGTCAGTGAAATCTCGGGCCGTCGTTGGAGATCGGGACTCTACCCGGCCGAAGTGCGATGCGGCAAGCGGGCTCGTCAGGCGACGCCCCAGCCGAGCAGGCGGGCGCCCTGGTAGACAGCGAGCGCGCCGAGGTAGGCGAGCAGGGACATGTAGCCGAACATGAACGCCGGCCATGCCAGACTGTTCGTTTCCTTGCGGACAACAATGATTGTGCTGACGCACTGGCACGCGAGGACGTAGAACACCATCAATCCCACCGCCACGGCCGGCGTAAACAGTCGACGCCCGTCCGGCCATGTCGCGGAGGCCATCCGCTGGCTCAGAGATGAAGACTCCGCCTCCGCGTCGCCCACGTTGAGCACGATGCCAATCGTCCCGACGAACACCTCGCGGGCCGCGAAGCTGGAGACCAGGCCGATGCCGATCCGCCAGTCGTACCCGAGGGGTCGGATCACCGGCTCGATCAGCCGGCCCAGGCGACCGGCCGCACTGTGTCGCAGGTTGTCCGACGATTCGGCCGTGTCGATCGCGGCGAGCCGCTCGGCGGCGTCGGGTGCGTCCGCGCTCACCGCCTGCCGCTCGGCCTCATACCGCTGCGCCCGCTCCGCACTGCGCGGATAGGTCATCATCGCCCACAGCAGGATCGTCATCGCCAGGATCGTCGTACCCGCCCGCGTGAGGAACAGCCGGCTGCGATCCCACATGACGAAGAGCACCGACAGGGGCCGCGGCATGCGGTACGGCGGCAACTCGATGAGGAACGCCGGCGTGGGTCCGCGCAGAAGCGTGCGCTTGAAGAGCGAGGCCATTGCAAGCGCCGCCACGATTCCCAGCAGGTACATCGAGAGCAGCACGCCCGCCTTCAGCAGCGGACTGCCCGGCAGGCACGCCGCGATGAGGACGGTGTAAACCGGCAGACGCGCGCTGCAGCTGATCAGCGGTGCCACCAGGATCGTCGCCAGCCGGTCTTTGGGGTTCTCGATCACGCGCGTGGCCATGATGCCCGGGATCGCGCACGCGTGGCAGCTCAGCAGCGGGATGAAGCTCTTGCCGTGCAGCCCGACGCGGCTCATCAGGCGATCCATCAAGAAGGCGGCTCGGGCCATGTACCCGGTATCTTCCAGCAACGCGATGAACAGGAAGAGGACGCAGATCTGCGGGAAGAAAGCAACGACGTTTCCGGCTCCGGCGATCACGCCGTCTTTCAGCAGATCGCGGAAATCGCCCGGCGGCAGCAGGCGGGTGACGACGTCCTGTGCGGATGTCACCAGCCACTCGATGACACCGACCAGCGGGTCCGCCACCAGGAAGATGCCCGAGAACATCGCCGCCATCGCCGCGATGAAGACGACCATCCCCCAGACGCGGTGAGTCAGCACGCCGTCGAGGCGATCGGTCAGTGACGCGCCGGTCTGCGGGGCTCGCTGCAGGCACTCCCGGACGACCTCGCCGAGCCAGCGGTACCGCTCGGTGGTCATCTCGAGAGCAACTTCGGCCCCCTGCCCGTTCTGCAGCCTTTCGACCGATTCACGCAGCGCCTGGCGAATCTCCACCGGCAACTGGTCCGGCCCGGGGACTTCCGCCTCGGTCAGCAGCAACGCGGCCGCGCCGTGCGCTGCTCCTGCCCCGGCGAAGCCGCACCGTTCCACGGTCACCGCAAGTCGACCGACCTCCCGGCGAAGCGGTTCGCTGACCAGCCATCGGCGTGGGGGCATCTGCGGTGAGGCATCGGTGCAGACCTGCCTCAGTGCGGTGATCAGTTCGCCGACGCCTTCTCCACGGCTCGCCACGGTGCGGATGACCGGCACGCTGAGCCGGTCCGAGAGCTTCTCGAGATCCAGCCGGTGGCCGGCCTTTTCGAGCAGGTCCATCACGTTGCACGCGATCACCACCGGGATGCCGAGGTCGATCACCTGCGTGGCGAGGTAGAGGTTTCGTTCGAGGTTTGTCGCGTCAATCACGACCAGGGCGGCAGCCGGCAACAGCGTATCCGGACGCCGGCCCAGCAGCACGTCGCGCGCGATCTGTTCGTCGATGCTCCGGGCGGAGAGGCTGTAGGTACCGGGAAGGTCCAGAAGGTGAAGCCACGGCTCGGCCGTCACTACGCCTTCACGCTTCTCGACCGTAACCCCCGGATAGTTGCCGACCTTCTGCCGCAGGCCGGTCATGGCGTTGAAGAGCGTGGTTTTCCCGCAGTTCGGGTTCCCGATCACCGCGACAAGACAGGTGCCCTGCACGGGATGCGACTCACGAACCACTGGAGCGACGGACATGCTGGCCCCTGACAGCTCACCGGCCGACTGCCGGCGTGGCACGCTTTCAGCCGATCGAATCACGGTGCAACACGACTGCCTGCCGGGCGGCTGACAACCGGCGTAGCGCCGACATTAACCAGATCCAGGAGAGGAACCATCGCGAGGCGCCGCACGGCCGCAGACGCCACCGCGCGGCCGATTCAGGCAGACATCGCGTGAGATTCGGGCAGCGGCTCGACGATAATGCAGCGCGCGAGCCGGTGACACACGCCCAGGCGGCACTCGCCGACCTGGCAGATCAGCGGATCACTGTTGGTGACGACGCGGAGCGTCTTTCCCTCGAGGACTCCCAACTCCCGCAGCCGCTGTGCGTGGCCATCGCGACCGGTCACGGAGCAGACGCGAACATGCGTCCCTGCACCCGCCGAAGCCAGCGGCACCCTGCACGTATGAGGCATTCCAGTCTTGTCCTTTAGCTCTCTGGCGACTCCATCTTGGATATCGCCGACTGAGACCCAGTCTCCGAGCTAGTTGAGACCGAATCTCTATTAGCTAAGGATAATCAACATCTCTTCGGGCGTCAAGGCATTTACACCCCTTCCGGGCCAGGGGAAATCACCTCATCCCCGATCGGACCGCCGAACGCACCAGATATGGCGGGTCGGCAGGCCCCTCAGCGTCCGATATAGTAGGCAGTTGCGGCCAGGAAAGCCCGGGCCAGACGGCCCCGCCGCCCCTACGGGCACGCTGGAGGACGGGAACGTGATTCGTGTGCAGTGCCCCCACTGCGAGAGACGGTACCGGACCGAGATGGAGGCCTTCGGGCGCGTCGCGGTCTGCACCGGCTGTCACCAGACCTTCAAAATCGGCGAGTCCCGGCCGCCCTTCGAGTGGAAACCGACGAGCCTCGCGGAGGATTCGTGGATCGGCGTCGCCCCGCCCGAAGAGAAGCGTGAAGTCCGGCACTGCATCATGTGCGACGCGCCGATGGAGCCCGATGCCGTCCGCTGCCCGGCGTGCGGCGCGAACCAGGTCACCGGAATCGTCCACCGCAGCAAGCCGGAGCCGGTCACCGAACAGCGCCGGATCCTCGCGGTGCTCCCTCTTCGCCTCATTGTCGTGCTCTGCGTGTTCGCGGCCATCGCAATCGGCGGGTACTACGCCATCCTCGCGATCGGGCGTTCCGCGGGCGACGTCACCGACCAGATGGTGGACACCGGCATTGCCCGGCGGGCCGCCACCTTCCTGAAAGACGGCGGCGACGAGTACGCATTCGCCGACCAGTTCGCCGGGCGCGTGACGGATCAGAACCTGCCGCGGTTCGTCCGGATGCTCTCGAGCGGCGACGCCACGATCCGCCAGGCAGCCGCCCTGCTCATCGGCAGCGGCCAGATCGCCCGACTCGGACCGATTCTCGAGGCGGGCGCCGAATCCGGCTCCGAGGATGCCCTCCGTGCCCTGCACGCGATCGGGATGCGCCGCCTCGCGCGCATGAGCAGCGAAGGCGACGAAGCCGCCCGTACCGAAGCGGCCCGCGCGATGCTTCTCCTCTGCGGCGTTGAGCGATCCTCTTCGAACCTCCAGTCACTGTCCGCCGCGGTGCCCGTTCCCGAAAAGATCCAACGGATCAACGCGCTCGGTCGGCCCTGGCCCGAAGCGGTCGGGGGCTTCGGCGTCGTGATCGGCGAGACCCCGGCCCCGTTTACCGTCACCGTCGAGCAGATCGGTCGCATGTTCTACCTGAAGATCGGGGCCTTCGAGTTCCACACCGCCTGGGGCGGCCAGAAGGAATTGCCCCCTCTGCCGCGTTTCTCGATCCCGGCCAGCCGCTGGTCCGCCGCAACCGGTGGAACCATGAACATCGCCAGTCTCGAGGAACTCTTCGGCGGGTTCATCTCGCTCGGGTCCGACACCGGCTTCGGCTGGGCGGGCAAGGTACGCGTCCAGGGCCGCCAGGACGTGCCGGGCCGGCTTCCGGGGTTCCTTCCCCTCGACACGCCGGGCCGGGGTGAGACCGTCACGGCCGACATCGTGCTCCGCCGCGGGTGATTCACCCGCCATCAGGAGGAAGGCCTCCTGGGCAATGTCCGGGGCTGCATGGTGATTGCCAAAGACGGCGTAAGCCGCGGCGCGAACTGTCCGCTCGTGGCGCCCGACCAGCCCGGCGAACCGCCCGCGGTCGCCTGACAGTACGGCTGCCACCAGTTGTGCATCCGATTCCAAGATGCGGCTCACTCCAGGGGCTCTATCCGTGTTGTCCGAGAGAAGGACGTCTGACACACGCGGATGCAACGGCCCCCAACAGAAAAAAGTCGATGCGCGTAAAGATCCGCTGCTTTCACGCGCCACGGGACAAGAACCGGGCTCCAGCTTCCAGCTCGTCTGCCCGGGCTCGCTATAATGTGCACATTCGGGTCAGCTTCTGGCGAAAACGACGGACCACGACCATGTACGAGCGGCTCAAGTCCCGCGTCGCGGCACTTCTCACCCGTCCCATGCCTCTCAAGCCGCAGACGCAGCGCCAACTGGCTGATCGTGTCGAACCCGGCGAAATCCGCTCTTTTCTTGCCTCCGCGCCGGACGTGCTGGAGGAACACGAGCTTGAGATCCTCTTCGGGCCGCTCTTCACGCCCACGCTGGACGACCGCGCGGAGCTTGCCGAGATTCTGGAGCAATACCGCCCGGGCACGCCTGAACTCGAGCAGCTGGCGACTGACCTCGTAAGAGAGCTCGACGCGGTGGCGGTGCAACTGCCCGACGGAAGCGTTGCGAAACTCAAACTGCACGAGGTCATGACGGAGCGCTATGTCCGGCTGTTGCGGCTCGAGCATGCCCCCGGTCCCGCTGCGACGCGGAGTCTCCGCCTCGCCCTGCCGCCGGGGCTCGTGCCGGTTGCCGTCGCCCTGCTGTGCGAACCGGGCATGACCCCGCAGCACCAGGAGTTGTTTGCGGCGTTGGCAGGCCACATGGCTGAGCGACACGGTGTGTCACGCGGACATCTCGAAACCGTTGCACGCTTCCTGGCACGCTGCACCGCGTTGGACACGGAGTCCATGCTCGCGGATGCAGAGGCGCTGCTGCGGGCCACAGAGGGATCTGCTGCTTACGCGGCCGGCGGGCATGCCTACTGGTCGCCCGACGTCGCTCAGCACCACCACTATCGCGGCCAGGGAACCGTCGATCGCGAGCGCGTCCGCCAGAGCCGTGAGGAGCTCGTTCACGTGACGACGCTGGTCGAGGACCTCCGCACCTTCATCGGCGGTGGACGCGACTGAAGGAGAAGAGAGTGTCGCAGCAGTCGAACTCGTCGGAGCGGGACCGCGTCATGGCCGATACCGGCTGGGGAATCAAGCCGGACGATCAGCCCGCCAATGCCGCGGAGGCGCGCGATGGCGCGCGTACCTTCGTCTACGACGCGTCGGAGCCGGATGTCGTCCGGCACATCCTGCTCGCGCAGCGGCGCGGCTTCAACACGGCGAGTCGCGTCCGGGTCGAACCAGGTCGCACAACCATTTTTGACATCAACCGCGATGCGTTCGTGATTGAAGGCCTCAGCTTTGGTGATGAGAATCTCACTCACCTGCTGCAGCGCCTCGGGGCGGCATTCAACCCACAGGAGATCAGATCCACCGCCCCTGACGCGGGTACGATCCGCGAATTCGAGCTCACCCGGGCGTGGGCCTGGGGCGCCGAACGCCCGGCCTGAGGAGGCGTCACCACCGGTCGATCCGCTCGGCCCCGGCGTCGCCTTTACGCACGTTCTCCGGCTTTTTGTTGTGAGCCCGGGGGTGGCATCATATAATCCATGAAGTTCGGGCATCTGGCCTACTTGCTCACGGCCAGTTCGGGTCTTCACGTCATCGAAGGCAGCGACATAACGACCGCCAGGTCGGCCGGGCTGACGTTTGCTCTTCGATGGTCGAATCGGCCGCGTGCAATGGCTCTCTCACCCTTCTGGAGTCATGCATGAGCAGTCCCTCGGGCAACGGCAGGCGGCATTTCCCGGGAATCCCTACCATCACCGACGGCGCAGGAGCTGTCGTCTGGGTCGAGACCAACATCACCCAGGCGGCATGTGCCTATCCCATCACGAGTTCCACGACCATGGGCGGCGGCTACTCCGCTGCGGTCGCGAACGGCCAGCGGAACTTGTGGGGCGACAAGCTCCTCTTTCTCGAGCCGGAAAGCGAGCACTCTTCCGCCTCGGCGTGCGAGGGCTTCGCCCTGGCCGGGGGACGTGTGACCAATTTCACGAGCGGCCAGGGGCTCGTCCTGATGAAGGAGGTCCTCTACACGATCAGCGGCAAGCGCCTCCCGATCGTGTTTCATATCGGGGCCCGCGCGCTCACCAGCCACAGTCTCAACGTGCACGCCGGCCACGATGACGTGATGGCCTGTGCCGACACCGGCTGGGGAATCCTGTTCGGGCGCAATCCGCAGGAGGCCGCCGATCTCGCCCTGATCGCGCGCCGGGCCGCCGAGTCCTGCCAGTCGCCGTTCATGAACGTGCAGGACGGTTTCCTGATCACGCACACCATCGAAAACGTGCTCCTGCCCGAAAAGGAGCTCATGCAGCAGTACGTCGGCCGACCGGAGGAACGCATCCTCAACCTCTTCGACGTCAAGCACCCTCTGATGACGGGTGTCGTGCAGGACCAGGACTCGTACATGAAGGGCAAGATTGCCCAGCGGCACTACTACGCCCACATGAAGCCGGCGGTGCTCGAAGCCATGCGGGCATTCACGGAAGCGACCGGTCGCCCCTGCGGCCTCATCGAGCCCTACCGGATGGAAGACGCCGACTACGCCGTCGTGGGCATGGGCTGCCTGATGGAAACCGCGAAGCCCACGGTCGACTACATGCGGAGCGAGCTGAACCTGCGGGTGGGAGCCGTCAACGTCTGCAGTTACCGCCCCTGGCCCGCGACTGAAATCGTGCAGGCCCTGCAGAACGTCAAGGCGTTCACCGTCATCGAGCGGATGGACGACCCGCTCGCACCGGCAAACCCCCTGATGCGCGACATCAAGACCTCGTTCATGGACGCGCAGCTTCAGCTCGAGGCGTTCCGCCTGGCGGGTGTGGGACTGGCTTGCAGCCAGTCTGACCGGCAGGATGCCGGTCCCACAAGGCTTCCCATGATGCTGCAGTGCTCGGCCGGCCTGGGCAGCCGCGACATCCGCCCCGGCCACTTCATCGGGCTGGTCCAGAACATGCGGGACGCCGTGGAGGGCCGCCCGCACAAGGAATTCTGCACCGTCGGCATCCGCCACGAGACCGCAATCGATCCGCCCATCGATCCCGATGTGCGGCCCGAAGGCGCCTTTTCGATGCGCGGACACTCAGTCGGCGGATACGGCAGCGTGACGACCAACAAGGTCATCGCCAGTTTGATGGGCGATCTCTTTGGGCTGCACGTGCAGGCCTATCCCAAGTACGGCTCGTCGAAGAAAGGTCTGCCGACCACGTACTATCTGACCGTCGCTCCTTCGCGCATCCTCACCCACTGCGAGCTCGAGCATGTCGAGTTCATCCCGCTCAATGACGTGAACGCCCTCAACCTGGGCGACACGCTGCGCGGCCTCGCGGAAGGCGGCACGGTCTTCTTGAATTCATCCAAGTTGACGCCTGAGGAAGTCTGGGCGGGGATCCCCCTGTGGGCACGTCGTCGCATCCGCGAGAAGAATGCCCGCGTGATGGCACTCGATACCTTCCGCATCGCCGACGAGGTCGCCACGAACCCCGAGCTGCGGATCCGCATGATGGGCGTCGTGCTGCTCGGGGTATTCCTCAAGGCGACGCCGTTCGCCGACCGCAACGGCCTCAGCGTGGGCCAGCTGATGGAGGGCGTCGAAAAAGCGGTTCGAAGCTACTGGGGCAAGCGCGGTGAGCAGGTCGTGCAGGACAACCTCACGTGCATCCGCCGGGGCTACCAGGAGGTCTTCGAGCTGCCGCGCGAGTTGATCAACAACGCGTCCCTGGACGAGGCAGCGGCAATGTCGCTGCCGGTGGTGTCATAGGAGTCATGCGTCAGAAGAAGTGAAGCCCGATGTCGAGCAGTGCCCGTCGGGTGGCAATCCGAATGGGGAGGTTGATCGCGAGAACGGCAACTGTCGTCCGGCCGAGAGGTGTAAGACCGATCAGCACGGCATCCTCATAACGAAAGTGTTCGGTCCAGACGTCCGTTCGCGGATGGAAGAGTCGGCAGATCTGACCGGTCTCGGGATCGATCCCGGCAACGTTCGGACCTTTGAAACGGTTGCATTGACCACAACACAGCGCGAGATTGGGAACCTCCGTCGCGCCACCATGCTGGCGTGCGATAACATGATCCAGGACGCACTCGAGGGACGAGGCGGACTCCGGCACCAGTCAGTATTCGCAGCGTGCCAGAGCAAGGCGACGAACAATCTGCTCCAGGGATTCAGGCATGGATGTCAGGCTGCCGAAGGCTTCTTGTTCAGCGACGCGCGAGCCTTGGACTGCAGGATTGTCAAAACGTCATTGGCGGTCAGGAGGTCATCCAGTTCGCTACGCTCCTCGGTGCTGAGCTGACCGAGTTGTGCTTTGTCGGAGAGCTCGCGATATCGCTGATGCTCTTCCTCGGAGAAGCCCAGCGACAACAGCCGGCGGGCGAAGTCGGGCGGCAGATCGCCTTCTGAGGGATTGAGGATGCGTTCAAGGACAGAACCTGTAGTGCCCATTACGGCATTATAGCAGGAGCGAAAGCTGCAGTGAACGGGTACTGGTTTCAGCCCGTGGCGACACACATGTAACCCTGGACAGGAGCCCTCTCCTGAGGAGCAGAACGATGGCCATCAGTCCCGCCAAACTGCCCGGAACCGTCGACGAGGTGGTCGACTCGGAGAAGTTCTTCAGCCGCGTGCTGCCGCTCTACGAGCGGGGCGTCGGAGACATCGAACTGGAGGCAGATCTCGACCTCGCCCGCTCGGCGATTCCGGCCGGGACGGGGGCGCCGCGCGATTTCTCGTTCATCGCGCCGGAAATCCCCGAATTCGTGAGCGGCAACTGCGTCGCCTGCATGGACTGCGTCACCGAGTGCCCTGACACCGCCATCATCGGCAAGGTCATCCCGCAGTCGCGGCTCGAGGCGGCCCTCGCGCCGCTTCCGCCCGAGCGCCGGGCCGCCCTCGAGGCGGACTGGGCCCGTACCCGCAAGTACTGGCAGGCCTACGACAAACAGGGCAGGGAACCCGGCTACTTTGGCATCTTCATCGACCCGACCAAGTGCAAGGGCTGCGCGGAGTGCGTCCAGGTCTGCGACGACCAGGCGCTCCGGATGATCCGCAAGACCGACACCAACATGCCGGTCATCCGCGAAAAGTTCGACCATTTCCGCTCACTTGGCCCCACGTCGCGCGATTACATCAACGACAAGGTCCTTGCCGACATGATGCTCGCCGACTCCGCCCTCCAGTACGTCGGCGGCGCCGGAAGTTGTGCCGGCTGCGGCGAAGCGACGGTGCTCCGCATGTTCATCGCGGCCACCTGCTTCAAGTACGGACCCGAGAACGTCGGCCTCATCGCGGCGACCGGCTGTAACACCGTCTACACCTCGACGTACCCGTATAACCCGTACCGCCTCCCGTGGTCGAACTCGCTCTTCGAGAACGCCCCCGCCTTCGCGATGGGCGTGCGCGCGAAGTGGGACCAGCAGGGTTGGGCCGACAAGCGCCTGTGGGTCATCGGCGGCGACGGGGCGATGATGGATATCGGATTCCAGTCGCTCTCCCG
>CAZJTF010000219.1:0-11965 GCA_964548565.1 uncultured Planctomycetales bacterium | reverse complement strand
GACGGTCCGAACTGGCGATACGGCCTGCCGCCGATGCAGTACCCGACGCACTGTACAGCCTTTCTCACCGGCGTTACCGGCGAACGCATCACCGAGGTCTCATGCCAGGGCTGGGGCGACAACGACGAGGTCCTGCGCGACAACCGGTACCGGAACCCCTTCTGGAACTGCACGGCGCTTTGCCGCACGAACAAGGGCCACGTCGCGAAGATGTCCGTCTACTGGAGCGTGCAGAGCAACTTCACCGAACGCGCCAGCTGGTTCGGCACGAAGATGAACTACTACATGCCGCACCCCAATGGCTGCGGGGGGATCGTCGCGACGGCCCACGAGCCTCCGAAGCCGTTCCCCACAGTTGAGCACTGGCGGACCGACATGTTGCCGGCCCCGCTCCGCCACGATAGCGGCCATGGCGGCTCCTGGACGTTCATTGTGCACGAGTTCATCGATTCACTCGTCAAGCGTCGCCGCCCCGCCATCGACATCTACGAGGCCCTCGCCGAGACAGTCCCCGGCATCATCGCCCACGAATCGGCGCTCAAGGGCGGCGAGTTGATGAAGGTGCCGCAATACGCGCCCAAGGCCTGACCGCAGCACCCGGAGGGAGCACCGAGATGGCCGCAACGATCGCCCTGCTCGGAGCGCTGGACACGAAGGGCACGGAGTACCGCTTCCTCCGCACGTGCATCGAAGCGCGCGGCCACCACACGCTCCTCATCGACGTCGGCGTTCTCGGCGAGCCCACCCTTGAGCCGGATGTGTCACGCGAAGAGGTGGCACGCGCCGCCGGCGCAGATGCATCCGAACTGAAGTCACGCGCCGATCGCGGTGAGGCGGTCGCCGCCATGACACGCGGAGCCGCCGCGATCCTCCCCCGCCTGTACGCAGAAGGCCGATTCGACGCAGTGATTGCGCTCGGAGGCAGCGGCGGCACGTCGGTCGCCTGCGCCGCCATGCGGGCGCTGCCCCTCGGCGTCCCGAAGGTCATGGTCTCCACCGTTGCCGGCGGCGACGTCTCGGGTTACGTCGGGGTGCAGGACATCGTCATGATCCCCGCGATCGTCGACGTTTCCGGTATCAACCGCATCAGCCGCGAAGTCTTTGCCCGGGCGGCCGGCGCCATCTGCGGCATGGTCGAAGCGCAGGTCCCGCCCGGCCAGGATCGACCGCTCATCGCCGCATCCATGTTCGGAAACACGACCCAGGCTGTCGAAGCGGCCCGGGCCATCCTGGAGCGCCGCGGCTACGAAGTGCTCGTCTTCCACTGCACCGGTAATGGCGGTCGAACGATGGAGAACCTCATCGACGCGGGGCTGATCGCCGGCGTGCTCGACATCACCACGACTGAATGGGCGGATGAACTCGTCGGCGGCGTGCTCGGCGCGGGTCCCGCGCGACTCGAAGCGGCCGCCAGGCGCGGGGTTCCGGCCGTCGTCGCGCCCGGCTGCCTCGACATGGTGAACTTCTGGGCGCCCGAGACCGTGCCGCCCAGGTTCAACGGCCGGCGTTTCTATCCGCATAACCCCAACGTGACCCTGATGCGTACTGACGTCGCTGAAAACCGCCGCCTCGGCGAGATCATCGCCGGCAAGCTCAGCGCCAGCCGCGGCCCCATCCACGTAGTCTTCCCCACGAAAGGTCTGAGTGTGATCGGCGCGCCGGGCGGACCCTTCGACTGGCCCGAGGCCGATCGCGCGCTGCTGGACGCGCTCAGAAGCGGACTGCGCCCCGGTATTCCACTCACCGTGCTCGACTGCAACGTCAACGATCCCCGCTTCGCGCAATTCTGCGCGGAAACGCTGCTGCAGATGCTCGCAAGCACGACCGCAGCACCGCCCGGCGCGCGCTGATGTGAACGAATCGTCGATTTGCCGATGTGGACCACGACCAAGCGTGCCGCGAGCCTCCGCGCGCGGTATCATGCTCTATCGACACGGAGTTCAGGGGAGCACGCATGGCATTGACGAACGAAACCCAGATCAAGGCGCGCCTGGAGGTGGCGATCGAGGCCGCCCGCAACGCGGGCGAGCTCACGCTGCGGCATTTCAACCGCCCGGGCCTCACGATCGAACAAAAACGTGACGGCACACCCGTCACCATCGCCGATCGCGAGGCGGAGGAGTATCTGCGGGCCCGGATCATTGAGAGCTTCCCCGCCGACGCGATTCTGGGCGAAGAACTGCCCGATCGTCCCGGCACCTCGGGATTTCGCTGGATCCTCGACCCCATCGACGGCACCAAGTCGTTCATCCACGGCGTACCTTTCTATGGAACATTGATCGGGGTCGAACTCGAGGAACGTTCCGTCGTCGGCGTGGTGGTCCTGCCCGCGCTGGGCGAAATCGTCTGGGCCGCCCAGGGCCAGGGTGCATGGTGGCAGCAACGGGGTTGGGACCACCCGCGTCGCGCCCAGGTCTCGACCATCGATACGCTCGCCGAGGCCACGATGTGCACGACGAGCATCAGCGAATTTGTCCGCAGCGGCCGGGCCGGCGCGTACGAACAGCTCCGCTCATCCTGCGGCCTCGCCCGCGGCTGGGGTGACTGCTACGGGTACGTTCTCGTCGCGACCGGTCGTGCGGAGATCATGATCGAGCCCCGGCTGAACCTCTGGGACATGGCCGCTCTGCCGCCCATCCTCAGCGAGGCCGGCGGCGCCTTCACCGACTGGGAAGGCCGCCCCACCATCTACACCGGCGAGGGCCTCGGCACCAACGCCGTCATCCACGAAAAGGTACTTCTAGCCACTCGTGGAAAGTAACGGCCCACAGTAGCGACGTCCAGGGGTGAAGGCCTGACTTCGCGGGTGGCACGGTACGACTTCGCCGTGCGCCTGGCGACGGCGGGAGGCACGGTCTGACTTCGCCGTTGCCTGGCGACGGCGGGTGGCACGGTCTGACTTCGCCGTGTGTCTGGCGAAGGCAGGCCGTGGCGAGACGCAGCCGCGAATGACCGGCACGCACAGGTCCGTTTCTGTGCGTGCATTCGGTGGTAGCACGGTGTGACTTCTGGGGGCGAAGGCCGTGGGCGAATACGCGCAGCCTATCCCCGCTGCAACCGCAACGAATTCAGCACCACCGTCAGACTGCTCATCATCATCGCCGCCGCCGCGTACCCTGCCGGCAGTATCCCCATCGCTGCCAGGGGGATCGCCACCACGTTGTACGCGAACGCCCAGAACAGATTCTGCCGAATGACACGCAGCGACCGCCGCGCGAGATCGACCGCCGCCGGTACCAGTTCCAGGCGGTCGCCGATCAGGCTGATCGGCGCCGTCTCCGCCGCCACCTCCGTACCTCCGGCCATCGCGATCCCGATGTCGGCCGCCGCCAGCGCCGGCGCGTCGTTCACGCCGTCGCCGACCATGATCACCCGGCGTCCGTCCTTCTGCAGAGAGGTGATAAGCTCCGCCTTCCCGACCGGGGACACCCCCGCGCGGACCTCCTCGATCCCCGCAGCCCGTGCGACCGCTTCGGCCACCCCCGCCCGATCGCCGGTGACGACCATCGGCCGGATCCCGAGCGACTTCAGGCTCCGGACCGCCTCCGCAGCGCCCGAACGAATCTCGTCCTGGAGCACGAGCGCCCCCAGGTACGCCCCGTCGCGTGCCACGTGCACCAGCGTCCCGGCGCGACCCGCGCCCGCCGCTCCGTTCCCGTCCGGAACCGCGATGCCGCTGCGCGTCAGGAAGCGCTCACTGCCGACGACCACCGATTTGCCGTTCAGACCGGCGCGCACCCCGAGCCCCGCCTCCGCCGCGTACGATTCCGGATCGAGCAGCGTCACGCCCTCCCCCCGTGCCCGATCGACGATCGCCTTCGCGAGCGGATGCGGCGAAAACTGCTCCGCCGACGCCGCCAGTTGCAGCAGTTGATCCGGCGCCATCCCGTCCGTCGCCGCGATTTCCGCCACGTGCGGACGCCCGCGCGTCAGCGTCCCCGTCTTGTCGAGCAGAATCGTGTCGGCCGCCCCCGCTCGCTCGAACACGGCCGGATCCCGCACCAGAATTCCCCGCAGCGCCGCATTCCCCGTCGCCACGAGCACCGCCGCCGGCGTCGCCAGCCCCATCGCGCACGGACACGCCACCACCAGCACCGCGATCATCGCGGAGAACGCCTGCCCTCCCGCATCCACCCCGCCAAACAGCAGCCACCCGCCGGCCGTCAGCAGCGCGATCACCACCACGATCGGGACGAACACGCCGGCGACGCGGTCCGCCAGCCGCTGCATGCCCGTCTTGCGGCTTTGAGCCTCCTCGACGAGCGTCACGATGCGTGCGATCGCCGACTTTGCCCCCACCGCCGTCGCCCGAACCGTCATCGCCCCCGCGTGCACGTACGTCCCGCCGAGAACCGCGTCACCCGGCTCGACCTCTACGGGTTCCGACTCCCCCGTCCACATGCTTTGATCCACCGACGCGCGCCCCGTGAGTACCTCACCATCCACAGGCACGTACGACTCCGCCCCGACCTGCAGGACGTCCCCCGGTCGCACCGCGTCCACCGCCACCGGCACAGGCACGCCGTTCTCGAGCCGAACCGCCTGCCGCGGCGACCGCCGGATCAGTGCCGACAACGAGGCCGAGGCCCGCCCGCGCGCCCGTGCCTCGAGGTACCGCCCGAGGCTGATGAACCCGAGAATCATCGCCGCGTCGTGGAAGTAGTTCATTCCCGAGAGCCGCGCGACGAACAGCCCGACGACGCTGCCCATCGTCGCGGCCAGCACGCCGAGCGCGATGAGCAGATCCATGTTCGGCGACCGGTGGATCGTGGCCCGCCAGCCCCCCGCCAGGATCGGACGCCCCGCCGGCGACGCGAGCAGCGCGATCGTCAGCACCGCCTGCAGGATCATCGCCACGCGATGCGCCGCGTGCCCGCCGAAGGAATGCCCCACCCAGTGCAGCAGCATCACCGGAATGCCGATCGCCAGCGCCCAGACCAGCGCTTGCCGGTGTGCGGCCATGGATTCGCTCTGCCGCTCGACAGGATCCGACGAGGTCTCGCCGCCCGCCGTCCGTGTCGCGCCGTAACCCGCGCGCTCGACCGCTTTCACCAGCGCGTCGGCATCCGCTCCCGCACCGGCGGCAACCGTCGCCTTTCCCGTGGCGAGGTTGACCCGCGCGTCACGCACGCCCTCCACGCCGCGCAGCGCCGATTCCACCCGCGCCACGCAGGAGGCGCACGTCATGCCCTCAATCCGCAGGGGGATCTCCGCCGGGGTGCCGTCCTGGCTGTCGATTGTCTGTTCAGGCACTGGCGGCCACCGGCTCGAAGGCATCGACCTGGTAGCCCACGCGACGCACGGCCGCGATCAGGTCTGTCGGCCGGCACACCGTTTCATCGTGCTCGACACGGGCCGTGCGCGCCAGGAGGTCCACCTGCACGCTGTGCACGCCCTCCGTCGATTCCAGGCTGCGGGTCAGGTGCTGAACGCAGCTGTCGCAGCTCATTCCGCTCACCCTCAGCAGCACCGTTGTCATGGCTCCTCCTCGCGGCGTCTGGCGGACCAATGAGGCACGCACGGGCTGTTCCGCCGGCGCCCAGATGCGTACCCACCCGGATTTTAAGCGCCGGTTACGCGAAGAGGTCGCGCCGTGCCATAAGTCCGAACGCGCCGCCGGTGTGCAGGAAAATGGGCACCGCATCCGGCCGCGTCCGCCCGCTGCCCAGGTCCGAGAGCATGCCCGTCATCGCCTTGCCCGTGTACACCGGGTCAAGGAGCAGCCCCTCCGTCCGGGCGACCAGCCGGATCGTCTCCACCTCATCCGGATAAGGAATCGCGTACCCCTCGCCGATGAACCCATCGAGCAGGTGGATCGGCGTCTGCTGCTCCTCGATGTCGAGACCGTACTCCGCGACGGTCTGCCGTTCGAGCCGCCGCACCTCGCGCTGGAAATACGCCACGTTGTCACTGACCGGAACGCCCACGATCCGCCACGCGTCGCACCCGAACAGCGCCCGCCCCAGCATCAGCCCCGTCTGCGTCCCGCAGGAGCTCGTCGCGCAGTAGAGATCCACCGGTGTCTCACGCCCGAGCTGCTCCACGAGCTCCGCCACACAGCGGATATACCCCCAGCAACCCAGCGGGATCGATGCCCCGACCGGAAAAAAGTACGGCCGCCGCCCCGCGCTGTACTCGGCGTCCATGGCTGCATCGAGCAGCTGCTGACGCTGCCCATTGTACACCTCCGGCGTATGGCAGGAGATCTCCGCTCCGAAGAGGCGGTCCAGGAACAGGTTGCCATCCGGTTCCGGCGGGGGCTGCGGCGTCCTCAGCAACAGCCGCACGCGCAGACCCAGCCGGGCCCCCATGGCCGCCGTCGCCCGGCAGTGGTTCGACTGGAAACCTCCGTGCGTGACCAGCGTGTCCGCCCCCGCTGCCAGCGCATCTCCCAGCACGTATTCGAGCTTGCGGATCTTGTTCCCGCTCGTCTCGAACCCGGTGAGATCGTCGCGCTTGACGAGCAGCCGCGGAATCCCGAGTTCCCGCGCCAGGTTCTTGAGTTCGACCAGCGGCGTCGGCAGCCGCGCGCATTCCAGCCGCTTCGGCTCATTCGCATGCATCGCCTTCACTCCCATCAGCCCAGACCCCCGCACGAACAGCATACCGCGCGGAGCGGTGTGCCAGGGCCTGCCTCGGCCCAACCGGGCGGCACGGTCTGAACTTCGCCGTCCTATCGCGAAGTCAGACCGTGGCAAGCTGCCAAACGCCATGAGACCAGTCGAAACCTCCTATATCATCCACGCGTCCCGGTAGGCCCGCGCATCCATGAGCGCGGCCCGCACCGACACCGATCGCGCGCATTAGCAGCCGGACCCGCTCTCGCTTACAATACCGTGCAGACGGGCCGCCGTCGGAACGCTCGTCGCAATCAACCGACCGGCCCCGACGTGCCTACCGGGATTTTCCGTGGCCATGGCCCGGGCGTCAGCCGATAGAGCACTGGCGGAGGCTCCGAGCGCGAGGACCTGAGCAGCACATGAGTTTCTTCATCCCCACTGCGGCCGCCGGCAACGGACGCACCCTGGCGACATTCGGACGATCCGGCGAGATCATGGGCTTTTTCTACCCGCGCCTGGACTTCGCCCAGAATGTCCGCGAAGGCATGCCGGCCATCCGCCTGGCCAACGGCTCGCCCCAGGGGCATTTCCTCTGGTGCTTCCACGAAGCCTGGCGGGTCGCCCAGTCATTTGAACCCGCGAGCAACGTGCTGATCACCCGTCTCGCGCACCGTGACCTCGACCTGAGCCTCGAACTGACCGACATCGTCCCCCCGCAGGAGTCCGCCCTCATCCGGCGTATTGTCCTGACGAAGGGCCCCGGCGTCGGCCCCGTACAGTTCATGCACTACTTCCGCCTCGGGCTCGGCGACTCCGCCATTCGCAACGGCGTGGTGATCCACCCCGAAGAGAAGCTCGTCCTGCAGCACTACCGCGACATCGCCATCGCCCTGACCGCATCCGAGCCCTTCTCCGGGATGTGCAGCAGCACCCGCTACGGCGCCGAGTCACCCACAAAACACGCGATGATGAGCGGCAATCTGGGCTCGATCCACCAGGCGATCGGGCGCGTCGACTTCGCCGCCGCCTTCGAGCCCGTCCGCGAGAACCGCTGGCACGCCACCATCGTGCTCGCCGGCGCGACCAGCCCGGAGGCGGCGGGCGCCGCAGCCGTGCGCCTTGCCCGCCAGCCGACTGAAACCGCGGTCCAGCAGGTCGGCTCGCGCGTCGCCGCCGAGCTTGCCGACGCGGGCCCCTGCACCGTCCCCGAGCTCTCCGACGCATACGAGCGCGCGGTCATTTCGCTGCACGACCTGTTCGACGAGCAGGAGGGCGCGTTCCTGGCCGCACCCGAGTTCGACCCCGGCTACGAGCTCTCCGGCGGCTACGGCTACTGCTGGCCGCGCGATGCCGCGGTATGCGCGCTCGCGATGGAGCAGATCGGCCACCCCAGCAAGGCCCGCCGCTTCTTCGAGTGGGCCGCCCGGACCCAGCTCGCCAGCGGCCACTGGTACCAGCGCTACTGGCTCGACGGCAGCCCCGCGCCCTCCTGGTGCATCCACGATCACGTGATCCAGCTCGACCAGACGTGCGCGATGGTGCAGTCCGCCGGCATCCTTGCCCGTCGGCTCGCCGAGTCCGGCGATGACGCCGTGGGGTTCATCGAGTCCTACCGCCCGACCGCCGAGCAGGCGACCCGTGCGATCCTCGAGTACATCGGGCCAAACGCCCTGCACCGTACTGCAACCGACCTCTGGGAAAACAGCATCGGCGCCTTTGCTTACACGCAGGCCGGGATCATCGCCGCCCTGCGCGAAGCCCACGACGTCTTTCGCATCGAGCCGCAGCGGACTGGTCCGGACGTACAGAGCCGCCTCCGCGAGAAACTGGTCGCGACCTTCTGGGACGCGGACCGCCGGCGCTGGCTGCGCCGCGTGACGCCCTCCGGCGAGCCCGACCGCACACTCGACTCCTCCGCGATGGGCATCGTCGACCCGTGGAAGGTGCTCGACCTCTCTGACCCTTACGACAGAATTTTGGCCTTCCGGACGCTCGACGGCATCGGCGAGTCGCTGCGATCCCCCGTCAAGGGCGGCGGCGCGATCCTGCGCTTCGAGGGCGAATCGTACATGGGCGGCGGACCCGGCTGTGTGAACACGCTCTGGCTCGCGGTCTGCCGACTCCGCCTGGCCGAAACCGCCGCCTCGCCTGAGGAGCGACGGCAGCAGCGCGAACTCGCCCTGCAGGATATCCGCGTCGCGCTCGCCAACACGAGCCCGACCGGTCAGCTCCCCGAGCTGATTCCCAAGATTCGCTTCGACTACTGGGCGGCGCCCCACGGCTGGGCCTGCTCTCTGCTGATCGCGGCCGTCCAGCTCCTGAAGCATCTGGAGCCGCCGCCCGGGAACGTATTCGAAGCCGAGCGCTCGCAGGTCCGCCGCAAGGCCCCGAGCCGCTGACAAAAGCATCGCCGACAAGAAAGCCTCCGTCCGAACCGAGGCTACAATGGTCAGAGCAAGGACATGAAAGAGCTGCCCCGATCATTGCTGGAATGCCTGGTCGTCTTCGTCGTCGGGACGGGTCTCGCCCTCGCCGCGAACGCCCTCAGCCCGCGCGGCCTGAAGATCATGCACAACTACTTCCCCGTCGTGCACACCCAGCCGTCGCCGTACACCGGCCCGCTCGCCACCCAGTCCGCGCCGGAGGGCGTCGTCATCCCCTCCAACTACAGTGAAGCGATCCAGCGCCTGGCCGCCCAGGGCATCGCCACGATCTCAGATGCCGAGGCCTGGGAAGCTTTTCAGGACCCCGCGTACGCCGAAGGCCAGATCGTTTTCATCGATGCCCGCACCGAGCAGCGCTACACGGAAGGCCACATCCCGGGTGCATACCACTATTACTACCTCAACGCCGACAGCTACGTCGACAAGGTCCTCCCCGCCGCCTTCGGCGCCAGCAAGGTGATCGTCTACTGCGGCGGCGGCGACTGCGAGGACAGCGAATTCGCCGCCATCGACCTCCGGAACCGCGGCGTGGATCAGTCGCGGCTCTTCGTCTACCTCGGCGGCATCGCGGAATGGCATGAGCACGGACGCCCGATCCGGCAGGGCGACCACGGCCAGCCCGGAGGCAACCCATGAGCGATCAGCCCGGACTGCTGCGCAGAATCGACGCGAGTGGCGTGCCTCTGCTCCTCGCCCGACTCATTCTCGGCGCGCTCTTCATCATCATGGGCTGGAACAAGGCGGTGCAGCCGGGCGAGTTCCTCAAGCTGACCCGCACGTACCAGATGATCCCCGACTCCATGCCCGAGTTGCTCAACCTCACCGCCATCACGCTGCCCTGGCTCGAAATCTTCTGCGGAGTCCTCCTGATTGCAGGCATCGCCCTCCGCGGGACCGCACTCCTGCTGATCGGGATGCTCGTCTTCTTCACCGGCGCCGTGATCGCGCGGGCCATCGGCATCTACAACGCCCAGGACATCGCCTTTTGCGCGATCAAGTTCGACTGCGGCTGCGGCTCCGGCGAGCAGTACATCTGCCACAAGGTCCCCGAAAACCTCGGCCTCCTCGCCCTCTCCTTCGTCGTGCTCCTCTCCCGCAGCCGGCGCTTCGCCCTCTGGCCGCGCCTCATCCCGTCGCAGCGGATTCCCTGGTCCATGCAGGGGTACTGACCTGCGGATTCCGGATTCTCCGTTTCTTTCGTCCGTCATCGGTTTCTTTAGGCGATTTATCGTTCGTACCTGATTCCTATGTGTAATTCGCTTGACGCCCGAGAAAGTATGGTATAAGTTTATATCGTCAGTTGCCAGGCTCTGGCGCGACGCGTCTCTTTAAGCCTCAAGCCGCCAGCCTCAAGTGGCACTTGCGTCAGCCGCACGTGCCGAAGAGCGCCCACAATGGCATGGCTCATCGCAGGCATTTCGATCTGCTTAGCCGGGACACCCCAGAGTCCCGCTTGGATCAACGAGCTCACATCGACGCTGGAGCAGGTGCAGGCCCTGATCGAGTCCGGAGAGATGACGTCACCCTGGCCGCTCTTCGGACAGGTGATCGTCGCGGAAGCCTGCACGGAAGGAGCATTGCAAGGCGCCTGCCCCAACGGGGATTCCGACTGCTCCGGGGGCTTGACGAAGTACCACGAGTACGATTGCGTGGGTACCCACAACTGCGCTACTCCTGCCACCTGTCATACTGACTCCTCCGGGTCGATACAGCTTCCGTGGAAAGAGTATTCACCATGCAACGATTGCTTCGCTGGGAGCTGCATCACGGGACTGCCCGTAACAACTTGGAACGTGCATCTGGCCCTTTGCGTGTGTAACTGACGGCTAAAGTGATAGAGGAGGCAGCTACGCTGCAGGAGGCTCTTATGAGCCCAGTGATCATGATCTGCTTGTGCGGGTTGGGCCAAACGTCTTCCGCGCCAAGCGTGGACGAGGTCAGGCAAGCCATGTCGGCGGCCTTGGGCTCCATCAAGACGGCAGAGGTGATTTATGTTGAGGATAAGTCTTTGCCGCCGCCGGCACCGGAGGAAATGCGCCGCCTCGTAAGCCCCCAGAGTATCAGTCCGGATGAGGACAGGGCGGTTAACGCACGCCTCACGGAACTCAGCAAGACATCACACATGAAGGTCACGCTCAACCTTGATGCACAAGGGGGGGTTTGGCGGATCACCACGAAGGACCTTCGGGATTTAAACGCGATCATGGAGAAGGAGAACTTCGCGCCCGATGTGCGCGGTTACCTGGATCAGTCCTGCGTTTTGCTGGCCGACAGAGATCTCCAGGGCTGGTTCGGGACCGGAATCGGGTGGCTCTCCACGCACGAATCGGCGAAACCGTTTGCATCACCTGTAGTAAACAGCGATCTGCGCGTTGGCGCCGTACCGGACGAGATGTTTCAGCGATCATCCGGGACTTCGATCGTGGCCTCCGGCGCTCCGCCCGACCAGCTCTTTCGGCTCACCGTGGAATGGCCAAACGGTGGAAAGGTCGTGCTCGAAGTCGATCCAAAGATCGGCTACCGATATCGAAGCTACAGGGCCTACCGGTCTGACGGCAAATTGGGGCAACTTGAAGAGGCCAGCGATTACCGTCTGGTGGATGGGCTCTATCTCCCCTTTCGATACGAAGTCAATTCTTATGATTCCACGGGGACCACGATCCGACAAAAGAAGATCGTGGTGCAGGAAGCGCATTTCAACCGGAAGCTTCCGTCCGGCAGCCTCCAGATGGTTCTGACTCCGGGTACGCGGATTTCGGCGGCTCGGAGGGGTGCCGTGCCGCCCCGCATCGAGGAGATGCAGGTTCTCGGCATAAATGAGTTGAAGGCACTCCACGGTCCCCCCACCTCCTCCCAGCCTCAGTAAGACTGGAAAGCGGAGCAGGAAAGGGGGACATCAGCGCTCTTGTTGCGTTTGGGCGGTTCGTCAGGCTGTCGGGGCGATACCGCGTACCTTTCGAG
>CAZJTF010000218.1:0-12016 GCA_964548565.1 uncultured Planctomycetales bacterium | reverse complement strand
AGAGGACAGCGCCCATGCCCGGACGCTCCGGAAGCTGGCCGTGCATGCCTTTTGGAGCGCACGGGCCGGTCACCGGTCCCTGGCACAAGCGGCCGAACATCCACCCTTCCGCAGGGTCCAGCATAAAGGCGGCCAGAGGGTTCGCGCCACGGCGGGTGATTTCAGCCTTGTCCAGCGCGCGGGCAACGGGGTTCCCAGGTCGGCCGGCATCGCGGGCAAGCAGTTCCCGCGCTCGCTCGATCGCCTCCGTATCGCCGGAGTCCGCCGCCATGATCGCGGCTGATCCGCCACCCACCCATGCCATCACCCTCCAGCTCCGCACACGGGAAGCCGAGGCGTCGTAGTCAATCAGCCCGGCCTCGCGCAGCACGACGTTCGGGCGAAACTCGCGGCTGACCTCCTCGAACCCGTGGTCCGACAGTACGCACACAATCAGTCGACGCTCGCCGCCAACCGGCGCGCTCGACGTGGTCGGCAGTGCGACCGGCACGCGGTACCCGGATCGAGCGTACGTGCCCAGCAAATCCCCGACCAGCGCGTCGGTCTGCTCGATGGATGCCAGCACCTCCGGCGTGCGGAGGCCGAGCTGGTGCTGCTTTTTGTCGGGCAGGTTGTAGTGCACAAGCAGCAGATCGGGGCGGTACCGCTCGACAACTGCACGGGCAACCAGCGTGCGATGCTCGTCGAGCCGGGCCGGGTCGAACGAGAATCCGAACCGGCGCTCGGCATCCTCAATCATTCCCGGCGTGGAGGCGGCGCGCGAGCGCGGAATGAAGGTTCCATCGAAGTCGGCGGCGTCCCAGAGCTCGGGCATGTTGAAATCGATCCTCGCGTCGACCGTCACGGGCCAGCCAATGGACGCGGTACGTCTGCCGCCCGCCCGGAAGGCATCCCAGAGCGTCGGCACACGAATATCCCGCGCGAAGAAATACCAGGGCAGCCGTCCCGTCGCGAGCGGGTCGAAGATCTCGTTATTGAGTATGCCGTGCCGCGCGGGAAGGGCTCCCGTCACAAGCGTCGCATGCGCGGGGTAGGTCAAACTCGGGAAGATCGTAACCATCCGACGCGCGGAAACGCCTTCCGCCGCGATCGCCCGGAGGATCGGAATCCTGAGCCCGAGCGCGTCCGCATCGGCAACGTCGTCCCCCCGCAGGCCATCGATGGAAACCAGGAGCAGGGCCGCGGAGTCAGCCGGTTTGGCCGTGCGGACCGCGCAGAGCAGATGGATCGCAACCAGTGCGAGTCGGCGGAAACGCATGTCGCGTCAGGGCAGTGAAGTGTCGGGCTTGATCGTGTTTTTGTGGAGCTCGGACGGCGTCCGCACGACGCTCCCGCTCGGGTAGTACCATCGCGGATCGATCGCCTTACCCGTGTATCCGGAACCATCCTTCGGAAGGCCGCGGAAGTCCACCATCAGACCCTCCACGTGGCCGTCGAAGAATGCAGCGTTGATCAGGCTCTTCTCACGGTGCCGGTACGAATACTCACGACCGAGGTTGTACTCGCGTCCGTTCGCGCTGGCAGTCGAAGGAGGCGTCGCGCTGAACGTCCCCTTCTTGTCGCGGACGCCGGTGTTGTAGGTAATCTGGTTCTTCGTCTCGTCGTAGTACCGCAGGCCGTCTGCCAGGAACACCTTCATCGATTCACGGCCGACGCGGGAGTGCCGCGGAACGTAACCGGTCGGGACAGCCACGTCCCACTGGTCGCTCTGGGCGATGGCATCCGGCGGCACCGAAGGGCTATACAACTGCGCAGAGCGCTTGTACACGTCGGGCCCTGCCCGCATGATCGTCCACATCGTCAGGTAGCTCGGCGACTGGATGACGGGCCATCCGCCCGCTGTCGGGTAGGCGGACGACCTCTGCGCGTTCGAGGGGCAGTGGAAGAGTTGGTCGGTCGTGCGGAGCCAGAGTGCCTTCTGCGTGTCGGCCACCGGACTCTTGCCGTCCGTGCGCGCGACCGAAGACGCTCCCGTCATGATCGCCCGCAGAGGCGTGGCGTAATCGAGCCACTCCACCGCCATGCGGTTGAACCCGGGGATCAGCGGATTCCACACCGTACTGCCGGTCTTTGCCCAGTAGTAGCCCGTCGTCAGCGGCGAACCGGGCATCCATTCTTTATTCTGCGTCTGGTAGATGTTCTCCGCGCGGGTGAGTTGGGACAGGTTTGCCGCACAGGCGGTCGTGCGGGCCTGCTCCCGAGCCTTGGCCAGCGACGGCAACAAAATGCTGACGAGCAGCGCGATGATCGCCACGACCACCAGGACCTCGATCAGCGTAAAGCCACGGGATCCGGCGGGGAACCGGCGTTGCACGTTACTGGCCATACCTGACCTCCCTCCCACACTTCGTGCACCTGGTCGGCGGCGCCAGCCCGCGGTCCTCGTTCCAGACATTCGGGGTGCCGCAACCCGGGCACTTGAAGGCGGACACAACGCTCTTGTTGCCGCATTTTGGGCAGGTCGCCGGGAGAACCTCGCCAATCTCGAGTTCGCGTGCCGTCGTGTAGCCGCATCCCTGTGTGTAGCACATCAGGGTGGCCGTGAGCGCCCGGTCGCCCCCGGTCCACGTCGTGAACGCCCAGTAGCCGAGGATCACGACCAGCAATCCGATGCCGGCGTACTTCACGCCTGGCTTCACGCCGCCGTCCTCGTTCGTCAGAAGGTTCCTGGGCATCCGCGTGCTGCGCATCAGGGGACCGCACATGCCCTTTCCGGCCCTGTTCGCACCCCCCAAAGGTGAAACAGCCGATCGGCAGAAGCGGTCCATCTTGGCCGCGGACGTGAAAAACACGTGGCTCATCCGCACCAATCAGGCGCCAATATGGTACGGCCCGGGGGTGCTTTCAGCAAGCCGTGAGGGCAAATCCTCGCGCTTTGCTTGTGAAATCTTAAAGAGGGCGGAACCGGACTGCCGAAGCACTCTGTTGCGCCTCATTCCGGAGTGCGTGCTCGGCTTTCCCGTCGCAAGTGCGGGCTCCACCGCTTTTTACTGCAGCTCATATTCCCGGAGTTTGCGGTAGAGCGTCCGAGCGCCGATGCCCAGCATCTTCGCGGTCTTTTCACGATTTCCGCCGGTCAGCTTCAGCGTGTTGGCGATATGGATTCGCTCCATCTGCTCCATGGTGAGACCGGCCGTGTTGGGCCCAACCGCCAGAACAAGGTCGGTGCTCCCCCGGATCTCGTCCGGCAGGTCATCCAAGTCCAGCACGTCGCATTCCGCCATGACGACCATCTCCTCGACCACGCTGCGAAGCTGGCGGGCGTTCCCCGGCCAGTTGAAGGCGGTGAGTTTTCGAACAGCCTCAGGTGTAATGGCGACGGACTGTCGCGCGTGCCCCCGGCAGGCCTCGCGGAGGAAGTGATCGACCAGGAGGGGGATGTCTTCGCGGCGCTCGCGGAGCGGGGGCAGCCGGATCATCGCCTGGTTGAGGCGGTAGAACAGGTCGTCACGGAAATCGCCCGATTCGACCATCGAGCGGATGTCCCTCCGCGTTGCGGCCACGACTCGCACGTCCACCCGGCGGATTTCGCCCGCCCCGACGGGCTGGATTTCCCCGTTTTCGAGCGTTCGCAACAGCTTGGCCTGCATGGGCATGGGCATGTCGCCAACCTCGTCGAGGAACAGCGTGCCGCCGTCCACGATTTCGAAGAGCCCCTTGCGATCGGATACTGCCCCCGTGAACGCCCCCTTCACGTGGCCAAACAGCTCGCTCTCGAGGAGATTCTCATTGAGGCCGGCGCAATTGATCGCTCGGTAGTGTTTCCGCCGGCGCGGCGAGTGCTGATGGATGGCCCGGGCCGCGAGTTCCTTGCCGGTGCCCGATTCGCCGAGCAGCAAAACCGTCAGCTTACTGTCGGCAACCCGCCGCAGCTTGTGGATGATGCGGATCATCGCTTCGCTGGCGGTGATGATCCCCTCGAACTCAACCCGGCGCTCGGTATGCTCGCGGAGTGCCCGCTCGTCACGGTTCCGCTGAGCCTGCTCGGCCGCGTTCCCCAGCACCCGGCGGAGGTCCTCGGGGCGGACCGGGCGAGCCAGGACGTCGAAAACACGCCCTGCCGGCGCCTGGATGGCCGTCTCCGGGCTGTCAGCCGCCAGGAGGATGATCTCGGCATCGGGAGCGAGTCGCTCGGCGTCACGGACCAGTTGGAAGCCGTTTTCGACCCCCGCCAGGCCCGCGTCGCTGACGATGACGTCAGGCCGGCGCGTGCGGATGCTGTCCAGCGCCTCTTCCCGGCTGCCGACGACCACAGGACGGTGGCCATCCTGCCGGAGTGCGTCTGCGAGGACTTCCGCCTCCGCGGTGTGTTCATCGAGAATCAGGACGAATGACGGATCGCTCATGTCGTGCTGCTTTACGCGAGAGACTCGGCCCTGACCTCCACAGTCGGGCTTCTCGCCTCCGGGGCAGGGCCGCTGCAGCTTTGAGTGTGCCTATTATAGACCCGGCTGCAACCCGGTCGACTACCGGCGCGCAGGCCCGGCGCACACTCTGAGCCCCGGCCATGGCGACCGGATGAGTCATCGCGTCAGCGGGATACGTGGTGTCAGGAGTGACGCACGGGAGTTGCACGCCGCACGTGTTGCGCCTGCAATCCCTTCTCCGACTGCACCAGCTCGAATTCGACCACCTCCCCATCCTTGAGGCTGCGGAAGCCCTCGCCATCGATGCTGGTGTAGTGAACGAAGATATCCTTACCCTCCTCGGGCCCCTGAATGAATCCGAATCCTTTCTTACTATCGAACCACTTGACTGTACCGGTGACCATGCTGTCACCTCCCGGCCGGGCACGTGAACGCGCCGCGTTACGCTCCCGAGGCAGTCTCTGGGTGTCGTCAACCTGTCACGAAGTGGCCCCGGGCATTTCGAAATGAGCGCATAAAAAAAGCGCCCGCCATCGCAATCGGGGCTTCAGCGGATACCCGGCCGACGAACACCCTGTTCACTGATGAAATCAAGGCATCCGCTGACGGTGCGCACCTCCCGGTAGCGGCGACACCGGGTGGCGTTTGCTATTCAGATATGAATCGTCGCGTCCGGGAGCCTGCCGCCGGCAGGCTCCCGGATCCACGACGCGTATCGAACTGCCGGTCTCGACCGATGGGGCTACTCCGGGGCCTCTTCCTCCTTGAGCACAGCCTTTCGGCTGAGCTTAACCCGCCCCTGATCGTCGACGTTGATCACTTTGACGCGAACCTCGTCGCCGATCTTCACCACGTCGGTCACGCTCTTGACGTACCCGTCCGAGAGCTCGCTGATATGACAGAGACCGTCCTGACCCGGAGCGACTTCGATGAACGCACCGAAGTCCTTGATACTGGTCACACGTCCGGTGTAGACCTTGCCGACCTTCACACCTTCCGTGATCTGTTCGACCATCTCCCGCGCACGTTCCGCGCCTTCCATGCCGACGGACGAAATCATGACCGTGCCGTCATCTTCGATGTCGATGGTGGCGCCTGTTTCGGCCTCGATCCGCCGAATCCCCTTGCCACCCGGCCCGATCACAGCCCCGATCTTCTCCGGATTGATGCGAATCGTCAAGATGCGCGGCGCATACGGGCTGATTTCGGGGCGCGGCCGGCCCAGCGTGCCGAGCATCGTCCTGAGGATGCTCAGCCGCGCTTCCCGGGCCTGCTGGAGCGCCTGAGAGATGATCTCCGGCGTGATCAGCCGCTCTTTCAAGTCAAGCTGTATCCCGGTGATCCCCCGCTGGGTCCCTGATACCTTGAAGTCCATGTCGCCGAAGTGGTCCTCCTCTCCGATGATGTCGGTGATCAGGACTCGCTCCTCGCCCTTGTGGACGCTGCCGATCGAGATGCCGGCCACCGGACGAACGATCGGCACGCCCGCGTCCATCAAGGCCAGCGTCCCGCCGCAGACCGAAGCCATCGAACTCGAGCCGTTGGATTCGGTGATCTCACTCACCAGTCGGATGGTGTAGGGGAAGTCCTCGGCGGACGGCAGGACCGCCTCCAAAGACCGTTCAGCGAGGGCTCCGTGGCCAATCTCGCGCCGTCCCGGCCCCATGATCCGGCGAGCTTCCCCGACGCAGAACGGCGGGAAGTTGTAGTGCAGCATGAACTTCTTGCTGTACTCCTCCGCCAGGCCGTCGATGATCTGCTCGTCGCGGGCGGTTCCCAGCGTGGCGACGACGAGGGCCTGAGTCTCACCCCGCTGGAAGAGCGAAGACCCATGGGTGCGGGGAAGGACGCCGACCTCGGCGGTGATCGTCCGGATGTCCAGCGGACCCCGCCCGTCTGTTCGGCGCTTGGTCTTGAGGACGTGGTCGATGAAGACCTCTTCCTCGACCTTGTGCAGGTAGGCGGCCACTGTCGCCCGGTCGTACTTCGGCTTCTCTTCGCCCTCGGGGGCCAGTTCGTCGAGGATCTGGTCGTAGAGCTCCTTGATCGCGTTCTGCCGCTCGAGCTTGCCGACGATCTGGCGTCGCTTGTCGAGTTCGGCATACCCCTTCTCGTGCACCAGACGGGCGAGTTCCTCGTCCCGGGGGACCGGCGTGAAGACCCGCTCCTTGCCGTTCTTCTGCCGCAGATCCTCGATGGCGGCGCAGATCGCCTTGATGGACTCGAAACCGAGGGCGATTGCGTCCTCGATCACCTGCTCGCTGACTTCGTGGGCCCCCACCTCGATCATGTTCACGCCGTCCTTGTGGCCGGCCAGGATCATGTCGACGTCTGAGTTCTCCATCTGCTCGTAGGTGGGATTCACGATCAGCTCGCCGTCGACCCGTCCGATGCGAACCGCTCCGATCGGACCTTCGAACGGGGCCGAACCCAACGCGAGCCCGGCGGAGCCGGCAACGATGGCAGTGATGTCGGAATCAAACGTCGGATCGGCGGCCAGGACGAACGTCTGGATCTGGATTTCGTCGCGGAAGCCGTCGGGGAACAGCGGGCGGATGGGCCGATCGATCATCCGCATGGTCAGGATTTCCTTGCTCGTCGGCCTCCCTTCGCGTTTGAAGAAACCGCCTGGAAACTTGCCTGCCGCGTACGCCTTTTCACGGTAATCGACCGTGAGCGGGAAGAAGTCGCCGCCGTCCTTGCGGGGCTCGGCGCGGACGCTGGTGCCGAGCACCACGCAGTCCCCATAGTAAGCCATGACCGCGCCATCGGCCTGCCGGGCGATTTTCCCTGTCTCCAGCACCAACGTTCGCCCGCCGATCTGCGCTTCTACTCTGTGGATCATTCTCTACCTGCCTTCAAATCCGACATGTCCGTCCGACGCTACATGCGTCCCATATACGCCAACACAACACGCGAGCAGGGCACGCCGGATCGCCGCACCGCTCGCGCAACCGTTCTGAATTGCGAGGAGAATTCGGGGGAGAGGGAAGACTCTTACGGGCCGAGACGGCGGCCCGCCGCACCGGCCCGACGCTGCTACTTGCGCAGCCCGAGGCGTGCAATGACCTTCTGGTAACGCTCCCGGTCCGAGGCGGTCAGATACTTCAGCAGGCTGGAACGCCTGCCAACCATCTTGAGAAGCCCGCGACGGGACGCGTGGTCCTTCTTGTGCAGCTTGAGATGCTCGGTCAGCTCGGTGATCCGCTCGGTGAGCAGGGCGATCTGGACTTCCGGCGAGCCCGTATCCTTCTCGTGCTGGCGGTAATCCTGGACCACCTCGCGTTTGCGTTCAGCCGAAATCATTGACCGTTCTACCTCAACTGCAGTCGTTGAATGTGACCGTGCCAGCGTCGACAGCCGGCGTCTACCCAAACCTTATCCGTACACTCACTCCAATATCTCCGGGCACTATAGTGGCAGCTGCCCAGCAATGCAAGAGCCAACGAACTGCGGACTTCACGCGGCACGGCCAACCCGAATCCGCCCCGCCGTCCCTCGGGATTCTCAGGCGCGGCTCCACAGGAACTGCTCGGGGTTGCGGCGGACCGCCTCCTCTATCGCGCGGAGGATCCGGCCAGTCATTTCGCCCGCCGTACCCGCCGGCTCAACCCGATCGAGCAGCCGCAGATCGAACGCGAACCGCCCAGGCCGGCGCGTGCAAGCGAACACGATCAGCGGGCTCGTCGTGCGCCGGGCCAGGCGCGCGAGTGTCGCGTAGTGTCGGCGACGGCGCCCGAGGAACTCGCACACGACCGCGCCCCGCCCCGGCGGCGGCTCCTGCCCCGCGATCACCAGCACGCGACCACCAGCGGCCAGGACATCAGGGAGCCGACTCGCATCACGGGAGGCGTCGATCGGACGCAGGCCGGGAAAGAGCGAGGCGAGCCGCCCCTCGATGCGCACAATGTCCCCGCTCACCTGATCCAGCAGCACGTGAATCGGCCCGCACACACAGCTCAGCACGCATGCAGCCACGACCGGGTTGCCAAGGTAACCGGTGACCAGGATCGCCGGCCCGGCGCCGACTGCCCCCCACTGCCCGGTGAGCGAGGCCCGCTGCTGCCAGCTTGACGGGCGCAGCTGCCGTGACGCCTGCAGCACCTCGACCCAGAACGCTCCCACATTCTCGAACGCCGCCTGTGCCAATTGGGACGCCGCATCCAGAATTCCAGTTCCGTCGTCGACACCGTCCGCCGCCCGGGCTGATCCGCCGATCGAACCTGCCGGGAAGCGAGAGTCATTGAAAGGGGGATGAACGCCTGCCGCAGACGTCGACACCGTCCGCCGCTTGGGCTGATCCGCCGCCGCAGGAGCGTCGAGCACCCCCGCCCGCAGCGCGCCGGCAATGGCAGCCTCGAATTCACGGCGCACGGGTGGATTCAAGTCGAAGATGCCGCGGGCCAGCAGCCGGACAGAACGCTCGGCCGTTGTGAAGGGCAGGCTCCGAACGAGCGTCCCCACCCCGTCGCGCCACCACCGGAGCCGAAGCGGGAGCAAGCCTCACCTCGCCGTTTTCACGGCACGAATTGCAGGAAGCACCCCGCGGCCCCGTCTCCCGGCCTCGCCCTTACTTCGCGATTCTCCCGCGTGGGGCGACCGCAACGTATGGCCGACCGAGCATCTTCTTGACGAGAATGACCTCCCCCATGTCGTTCCCCTCTATCAGATGGCCCAGCCACTGCAGCAGGTAGCCGAGCACCAGAAGTACCGTCGGGCGCCACCAGAGGTCCCACCGCCAGGCGGCCAGTTGCACACCCGCCAGCACGACTGCCGCAACCGTGAGAGGGATGCCGATCACGTGCAGCCAGAAGGAAAGGGGGTGCTGGTGACGCTCAAGCCAGTTGGCCAGCCAGGCCGGACGGTGGCGGTTCGCGTGGGGATCAGAGGGCTGCATCATCACCTTTCACAACCTGGTACCCGAAGCGCGGCATTGTAGCGGGGATTCGCGACCAGGAAACTTGTCGACAGGGGTGGGACTGTGGTATCAGTCGCGACTCGGGGGCAGGAGCTTCCCCGATCACCGCCATCTGCCACGGAGGGCAGCCGCGATGCCTGTGATCCGCATCACACTGCGACGATTTGCGCCGGTTCTGCTCCGACTGCTGTGTCCCGCGCTGGCTGCGCTCGCGAGCGGATGCCTCGCTCCGCAGAACCCGCCTGCCGTCCAGCCCGGGGCGGGCGTCGCACGCCCGGTGCCCCGGATTCCGGCATCGCCGGGACCATCCACCGCCCCGCCCGCCTGGGAGGTCGTCATCGCGACGTGGAATGTCCGCGGCTATCCGGAATCGCGCCGGCCGGACACCGTCTGGCTCCACGACCAGTTGCGGCGCCTGGCCCCCGACGTGCTTTGCTGCCAGGAGATCGCGAACCAGGCGAAGGTCTCGCTTTTTTGCCAGACGGATCCCGTGCTGCGGGAGGCGGTCTTCTGTGAGACGAGCGACCCGATGGACAACCCGATCTTTGCCAGCGCGAGTGTGTCAATCGAGCCCCTGCCTGTGGAATACGGATTTCAGCATCCCGCCCAGGTGGCGTACGTGGCGTGCGGCGGCTTCGATGCGGTTGTCGTCAACATCCATCTGTCCTGGACGAACCGGGCTCGGCGGGAGGCGGAAAAGGTCCACCTCCGCAGTGTCACGGCCGCCATGCTCGCACGCGATCCGGACGTCGTCATCGTCGGCGACTTCAACACGGAGGGAGCGGCCCTCGTCGCGCTCGCATCGCAGCTCGGCCTGCAGGTCATGACGCCGACGAACCGCGATACGGCCACCACGACCCACGCCGGGCATAGCTATGACCATTTCCTGGTCTCGCCCGATCTGGCCGCCGAGGAAGCGGTCTCCGCCACGATCGCCGCATTCGCAGAACCGGACCTCGCCACCGCCCGCCGCGTCTCGGACCACCTGCCGGTGACTGCCCGATTCCGCACCGATCCCCGCTTCCGGGACCGCCCGTGACGAGATCCGGCCCCGCCGGGATCGCCCATTGGCGAGCGCAAGGTCAGCCGTCGCTGGTCGGCCCGAAACGCCGCTCCGCAGCCGCGTGGAGCCCTCTCGCCGGCATCCAAAGCGCAACTCCCCCAGCCTTGCCAACCCGCCCCCGGCGCGATATATTTCCCTTTCCTCGCACGCCTCCTTAGCTCAATTGGCAGAGCAGCTGACTCTTAATCAGCGGGTTCAAGGTTCGAGTCCTTGAGGAGGCATTTCCGCGCGCAGGCGTTTCGCCTTGTATGTCAGTCACTTACGCCAATTGTCGAATCTTCAGCTTTACGGCCTCACTCGCAGTGACGTTGGCGACAGTCCGCCGGTCAAGACCTGCAAATCTGCGGCCCTCGGCGTATCGATCGCCCCCTCCCGCTCCAGACTCAGCGACGGGCCCCGTCGGTGCATCACCAGCCAGCCTCGCCCGCGGAATGCTCGATCTGGCCGCCGGACACAAGAGGGATGCAGGCATATGGCACGCAGGGGTTATACGCGAGCATCACCGCGCTATCCCACCGGATCATCGCAGCCTTTCACCGCCGCCACGTTCGGCCCACTGAGGCAACGAGTGAAGATCTCGAAGTCCGCGATGTCCACGTGGCCATCTTTGTTTAGATCTGCGTCGAGGCACTCCGGCGGTGGAAGCGTCACCAGCGGATCGGTGAAGCAGCCCTGGAGGTGACCGAAGTCGGTCATGTCGACATCGTCATCGTGATCGAAGTCGGGCCCGACGGGGGTGGGCACAAGGGAGGTGAGACGTCCTGTCAGGCAGAGTTCGGGATGGTGGCCGTAGTACGCGCCGTAGACGAGAGCGCCGCCCGTCTCGCCCCCGATCAGGAATACTTCATCTCCGTGGATCACTGTCATGGGCAGGTTGTTGTTCAACGGCAGCAGGTTGGTTCGACCGAACGCGTTCAGCAGGGTGTCGTAAACGAATACGTCATTGTAGAACACTCCGTAATAATAGGGCTGATCCGGGTGGGACGTGGGCGTTCCGAACGGCGGCCCTGACGTACCGTCGGGCCTCTTCACACAGGAGTATTGATACCCTCCCGGAAGCACTATGAAGCGGCCCACATACGTCAGCTGACTCCCACGCGGAAAGTTGCCGCTCGAAATGGGCAGATCGGCGAGGCGGGTCCACTCTGCCCCGGCCGGATCGTACCGCCAGTTATCCACAACGGTGCACGTCGGCGACCCCCCGGTCGCTCCTCCGAGCACGAAGACGTTGCCGTCCACAGCGGCAGCGGCGTGCACGAAGCGGTGAGTCCCCGGGCAGTCAGACAGTCGGCGCCAGCCGGCGGAAAGGTCCTGCGTGTCGAGCACGAGGAGGTGATTGCCGAGACCGACGTTTCCTCCGGTCCGATCGGTCGTGGTGTAGAAGCCCGTTTCGCCATCATAATCAGCGCCGCCGATGACGTAGATTTTGCTCCCGATCACAGCCGTGGCCGCCGAGGTGAGGCGCCAGGGCAGACTGGGGACGGGCTCACAGATCCAGCGGCCCTGGAAACGGCTCAGGCGATAACCGTCCTGATAAGTGTATGGGGGGTCGTAGTTGAAGCCGCCCCAGAGGTAAATCTTGTCATCGACGACGGCGGCAAACAGACCCTGCCGCGCGACGCCCGGAAAATCAGGCAAGGCAGTCCATCCTGCCCCCCTGTCGGCGAG
>CAZJTF010000217.1:0-12035 GCA_964548565.1 uncultured Planctomycetales bacterium | reverse complement strand
ACTCGCTCATATCTGACCTCCTCACTTGAATGTGGACTCGACTGGCCCGACGGTCGCGTACAGGCTCCCTGGGTGCGGCCTGGCCGCAGCGCAAAGCTCCGGGGGATAGGATCAAACGACCGGAAACCCGCCCTGTCGGCGGGCTGACCGCACCACAGTCGCAGGATTATAAGGGGTCCCCGCAAACCGACCAGTTTCAGTGGAACCGAAGATGGGGCTCACCAGAACAGCCACAGAATCGGCCGCCCGGGGGCCTGCAGCACCACGTAGACGTACAGAACGAGGTTCGTGATCCCGTGCGTCAGGATCAGGAGCAGAATGCTCCTCTTCCAGTACATCAGGCCGTTGTACGCGAACCAGCAGAGGATGCTCACCCCCCAGTTGTCCGGGTGTTCCAGCGTCGAGAGCAGCGACGTGCCCAGGAACGAGAACCAGGTGAACGTCCCGAGAGGCACGCGCTCGAAATGGTCCCAGTTGATCAGCGCCCGCAGCAGGAACGCCCGCCAGAACAGTTCCTCGACGACGGGGACGGCAATCGTGGCGACGGAAATCCGCATCACCACCTGCGCCCACCATGAAAACGCGCTGATCCCGATCCGCGGGTCGTCCGCGTCCGGCTGCCCGGGGAACAGGAACAGCCGCCCTCCCAGGCTGCGCTCGCCGATGTGAATTGTGTTGAACCAGAGCTGCCCGCCGACCCACATGGCCGCGACGAGCACGCCCGCGATGATCGCGATCCCCCAGTACGGCCGGCCCATCGGCGGCATGTACCGCCGGAACAGCCAGAACACCAGCAGCGAGCCGGCCCCCCGGAGAAGTGCCGCCACCGGGATGAGATCCTGCGCCTTCACCCCGATCGCCCGCAGGATCGGGTCGCGAATCGCCGCCACGAAACCCCAGAGGTCCTCTGTCGGCCGCGTGAGCTGATCGCCAAAGCCCAGGAGCAGCAGGTACGCCATGAACGGCGCCATCAGCACGATGTCCGGACGCGTCCGCCCGATGCGCGTCACCCACCCCGGCTCATGGCGATCCGTCAGCAGTTCCGGTTGCTGCGTCATGCAAGTCCCTGCAGTTTCCGGCGCCGCCGCGTTCGAACACGGCGCCATCACCGGCGCGCCGCATCCTATCCGCAGTCAAACCCGCGGCAAAGCCAGAGGCCCCTGTGATTCTCCGTCTCCTCGCTGTGCCGGGATGCGCTCGTTCACACGTTGATCTTCAGCGGCGGGTTCGTCTTCCACTTGCCGCGCGTAAAGTCCGGGAATTCCTCCGTCCGCCCGCGGCTCGCCGCCGAGCGCTCGCTCATCGGGCCGATCACGCTCCACGTGGCCGCGTCGTACACGTCCATGTCCAGCGGCCGCCCGGTCCGCAGCGCCTCGATCAGCCGGACGAACTGCAGGTAGTCCCCGCCGCCGTGGCTGTGCCCCTTCGCCTTTTCCGCGAGCGCCTTCCACAGCGGGTGATCGTATTTCTCCTGGTACGGCCCGAACGGTTCCCACGCGTCCACCTGCGGGCTCCTGCCTTCGAGATAGACGCTGTTCAACGTGCCGCTGTAGATGCCCTTGCTGCCCTGGACCCGCAGGATCATGTCGTAGGGCCGCGGCAACTGGGTGTCGAAATAGAGTGTGACGGTCCTCCCTTTGGCCGTGCGGATGATGCACGTGTTGATGTCGCCGTTCTTGAACGTGCCCCCCGGCGGCTTCGCGCCGGTGCGCTCCGCGTACCGCGCGTCGAGGCCGATGTTCCCGCTGCTCACCGAGACGAGATAGTCGAACCGGTCGCCGCGATTGATGTCCATCCACCAGGCGACAGGACCGATCGGGTGCGTCGGATAGAGATTGCCGCTGCGCCGGGCGAAGTGCTCACCGCGCCACGTCAACGACCCCGCGCGGTTGAAGAGCAACTCGCCCGCGCTGATCAGGTCGTGCTGGTAGCCGGCCTCGCAGTGCACCAGCTCGCCGAAGAGTCCCTGATCGACCATGTTCAGGAGGGCCATCACGTTCCGGAAGTAGCAGACGTTTTCGAGCATCATGCAGTGTCGGCCCGTCCGCTCGGCCGTCTCGACAAGCTGCCAGCACTCCTCGATTGTCAGCGCCACCGGCACTTCGACGGCCACGTGCTTCCCGGCGTTCATCGCGTCCACGCAGATAGGAGCGTGCCACTCCCACGGCGTCGCGTTCACGACAAGGTCAATATCGTCGCGTCCACAGAGCCGACGGTACTCGTGCGGCCCGCCGTGGTAGCCGTCAGGGCGCGGAAGTTTGTTGGCTTCCGCGATACTCTGGATGACGGTGACATTCTCCGCCTTCAGGTCGCACACTGCCTTGACCTGCACGCCCTCGATCCCCATGAGGATCTGGCAGAGTCCGCTCCCGCGCCCTCCAACGCCGACGAACCCGACCCGCACCGCGTCGAGCGGCTTGGCCGCCGCAGGTTGTGTGGCCGCCGCCCACGCCGGCACCACCCCGGCCGCCGCCCCCAGCCCCGCCACCGCCCCCGCACGAAGAATTACCCGGCGACTGCAACCGCTACCGTCTGCGTACTGCTCGCTCATGATGCTCCCCTTGGGTCCGCTCTCGAGGACCGTCTCAGCGGGATCATACCGGATGACCATCTAAAAGTGTTCGGACAGATCTCCCGCTCACATCAATCACTCAGGTCGTGAGGTCTGGCCGCGCCCCCAGTCGACGATCTCGCTCGCACGCTCGTAGCCAGGATCTCTCGAGAGAGCCTCCACCCCGCTCGCGTCGGAGCGCCCTTCGACGGGCGCCGTCCGGAAGAGGACCGTCGGTTGCGGTTGCTCCAGCACTGCCGAATCCGCAGAGATATGAACCAGCCACTGCCACGGCTTCCACGCCGACCATTCCGGAGGCCGGTGTTCCAGCCGCCATCCGTGCGGATGTGCGCGATACGTCGCGGGGACTCTGAGGTAAGTGATCCGCTTCAGCGGGGCGTGGTAGAGCATCGTGCCGCAGTCGCCGCAAACCCAGTCGAAATGCCCTCCCGCCGCCTGGCCGAGCATGTAAATGTTCGCCCAGACGAAGGCAACCACCGCGCCCGCCATCGACAGCATCAGGATACTCCGCCGCCTGCGCCGCATGCCGCCGTTTCCGTGTCTCGCCCTGCCTGTCGCTTCTCACTTCGCACTACTCTTTCGGGGTCCCGATATATTTCCCCTGAAAAGAAATGGACACCCGACCGTCCGGCATCTCGGTCAGCCTGATGATAGCCGTGTCCGAGAAGTGGCTGTAGAGGAGGTGCCTGTACAACTCCACCCTGGGCGGGCTGCCGTCTTCCTCGGGGTATTGCCCTGAGGAGTGTGCATCCATGTCCGGTTTTCCGAGAATCCGCAATGCATCCCCGACCGTGCGGATCTCCGCGACCAGGTCTGTCAGCCGTCCACGCTCTTGCTCTGTGATCACGGCGAACAAGAGGTCGCGTTTCGACCTGGGAGCCGCGCCGCCGCAGAAAGGGCAGTAATAAACCATCAGGAAGCCGCTGTCCTGGCGCTGGATGTGATACTCGTTCATTCGCGGCTCGAACACGATCGGAGACTCAGGCTCATTGGCCTCCCGCTCCAGCCACCCACAGCCGCATGGCTCCGCGTTTTCGTCCGGCATGTTTCGCACGCAATCACCTCGCGCACCCAGACCGGTCAGCACGACAAGAACTGTCCGCTGTTCTATACCCGCTTCCGGAACAGGACCGCCCCCCCGGCGTTTCTAATTCTCGATTCTCAACTCTCAATTCTGAATCCGTAATTCCAGTCGCTTCTCACTTCTCACGTCGCACTTCTCACCTCAACCGCCAACAGAGGCGCCGCCGCCCGGCGTTTCTAATTCTCAATTCGCAATTCTCAATTCTCAATCCGTCGTTCCAGCGGCTTCTCACTTCCCCGGCCCCGCCCGCTCGATCCGCGCGGCCTCCCTCGCGCTCCCCGGCATCGCTCCGCGCGGCACCCGTTGCGGGATTGCGAACCGTCGCTCCCCGGTCTCGCGGTCAAAGAAATCAGGCGTCATGTCGCGCGGCACGGTGTCGCCCGTCTCTTCCTGCCATTGCGTCAGGACCCCCCGCAGGTGCTCGAGAATCTCGCGGGCGCCGGGCTCGGCCGCCAAGTTCGTTAATTGATGCGGGTCCTTTCTGACGTCGAAGAGCGCCTCGGCCGGGCGCGGTGCCAGGAAAATGTCGGCCTGGGCCGGCGTCAGTCGTCCCTGCTCGCGCAGCCGGAACAGGTCCCGGTAGGAAAGCTCGTCACGATGGGCCTGCACCAGGTTATCGAGCTCCGGATGGGCGTTGCGGATGTAGACATAGTGCTCGAAACGCACCATCCGCTCGTGTGCCGCCTGGTCGTGCCAGTTGTGCTCCGCGAACGCATAGCGCCGGATCTGCCCGCCCGGCTGGCCCAGCAACGGCACGAAGCTGAGGCCCTGCACGGCCGGCGCGGGCCTGAGCCCGGCCAGTTCCAGAATGCTGGGCGCGATGTCGATCGCGCTCACCAGCGAATCGCAGACGCTCCCGGTCTTGATTCGAGCCGGCCAGTGCACCACCAGCGGCGTCTTGATCCCGCTGTCGTACAGCCACGTCTTGCACCGGGGAAACGGACGCCCGTTGTCCGCCATGACGATGATCATGGTGTTGTCGAGCACGTCCTGCCGCCTCAGCTCCTCGACCACCAGTCCCACGTGCCGGTCGAGCCGCTGGATCTCGTCGTAGTACTGCCGCAGGTCGTCGCGCGTGCCGGGCAGGTCCGCCATGTACGGCGGAATCACCGCGTCGGAGGCCTTGTGGGGCTCTGCGCCGCGGTCCGGGTTCCACGGCCGGTGGGCGTCAGTCGACGCGAACCACATGAAGAACGGGTTCCCGGGCGGGCGTTCCTGGAGGCACCGCACCCAGCGCCCTTCCCCGCCCGGCCCGCTCTGCTCCCGCTCGTACACGTGATCGAACGCGGTCCTTGCGTAGGGGCCCAGGTGCCACTTGCCGGCCTGGACGCAGTAGTACCCTGCCCGCTTCAACTCGCGGGGAAAGAGTGGCTGCCCCTCCGGTAACGGGACGTGCAGTTCAGGGGCACCCGTGTTGTGCGGGTACCGCCCCGTGATGACGCTGCACCGCGTCGGGCTGCACTGGCTGGTCGTCAGATAGGCGTTCGTGAATCGCATCCCGCCTGCCGCCAGCCGGTCAATGTGCGGCGTGCGGATGCGAGGGTGCCCGTAGCACCCGAAGTCGTCTGCCGAGATGTCGTCCCCGATGATGAGGACGAAATTCGGTCGTCGTTCCCGGGCCCCCGCTTCTGCGGCAGCGCGCGGGAGGGTAGCCGGGACGCCGTCGGACGTGGGGAATGTCCCACCGGGGCCGGCGCCAAGGCAGACCGACCCGCAGGCAGCCGCCACTCCCAGAACTCCGTGCCAGAACCAGTTCAGAGCGGCCATAAACTCACTTTACCGCCCTCGATCCGCACATGCGAGCCGCCCGGCAAAGAGCCGCGGGCTTCAGCCCGCGCGGACTCACCGAATGTGCAGAACGCCTCGACCCCAAACCCCGCGGTATCAGAAGAACATAGCCAGTCCACCGAGTGCAACCCGGATCCCAAGGTGCCGCTCATTCCGCGATCCGAAATCCGCAATCCGAAACGTCTTTGTCCCCTCGCCCCACCCGCACTATCGTGAGGCAATGAAACCAGCCCGGCAGAAGCTCCTCCTCGACCTGCTCGCCCTGCCCACGGCCCCGTTTGCCGAGCAGTACGTCGCGGCTTACGTGCGCGACTGGGCGAAACGGCACCCCCGCGTCGAACGGACGGAGGACCGCTACGGCAACATCCTGCTGCGTCTGCGGCGCGGCCGGCCCGAACCGCGTCCGCTCGTGTTCGTCGCCCACATGGACCACCCCGGCTTCGAAGCCGATCGCATGATCCGCCCGGGCCGGCTGCGGGCCCACTGGCGTGGCGGCGTCGCTCCGGAGTACTTCCCCGGCGCGCGGGTCCGCTTCCACCAGGGCGGCCGCTGGACCAGGGGGCGGGTCCGCTCGGTCGAGACCTGGCTGGACCGCGGGCGGAAGCGCGTGAAGTCCGCGGTGATCGAGGTCGCCCGCAGCGTCGAGCCCGGCTCCATCGGCATGTGGGACTTTCCCGACCCGGTGATCCGCTGCGGACGGGTCTACGCGCGGGGTTGCGACGATATCGGCGGCCTGGCCGCCATCCTGTGCATGCTGCAGGAGCTCCACGCCGCCCCCGGCGACGTGGACGTCTACGGCCTGTGCACGCGGGCGGAGGAGGTCGGTTTCGTCGGAGCCATCGCCGCCGGGCGCGAGAAGCTTCTTCCGCCCGGCGCCCGCGTCATCTCCGTCGAGACCAGTTCCGAGCTGCCCGGCGCGCGGATGGGACGCGGCCCGATTTTGCGCGTCGGCGACCTGGTCTGCGTGTTCGACCCGCCGCTCACCGCCTTCTGCCGCCGCGTCGCCGGTGCCCTCGCGAAAGCAGACAAGCGGTTTCAGTTTCAGCGCAAGCTGATGGACGGCGGCACGTGTGAGGCCTCGGCCCTGCGGGGCTTCGGCTTCCGCGCGACCGGCATCTGCGTGGCCCTCGGCAATTATCACAACATGAACCGGGCTCGCCGCACGCTCGGCCCCGAGTACATCAGCGCGGCGGATTTCGACGCTCTGGTCACCTGGTTCAACGCCCTGGCCCGCACCGGTGTCTCGGACGCGACCGGTGCGCCGCCGCTCGCTTCCGCCACGCAAGAGGGGACGCGATCGCCGCGAACGGGCCGGAAGCGCTCCGCCGCACTGGCGTCGGACTCGGTCGAGGAGGTCGAGGCGGAGCTCATTCCACTACTCACTGAGTTGGAGCGGCAGTGGATGCCGCTGCTGCACGAAACCGCATCCCGCGCGAGGGCCGCGTCCCGTTGATGCCTCGCCGGTATACTCTGGCGTGTAGACAGAGGGCAGCATTGACATGCAAACAGCCGTATGTGTCGTGATCGCACTCCTCGCCGGTTCGCCGGCCCCTGCGGCGTCCTCCCCGCGAACCGCGTCGCAGTCCGCCCGGCGCACGCCGGTCGTGGATGTTGTCGATCGCACGCGTGATGCCGTTGTGAACGTCGCCGCCAGCCAGGTGGTCGAGACGACCGTCCCCTACAATCTGTTTGACGAGTTCTTCGGCGGCCCCGCCCGTCCGCGACAGACGCAGCGTTACACCCGCACAAGCCTCGGCAGCGGATTCGTCATTCACCCGGATGGCTATGTCGTCACCAACGCCCACGTGGTCCTGCAGGCGGTCACCGAGAAGGTGATCTTCGCGGACGGCAGCGAGCACGAGGCCGAACCCGTTGCCATCGACGAGCGCCACGACCTGGCCATTTTGCGGATCAAGGCCGACAAGAAGTTCCCGGCAATCACGCTGGGCCGCAGCGACGACCTGATGATCGGCGAAACCGCCATCACCATCGGCAACCCGCTGGGCTACAACCACACCGTCACCACCGGCATCATCAGCGCGACGAATCGCAAGCTCGAGGTGAGCGAGAACACCGTCTACGAGGGGCTGATCCAGACTGACGCGAGCATCAACCGCGGCAACTCCGGCGGGCCGCTCCTCAACATTCTCGGCGAGGTGATCGGCATCAATACCGCCATCCGTGGCGACGCGCAGAACATCGGGTTTGCCATCCCGATCGACACGCTGCGCAAACTTCTGCCGGAGATGCTCTCCCTCGAGCGGCGTAAGCAGCGGCTCGAAATCGGCCTGCGTCTGAGCTGGCGCGACCGCGTGCGGGTCGTGGAGGCCCGCGGCCCGGCCGCCCAGGCCGGCATCGAACCGGGCGATGAACTCGTCAGCGTCGATGGCCGCCCCGTAAGGCACGATCTCGACTTCTACTTCTACACGCTCAAGCTCCAGCCGCGGGACCAGCTCCTGCTCGAACTGCGTCGCGATGGACGGACGTTCCGTGCCACGGTCAAGCCCCGGCAGATCCCGATCCCGGATGGGGGCAAGCTCCTGAGCGAGAAGTTCGGCTTCACCGTGCGGACGTTGACCCGGGCCGAAGCCCGCGAGCTCGACCTCGAAGGCGGCCTGATCATCACCGAGGTCGAACGCGGCAGCCCCGCCGCCCAGGCGGGGTTCGAGCGCGGCCTGATCGTCGTGCAGATCCAGCAGTCACTTCCGACCGATCTGACGGAGGTCGGCGCGCTGCTCGAGACGGTCCAGCGCGGTGAGCGCGTGACGTTCCGCCTGTGGCGGATCCAGCGCGAATACATCCGCGTCTACACCGTCGGGCTGATATCCAGGTAAAAAGTTGCAATAGCCTCTAAGGCTCTGTGCGGCCGGCGGCGGAAAGACCGATGCGCATCGTGATCGCACCCGATTCGTTCAAGGAATCGCTCTCCGCCCGGGAGGTCTGCGCCGCCATTGCCCGCGGCATCCGGCGTGTGCGACCGGACGCCCGGATCGACGAGGTCCCGATGGCTGACGGCGGGGAGGGCACGGTCGACGCGCTTGTCGCCGCCACCCGGGGAACAACCAGGTCCAGCCGTGTGACCGGCCCGCTGGGTGAGCCAATCCAGGCAGCCTGGGGACTGCTCGGCGGCCGGACAGGCGAGGCGGTCCTCGAGATGGCTGCTGCCTCGGGCCTGCCGCTCGTCCCGCCCGATCGCCGCAACCCGCTGCACACGACCACGTACGGTACAGGCGAATTGATGCGCGCCGCCCTGGACGCGGGCGCGCGCCGCATTCTGATCGGGATCGGCGGCAGCGCCACCACGGACGGCGGCGCCGGCGCTGCCCAGGCGTGCGGGATTCGGTTCCTCGATGCCTCAGGCGAACCGATCACAACACCGCTCGCCGGCGCTCGGCTCGCCGACGTATACGCAATCGATGCCTCGGGGCGCGACCCGCGGCTCTCCCACGTCCGGATCGATGTCGCCTGCGATGTCGACAACCCTCTCTGTGGCCCGCGCGGAGCCGCCGCCGTGTACGGCCCTCAGAAGGGCGCGACGCCCGAACAGGTAGAGATCCTCGACCGCAATCTCGCCCGGTTCGCGGAGACCATCCGGCGCGACCTCGGATGCGACACCCTTAACATCCCCGGTGCCGGCGCGGCCGGCGGGCTCGGGGCCGGCCTCATCGCATTCTTCGGCGGACGGCTGTCCCGTGGCATCGAGCTCGTGATGGAGGCCACGCGACTGACCGACCGGATTCGAGGTGCCGACCTGGTCATCACCGGCGAGGGCCGGCTCGACCGCCAGTCGATGATGGGCAAAGTGGTCGCCGGGGTCGGCGGCGCCGCCAGGGCGGCCGGTGTTCGGGCCGTCGCTCTCGTCGGATGCCTGGGAGACGGCGCGGACGAGTCGCTCGCGGTCCTGCAAAGCTATCAGGCCATCGCCCCCCCGGACATGCCGCTCCCGGAGGCCATGCGCCGCACGTCGGAACTCCTCGAGCAAGCCGCCGCCCGACTCGCCGCGACGCTGTAGCCGCCCCCATCGTGTGCCGGCATGTGAGCGCCCTCTGCCATTGATTCCCGCCCGGCCCTGCTGTGTAATCAGTGTTTCGCCCCTGTGCGCCGACTGGAAATGAGGAGCCATGGACCATTTCGTTTATCGTGACGGCGAGTTGTATTGTGAAGAGGTCCCCGTTCGGCGCATCGCTGACGAGGCAGGCACGCCGACCTACGTCTACTCGGCCGCCACGCTTGTCGATCACTACCGACGCCTGGTCGAAGCATTCGCCGAGCTCGACCCGCTGATCTGCTTCTCGATCAAGAGCTGCCAGAACCTTCACATTCTGCGGCTTCTCGCCGGTCGGGGTGCCGGCATGGACGTCGTCAGCGGCGGGGAGTTGTATCGCGCCCGGAAGGCCGGCGTGGACCCGGGCAAGGTCGTCTACGCGGGTGTCGGCAAGACCGATCGCGAGATCAACGAGGCCATCGACGCGGGAATCGGCTGGTTCAACATCGAGTCCGAGGCCGAGCTGGCGAATCTGTCGACGCTCGCCGCAGCAAAAGGCCGCCGCGTGCGTGCGGCCCTGCGGATCAACCCCGACGTCGATCCGAAGACGCACCGCCACACCACGACGGGCAAGCGCGAGGCAAAGTTCGGCGTGGATCTGGAACGGGCCCGGCGGGTTTTCCAGGAGTTCGGGCGCGATCCGCACGTCCACCTGTGCGGCGTGCATCTTCACATCGGCTCCCCGGTGAATACGGTCGCTCCGTACGTGGAGGCCGTCGAGAAAGCGTTAGGCCTGATCGCTGAGCTGCGAGCGGACGGTTTTCAGATCGACACGCTGGATCTGGGCGGCGGATTTGGCGCCTTCTACGACGGAACGAACGTACCTGCGGCGGCAGAGTATGCAGCGGCGATCGTGCCGCTCCTGCGCGGCCAGAAGCTGCGTTTGATCCTGGAACCAGGCCGCACGATCTCGGCGAACGCCGGGATCCTCCTCACCCGCACCGTCTTCGTGAAGCGTGGCGGCGACAAGCAGTTCCTGATCGTTGACGGCGCGATGACGGACCTGATCCGCCCTGCGCTCTACGATGCGTTTCACTTCGCCTGGCCTGTGGCTCCGTCGGGAGGGCTGGTGCCACGCGAGCGCCGCAGCGACCTGACGCTGCCCGGGACCGTCGAAGTGGACATCGTCGGCCCGGTCTGCGAGACGGGCGACTTCCTGGCCCGCGGCCGGCGGCTGCCCCCGGTGGAACGTGGCGATCTGATGGCCATTTTCACCGCCGGCGCGTACGGCTTCGTGATGTCGAGCCACTACAACTCGCGTCCGAACGCAGCGGAAGTCCTCGTGGAGGGCGGTAGATTCCGCATCATCCGCAAGCGCGAAACCTACGCAGATCTGGTCGCCGCCGAAGAAGTGTAAGCCGCGAACAGTACAACCAGGACTGACGTTGCCGGCCCCGTCCCCTCAAGGCGGGCTTGCCTGGCTGCGCTCTGCGCGGTGTCGAGCTGAAGGCGAAATCCGCGCACGGAAAAGGGCAACTACCTCACACAACATGAGGAAGCTGCCCTTCTATCTTTCCGTAGTGCATCTGAGGCCGGAGGCGCGGTGTATCGCACCTCCCACCAGACTCCCGGGTCGGAGCCAGGCGGGAACGGCCGAAGACGCGATTACAGGCCGAGCAGGCCGCCGAGGCCGGCGAACGGATTCGGGATGAGTCCGTTCGGAACCATGCTGAAGCCGTGCTGCGCGAAGGTGCAAGGGGCCTGCATGAGGTACACCGACGTAAGGCCGGTGAAAGCCAGAACCTTCATAAAACGTGTCATTTTCATGACCTCCATAGTTTCGTTTATTAAGAGCGGCTTCCCCGCAGCGTCCGGGCGGGTTGCCGCAACCCTGTTCGAGCCACCTGACGAACCGCGTGATCCAGGCACGTCGCAAACCTCTTGGCTGCGGGGGGTGCGTCGATGGCTCACACGGGCATCGGCCGCTGCACTCTTAACCGAAGATGTCTTCCTGCAGGATGGCGAGGATCGTGGCCCACTGACGATTGAGGCCGAAGCCACAGCCAAACTGGAGCAGTGCGCCGCCGAAGAGGGCAGCGACGAGAGCGAAACGCTTAATCATGTGCGAGCCTCCTTGTTGGTCGGGCCGGTCAGAACCATTCTCCGCAGAGCGGAGCACAGTCAACCAAGCCCTTGCGGCGGCCGGTTCTCGCAAAGCCCGGCGCCGGGTTCAAAGACTTAGTTGACCGCGTTCAGGATAAACGACTGCAGCAGCCAGTTCGCTACGCACGTACCGAGCTGCAAAGCTGCGAACGTCGAGCCTGCCACGAGCAGGCCCCACTTCACCGTCATATTCTTCGACATCATTTTTCTCCTCGTAGGGATCTCGGTTCGGTCCTTCAACCGGACCTGCGTTTGATCCGCTGTCCCTGCGTTTCCACACTCATGGAATCCGGCAACAGCGGGCCGGTCTTCACTGCACAGGCGACTTAGTCAAAGATGCTGCCGATCGCCACCAGTTCCATGATCCGGTTCCAGTTGGCCAGACCGCCAAAGCACCCGCCGAACTGCAATGCCGCCACCGCAGTCGTGGCTGCCAACATTGC
>CAZJTF010000216.1:0-12040 GCA_964548565.1 uncultured Planctomycetales bacterium | reverse complement strand
GCCGAAGGCCTCGAGCCGCATGCGGGCGAAGAACATCTTGCGCGTGAACTGGCGGCCGGCGTGGGTGTAGACCTGGTGGTACGTGTAGAGGGCGGGCTGACGCTCCTCGATGAGGGCGGCCTCGGCGAGCCACTGCTGGAGGGTCTCGGCGGCCCGGGCGTAGACGGCGTCGGGGCCGGCGGACTTCGGCGGGACGTGGGGGAGGTCGACGGCGACGATGTTGTGGCGGCTGCGGGCCAGGAGGGCGTCTTTGTCGGCCTGGTCGAGGACGTCATAGGGCGGTGCGATGAGCGAGGAGAGGTCGCTCCCGAACGTGGCGGTGTTGTAGCGGAGCGCGCGGAACGGGGTGATCTCTGGCACGGAACGGTTCCTTTCAAGCACGTCGCGGTCGCCGGGGCCCGACGCGGGCGGGCGGCGGCCTGCCTTCCTCATCAGCCGTCCGGCCCGGGGGACGGCGGTCGATGGGGGCAAGGCTAATGGGGTTCGCGGTCGTTGGCAACGCCGACGACCGCGAAGGGAGAAGGGAGAACTGGGAAGTAAAAGGTGCAAAGGGAAAAGTAAAAAGTGAGAGCGGGGAAAGTGAGACCGGAGACCCGGGGCTTCAGGCTTGAGAACCGGAGAGCGGGGCGGCTCTCTGGGGTGGACGGGTGCGGAGACGCGGGTGCGGGGGTGGGGGTGGGGTGGGGGTGTCGATATGATGAGTCGATGATCGAGCGGGATGTGCCAGGTGAGCAGGATGAGCGGGCGGCGTTTGCGGCAGGGCTGGAGGGCGGGCTGGACGCGATCGGGGTAACGTGTTCGCCCGGCGAGCGGGAGCTCATGTGGCGACACCTGCAGCTCGCCGTGCAGGCCAACCGGCAGTTCAACCTGACGCGGATCACCTCGCCGGGTGATGCGGCGGTGAAACACTACGTCGATTCGCTGACGCTGCTGGCGCCGATGTCGCCGCTGGGCGGAGTGCGCGCGGAGAAGCGGACGGTGCTGGATGTCGGGACCGGGGCGGGGTACCCGGCGATTCCACTGGCGATCGTCTGCCGCGACTGGTTTGTGACCGCGATCGACGGGACGGGCAAGAAGGCGCGGTTTGTCGAGCGGTGCGCGGCGGAGCTGGGGCTGGAGAACGTCCGCGCGGTGCACGCGCGGGCGGCGGAGCTGGCGCGGCAGCGGGAGGAGGTGTTTGATCTCGTGCTGCTGCGGGCGGTGACGCAGATCGAGGCGGGGCTCGCGGAGGTGCGGCCGCTGGCGTCGCCAGGCGGTCAGATCGTGTTCTACAAGACGCCGTCGATCGAGGCGGGGGAGCTGCAGGCGGCGCGGCACGGCGCGCGCAAGCTGGGCCTGCACGGGCCGAAGGTGGCGGCGGTTCAGCTCCGGGCGGGGGCAGAGACGATCGAGCGGCGGCTGGTGGTCTACCAGGTACCGCCATGAGCGTGCGTCATGAGGGCGGAGGGGACAGTCCGTGCGGCGACGGCGGCGTAGACCTCGGCGGCGCCGGCGCGCTTGAGGACGCGGGCGACTTCGGCCAGGGTAGCGCCGGAGGTGCAGACGTCGTCCACGACGCAGATCGCTTTGCCGGCGACGTCGACGCCGCGACGGAGGCGGAAGACGCCGCGGACGTTCTGGACGCGATCGGCCTGGTTGAGGCGGGTCTGGCGACGGCGTTTGCCTTTTGTCCGCAGCAGGTGATGGACGGGGAGGCCGTCGAGTTTGCGGCTGACGGCCCGGGCGAGGAGTTCGGCGGGGTGGCCGCGGTAACGGAGGCGACTGGTCCAGGTGGCGGGCACGGGCGTCAGCAGATCGAGGCGCCGGCGCCACTCCCACCGGTCGACCGCCGCGGCGACCAGCTCGCCGAGGAGGCGATCGAGCTCCCGGCGGCGTTTGAACTTGAACTGGCGGACGAGGCTGCCGATGGGGCCGGTGTAGGGGCCGGCGCGGGCCATTCCGTCGAGATGAAACCGGCGGTCGCGGCAGTGGTTGCATCCCTTCGGGTCCACGAGGTAGGGGCCGACGGGCAGGGCGCAGCGGGGGCAGTAATCGGCGGCGGTGACGGCGAGGACCTGCCCGGCGCAAGGCGAACACCATGGGAGGGCGTCTTCGCCTGTGACGCGGCCGCAGAGCGCGCAGGTCTGCGGGAATACGAGGTCGATCGCCAGCTTCCAGACCTGCCGGACGCAGTGCATGGGTCTATTCTGTGCCGGATCCGACGGGTTTCAAGAGGCTGGCGGGGATTTCAGGAGCAACGATGAACTCATCGGGGCAGGGTGCGATCGGCGGGCCGGATTTCGAGGGGATTATCGGGCGTGCGCTCGAGCGACGACGGGGTCTGGCTGAGGATCGGGCAACGACGGCGTGGCGGGTGCTGCACGGGGAGGAGGACGGCACGCCGGGGCTGGTGATCGAGTGTTTCGGGGATGTGCTGATCGCGCAGCTGCACGAGGAGCGGCTGGAGTGGGATGAGAGCGTCTGCCGGGCGCTGGCGGAGCGGCTGAAGGAGCGGCTCGGGGCGCGGGCGGTGTACCGCAAGTACTTCCTGCGCGACCGGGCCCAGGCGCCGGACGCGGTGACGGCCGAGCATACGCGGCCGGAGGCGTGGATCGGCGAGGCGGTGGAGCCGGAACTGACGGTGCTGGAGAACGGGATGCGGTTCCTGATCCACCCGTACGAGGGGTTTTCGGTCGGGCTGTTCCTCGAGCACCGGGACAACCGTGCGTGGGTGCGGCGGAGCGCGGTGGGGCGGCGGGTGTTGAACGGCTTCTGCTATACGTGCGGGTTTTCGGTGGCGGCGGCAACGGGCGGCGCGGTCGGCGTGGACAGCGTGGACGTGCACAAGCGGTACCTGGAGTGGGGGAAGCGGAACTTCGAGGCGAACGGGCTGGGGCTTGGGGCGCATCGGTTCTTCTGCTCGGACGTGCTGGATTTTTACGCGCGGGCGACGCGGCAGGGGCGGCGGTACGACCTGATCGTGCTGGATCCGCCGACGTTCGCGCGGCTGCGGCGGCCCAGCCGGACGTTCGTGCTGCAGGATGAGCTGGAGGTGCTCTGCCGGGGGGCGGTGGAGCTGCTGGAACCGGGGGGGATGATCCTCGTCGCGACGAACGACCGGCGGATTGGGGCGGCGCGGGTCGAGGAGGTGTTGACGGGGGCGGCGCCGGGGCGGGTGTCGATCGTGCAGCGGCCCGGGCTGCCGGCGGATTTCCCGGGGGATCCGCGGTTTTCGAAGACGGTGATCGCGAGGCTGGGGTGAGACTTCGCCCTGCGGCCGGGGACGCAGGTCTCGGCAGGGGAGTGGACCGAAGGGGCGGCGCGGCCCGGGCGGGAAGGGACGAAAAACAGGCGGCGCGGTGACAAACCGGTAACAAAGGGGGGGTAAGCTTTCCTTCGATGTAACATGTCTCGTGTCACATGATCGACGACCCCGCGTACGGCGGGGTACCATGACGAAGGGAGAACATTTCGATGCGTCGCACATCTGCCCTCGCTGTCACCGCCCTGGTGGTTCTGGGAGCCGGGAGCCCCGGCCTGGCGGAAGAACAGTCGCTCGCACAGCTGTACGAAAAGGCGGTCTACACGGAGAACACGGCGGGCAACCTGGACGAGGCGATCGCGCTGTACGAGAAGGTGATCGCCATGGCGGAGGCGAACCGGGTCACCTCGGCGAAGGCGCACCTGCGGCGGGGGATGTGCCTGGCGAAGAAGGGCGAACGGGCGCAGGCGATCGAGGAGTTTGAAACCGTCCGAAACCAGTACAGCGACCAGAAGGGGGTTTCGGATGCGGCGGCACGCGAGCTGATCAAGCTGCGCGGGAAGGGCGGCGGAGGCGCTGCTCCGGCGGCGATGAGCAGGGGCGGCGCGCCGGGCCCTGCGATGGTGTTCGCCAGCCCGGCCCCGAAAGTGGTGAGCACGACCCCCGCTGCCTTCGACGACAAGGTTTCGCCCGCGCTGAAGGAGCTGACTGTCACGTTCAGCATGCCGATGCAGGACCAGAGCTGGTCGTGGACGGGAGGCGGCGACACGTATCCGAAGCTGACAGCGAAGCCGAGCTACGACGCGGACCGCAAGACGTGCAAGCTGCCGGTGTCGCTCGAGGCGGGAAAGGTCTACTGGGTGGGTATCAACAGCCCCAGCCACCGGAACTTCAAGTCGCCGTCGGGGACGCCGGCGCAGCGGTACGTGATTCTGTTCGCCACGGCGGACGCGGAGGGCAAGGCGACGCCGATCCCGGCGGACCTCCTGGAGCGCGCGAAAGAGATCAATACGCGGAAGGAGAGCGACGCGGTCGCGCCGACGGCCGCCGCTACGCAGCCGGAGGGACGGCGGGGCCTGCTGGATCCTGCCACGCTGGCGGACGTGGAGAAGTTCGAGCAGATGTTCGCCGCCTGGTTCAAGACGGATGAAGCATACGAGGCGGCAAGCCCCAGCGAGCGGGCGGCGATGATCGAGCAGTGGATGACCGAGGCGAAGGGGAACGACTTCGACCGGCGGACGCGGGCGATCGCGCAGCTCGGGAACGTGCGGGCGAAGGAAGCGCTGGATCTGCTGATCGAAATCGCCGAGCAGCCGATGAACAACAACCGCCCCAAATGGATGGCGGTGCGGGGACTCGGCCGGATCGGCGAACCGGCGGCCGTCCCGACGCTGATCGACCTTGTCGACTACGGGAACGTGAACACGAAGGTGTACGCGCGGGCCGCGCTGGTGGACATCACCGGGGTGTACTTCGGCGAGGACAAGGCCAAGTGGCGGGAGTGGTGGAGGACGCGGGAGACACGCGTCACACCGGCCCAGAAGCGCGAGGCAGAGGCGATCAGCATGCGGGCCTGGAAGCTCTGGCAGACGCAGAAACCGGAGCAGGCGGAGCCGCTCTTCCGGCAGGCGACCGCGAAAGACCCCGGGAACGCGAATGCGTGGAACGGCCTGGGGTGGAGCCAGTTCAACCAGGGGAAGGTGGCCGCGGCCCGGGTGTCATTCGAGCGGGCGGTGCAGGTGGAGCCCAAGCACCCCGGTGCGCTGAACGGCCTGGGATTCATTGCCAAGGGTGAAGGCAACATCGACGAGGCGATCGGCAACTGGAAGAAAGCGGTCGAGTCGTTCCCGGGGGCGAGTGCGCCGCTGGCGGGGCTCGCCAATACCTACCTGGAAACGGGAAAGCCGCAGGACGCCATTAAATACTTCGAAATGTGGCTGAAGGCGGAACCCGGCAGCGCCGACGCGAAGGCGGGGCTGGAAAAAGCGCGAGCAGCGGCGAACTCCAAGGAATGAGTCCGCATGGTGATGCGTCCGCTGAAACGCATACGGGGTGGAGGAACGGGTCACGCCCAGCGGCTGTGGCCTGTTCTTCTTCTCGTGACGGCGGCGGCCGTGGCGCCGACGGCGTCGGTGCTGTGGTTCATGGGCGAAGCGATCCGGAACGAGGAGCTCGCCGGTCGCCAGCGCCTGGCGGACGCGTACCGCGGGCAGCTTCTCTCGGTGCAGGCGTCGCTCGGCGACTGGCTCCGCGAGAAGGCGCAGCACCTGCAGGTGGACGTGACGCAGAACGCGGCCGTGTTGTTTGAGCAGGTGGTGCGGGAGGGGGCGTTCGACAGCGTCGTCGTACTGGATGGCAGCGGGCAGATCACGTATCCGGTTGCGGCCGTGCCGGATGAGCCGGGCTCGCTCACGGCGGGGGCGCTGCACGGCGCGTACCAGCTTGAATACGAGGCGGGGGAGCCTGAACGCGCGGCGGGCGTGTACGGGCGCCTGGCGGAGGAGTCGGCCGACGCGACTGTCGCGGCGCGGGCGCTGCTCGGAGCGGCGCGGTGCCTCCTGCGCCTGGGCTATCGCAACGATGCGGTCGAAATCCTGTCGCGCGGACTGCAGGAGTCGCGGTTCGAGGCGGCCACGGACGAGCAGGGGCGGCTGATCGCGCCGGCGGCGCTAATGCTGGCGATCGAGTCGAGCCCGGATGCCGTTTCCGACGTGCGGCGGCGATGCGTGGAGACGCTGGCGCGGCACGCGGGCGAATACATTGATGCCCGGATGCCTTCGAGCCAGCGGCTGTTCATCATGGAGCAGCTGCAGACGTGGCAGCCGGGAGTGTGGCTTCCGACAATCGAGGCGGAGCGCCTGGCGCAGGCGTACCTTGCCCGTCAGCCCCGGGCGCCGATGCCGCTGCAGCTGGTTCCGTGCGGCGGAGCGGAGATGCATCAGTTCGCATCTGAAAGCGGGCGAATCGTGGGCCTGCTCACGGCGGAGCGGCTTGCGCGCGAGACGCGGCCCCTGCTGGAGCGTGCGAAGGCGGCGGACGGGGTGGTTCGGCTGCTGGCTCCGGGAGAAACGGCGAATCCGCAGCCGCTGGTGTCGCTGGACGGGGGGCGTCACCTGCCCGGGTGGACGCTGGCGCTGTCGCTGCCGGGGCAAGATCCGTTTGCGCAGACGGCGCGGCGGAAGATGAGCCGGTACCTGTGGGCGGGGCTGCTGGCGAGCCTGCTGACGATCGGGCTGGCGAGCGTGCTCGCGCGGTATGTGGGACGGCAGGTGCAGCTCACGCGGCTCAAGAACGACCTGATCGCGACGGTGAGCCACGAGCTCAAGACGCCGCTTGCGTCGATCCGCGCGCTGGTTGATACGCTGCTGACGAACGGGGTACGCCCGCAGCAGACGCAGGAGTACCTGCAGCTCATCGCCAAGGAGAATCTGAGGCTCACGCGGCTGATCGACAACTTCCTGACGTTCTCGCGGATGGAACGGCGGAAGCACGCATTCGAATTCGCGCCGGTGGCTCCGGCGGATGTGGCGGAGCGGGCGCTCGAGGCAGTACGGGAACGCTGCGAGGCGGCGAATGGCCACATCGAGGTGCAGATCGCGGGGCGGGTCGGTGAGCTCCGGGCGGACCGCGACGCGCTCGTGGTGGTGCTGCTGAATCTGCTCGACAATGCGATCAAGTACACGGGCGCAAACAAGCGGATCACGCTCTCGATCTCGCGAGAGGGCAGCGACGTGTGTTTTGCCGTCAGCGACAACGGCATCGGCATGTCGCGTCGGGCTGCACGGAAGGTGTTCAACCAGTTTTACCAGGTCGATCAGACGCTCTCGCGCAAGACGGGGGGATGCGGGCTCGGCCTGAGCATCGTGAAGTTCATCGTGGAGGCGCACGGCGGATCGGTTCAGGTGGAGAGCCGGCCGGGTGTCGGGAGCACGTTCACGGTGCGGATCCCGGCGGATGAAGAGGCGCCGGTGGAGGCAACCTGATGGCGGGGGAGACGGTGCTGGTGGTGGAAGACGATCCGACGCTGCTTCGGGTGGTGAAGGACAACCTGCAGCAGACGGGGTACGCCGTCCTCACGGCCGTGGACGGGGAGCAGGGGATCGCGGCGATCCGGGGCAAGCGCCCGGACCTGGTGCTGCTCGACATCATGCTGCCGGAGATCAACGGGTACGAGGTGTGCAGGCTCGCCCGGCGTGACGGGCTGACGATGCCGATCATCATGCTGACGGCGAAGGGGCAGGAGAGCGACATCATCCTCGGGCTCAACCTGGGCGCCGATGACTATGTCACGAAGCCGTTCAGCGTGCGCGAACTGCTTGCGCGCGTGAACGCGTTCCTGCGGCGCCAGCGGGCGGCGGAGTCGGACGTTCATCGCTTCGGGGTGTTCGCGCTGGACATGCGATCGCATCGGCTCGCGCGGGACGGCGAGGAGATCGGCCTGACGCCGAAGGAGTACGATCTGCTGGCGTACCTGGTGCGGCGGAGCGGACGGGCGCTGACGCGGGATCAGATCCTGGATGCGGTGTGGGGCGAGCACCTGTTCGTGACGGGGCGGAGCGTCGATCGGTGCGTTACGACGCTGCGGCACAAGATCGAGAGCGATCCGCGGCGGCCGCGGTACATCCAGACGGTGCGCGAAGTGGGCTACCGGTTCGAGCCCGACGAGGCGGGGGAAGGCACGGACGACGGTGAATGAAGCGGCACGGCCTGCCTCGACCGCGGCGGGGGTCGGGGCAGGCCGCGCCTGCCGTGCTCGCTCCTGAACGCCGACCGCGCTACCGGCCGGCGACCTGTGTCGTCGGGGCCTCGACGATCGGGAACTCGCCCGAGAGGGCCTTGAGAAACTCAACGAGGTCCTTGCGATACTGCTCGGAGAGTTTCGCCTCGCGGACCGCCTTGAGCGAGGCGGAGAGGTTCGGGTTGTCCTTGCCGCCGGCGGCCATGAGCGCCACCGCCTCTTCCAGTTTGGCAACGCTGCCGTCATGGAAGTAGGGCTCGGTGTTGGCCACTTCACGCAGGGCCGGGACTCGGAACTTGCCCATGTCAGTGTCCTTGCCGGTGATCTTCTTGCGGCCCTCATCGGGGGTGGGCTTGTCGCTGCTCACGCCGGCGTTGTAGAACATGCCTCCGCTGAAGACGGGCGGTACGTGGCAGGTCGAGCACAGGCCGCGGTCCATGAAGATTTCCATGCCGCGTTTCTGCGCCTCGGTGAGAGCGGATGCATCCCCTGCCTTGAAACGGTCGTAGGGCGAGTTGCCGCTCAAGACGGTGCGTTCGAAGGCCGCGATCGCCTTGGCGACGCCCTCCTTTGTGACGCCCGTTCCGAACACTTTCTGGAAAAGTGCCTTGTAGTCATCCAGTTTATTGAGGGCGTCGCAGAGCTCGGTCATGTTGTGGCCCATCTCGATCGGATTCTCGATGGGACCAAGGGCTTGCTCCTCGAGGGTTGCGGCCCGGCCGTCCCAGAACATCGAGCTCATGTAGGCCGCGTTGATGACGGTGGGCGAGTTGCGCGCCCCAACCTGCTTGTGGATCCCTTTGCTGGTGGCCTGCTTTTCCGCCCACGCCATCTTCGGATCGTGGCAGGTGGCGCAGGAGACGGTGCCATCCTTGCTCAGGCGCGTGTCAAAGTAGAGCTTGCGTCCGAGCTCGATCTTGTCGGCCGTCATCGGGTTGTCATCCGGGACAGGCAGCTGGGGAAGGCCGGCGGGGACCTTCACCGCGACGGTTGCGACGGCCACCGGCGGAGGCGCCTGGCTGGCGGATGGCGTCGAATCCTTGCATCCGACAAGGGCGAGCGGAAGGAGCCACACGAGGCTGGAACAAACGCGTGCGTTTCTCATGGTCGCATCTCCGGGTGTAAAGCTGCTTCAAATTAACGTCGTGCAGGGGTGTCGACAAGATCTCCATCCGGAGTGCTCCGCATTACCGGCGGCACGGGCGTGATTGTGGTATCCTGAATCCCGGTCCCGAGCAGACCCGGGACGATCCGAGGGGCCGAGATGACAGACCAGCAGCGTATTCAGCAACTCATGAAGGCGCGGCATCCGTGCGTTACGATCGTGACCCCGGAGGAGGAGTACGCGTTGCGCGTGATGCGCGATGTCGCCATGGAGAGCGGCGGCGAATTACTCGTCTGGACGGTGATCCGCGGCGTACACGACGGGCTTGTTGCCGATTCGCCGGCCATCAAGGATACCGAGCACCCGGCGGCGGCGCTGTACTACCTTGCGCAGCGTGAGAGCCGGCAGCTGGTGGTGACGCTCGACCTGGCGCCGCACCTGAAAGACGAGCGGACGCTGCGGCTCGCGCGGGACCTGGTGGCGCGGTTCCGCGAGACGGGCAGCATGCTCGTGATGATCGACTGCCACGAGGAGATCCCGGCAGTTCTGGCGGCGAACGCGACGCGGCTGGAGATTTCGCTGCCCGATGAAGAGGAACTGGATCGCATCATTCGCGAGACGCTGCGGCGGATGAACCGCGAGGTCCGGATCGAGGTGGACATCACGCGCAAGGGCCTGCAGACGATCATTCGCAACCTGAGGGGGCTCACACGACAGCAGGCGGAGCAGATCATCGTCGACGCCGTCTCAGAGGACCGGCGGTTCGATGCGGCGGACATCAACGCGATTCTCGCGCGCAAGCGGCAGGCGCTGCACAGCGGCGGGCTGCTCGAATACGTGGAGGCGCCGGTCGATCTGGGCGAGATCGGGGGCCTGCGACGGCTGAAGGAGTGGCTGAAGCTCCGCGAATGCGCCGTGACCGACGAAGCGGCGGAGTTCGGGCTGACGGCGCCCCGCGGCGTGCTTCTGCTCGGCGTGCAGGGCGCCGGCAAGAGCCTGTGTGCGAAAGCAATCGCGACGGCCTGGCAGCGGCCGCTGCTGCGGTTGGACCCGTGCGCCTTGTACGATCGGTATGTCGGAGAGTCGGAGCGGCGGCTGCGCGATGCACTGCGGCAGGCGGAGATCATGGCGCCAATCGTGCTGTGGGTGGACGAGATCGAGAAGGCGTTCGCGTCCGCAGCCAGCCGCAGTACGGATGGCGGGCTGTCGCAGCGGATGTTCGGAACTCTGCTAACCTGGATGCAGGAGCACACCTGTCCGGTATTCCTGGTGGCGACGGCGAACGATATCGAGGCCCTGCCCCCGGAGCTTCTGCGGAAGGGGCGATTCGACGAGATCTTCTTCGTGGATCTGCCGGGAGCGGCCACGCGCAAGCAGATCTTCATGATTCACCTGCGGCGGCGTAAGCGCGAACCGGCGCGATTCGACCTGGAGGCACTGGCGGATGCGTCCGAGGGCTACAGCGGGGCGGAAATCGAGGCGGCGGTCGTGGCGGGGCTGCACGACGCGTTTGCGGCACGGGAGGAGTTGACGACGGAGCGTTTGATCCAGGCGCTGCGAGAATCTCCACCGCTGTCCGTCACCATGGCGGAGCGGTTGGAGGGGCTCCGCGCGTGGGCGGCGGGTCGGTGCGTTCCGGCCGACTGAAAAAACGAGGCCCTGGAGCGCCGCGCGAGGGGCGGCACTCCCAGGCGGCTCACATACGATGCAGCAGGCGAGGGTCACTCGATCCGGTCGCCCTTGACCTCGACTTCCTTCTTTTCGACTTTGCCATCGTCGTCGAGCTTGGTCTCGGTCTCGCGGATCTGGGTCTTGTCTCCCTGCTCGATGACCTCGGTTTTTTCGACCTCCTTGCCGCCGAGCAAACGGTCCTTTACCTCGACGTCCGTCGTGGTTCTCGCAGGCGGCTTGTCTTCACAGGCCGTGAGCGAGAACGCCAAACCGATCGTCAGAAGCGTGACAGACAGCAGACGCAACGATTTCATGGGAGCTCCTCCCGTTCAGGGTTCAAGCCCTGCACTGCGTCCCGCGGGCTTCGAGCCGCAAGGCGTCTGGGCTGAATGATCTCGCTGCGTCGTGCCACGAGCGGGCGAACGCGCCTCATCCGATCATAGGCTCATCCGCAGGCTCGCGTGCGTGGACCTCCTTTGTTTTCCCTCACGGGCGGACAATCGCAAACCGGGTCACGTCAGGCCGGGTTCGTGTCGGGCACGTTTCCGGAGGTCCCCGCGTCGGTACCACCGCTGCCGGTTTCCGTATTCGTGTTGTTGTCCGTATTGCCGGCGCCGGTCTCGTTTCCGACGCCCGTGCCGGTGTTGTTGGTGTTGTTATTCAGTCCACCGGCGTCACGATCGCGCGTGCCGGTCGTCCCCGGTGTATCCGTGCCGGTGTCGCCGGTGCTGCGGTCGTTTGTGCCAGTGTCGTTGATGCCGGGCGTCCGCGGTGTTGTCGGTGTGGTCGGCGCGACGGGGGTCGTCGTACCACGGTCGGTGTTGTCATCGCAGGCGGTCAGAAACAGCCCTGCCAGCGTGACCAGACCAGCAATCAGTGTCAAACGGATGAGCCTCATCTTGTTCTCCTTCGGAATCGGGTGCGTTGTCATGACGTACCGTCCCACAGTCGCGTGGGATGGATACGAGTGTCGCAAGGCCTCGCAGGATCGTCACAGGAGGGGAAGGCACCGAACCTACCGGAAGAATCATACCCCGCTCGCGGCCGTTTGTGCTTGGGCATTTGTGATTTGTCCCCGGTCGCTGCCCTTTGGCAGCGGCCGGGCCTCGACGGCAGGCGACAGATGACTACTGACCGATCACTCATGACCAATGACAAAGGACAAGCAACCCCCCCCATGTTGCGGAAAGGTGACCCGCGAGGATGCCGGAGACGCCGCGAGGACGGAGGTCCTGATGAGTACGCGGGATGCCGGAAGGGATTCCTGCGGCGGGGGGGGGTGCGA
>CAZJTF010000215.1:0-12167 GCA_964548565.1 uncultured Planctomycetales bacterium | reverse complement strand
GAGGGCGGACACACCGGCTTACGTACACCCTCCCTGTCGGTTCTGCGTCTATCGCAGTGAGGCCCTGATGGTCTTTTCGTTCAAGGCGATCATCCCGAACGCCATTCCCGCAGGCCCCCCGCCATTACCCGGGCCAGGGTCTCTGTCGTGAGCATTGTCCGGGCACTGGCTGCGTCACATTCCCCGGCACGTCCCGGGGCGGCCGTGGGTGCGAACGCGCGGCGGGTGATCACGTCTGGCGCCAGCGTTCGAGCTGGTCGCGGGTGACGAAGTCGGCTTTGGGCTCGGGTTTGGACCAGTCGACCTCGCCGAAGCGGAGGCGGCCGCCGGCGAGGCCGGCCAGGAGGGAGCGATGCGCGTCGTCGCGCACGACCTCGATGCAGCCCGCGCCCGGCCAGAAGGGCTGGATGTCGTCGAAACGGAAGGAGTCCATGCGGTCGGACTGGGCGATCCAGCATCCGCCGCCCCGGCCGCGGATCGACGCGTTGAAGATGAGGATCCAGCGCCCGGCGCGCCACGAGAGGTTGGCGGATTCGAGGCTTCCCTGGGGATGGGCGCCGTGGAGGTTCGGCTCGTATCCGGTAGACGGCCCGACGAGGATGGGGCCGTGGTCGCGCCAGTGTCGCCAGTCGTGCGTGCTGGTCATCGCCAGGCAGGAGGCGCCCTCCTTCGTGTTGGCGGTGTAGACCATCCAGATGCGGCCGTCGTGGCGGAGCAGGTGGGGGTCGCGGCAACTGGCGATGTCATCCGTCCACCAGGCCGCCCAGGCGGCGTCGCGGCAGGGCGAGATGGGGTTGCTGTCCCAGCGTTTCCATTCGAAGAGGTCGCGGCTCGAGGCCAGGCCGAGGTCCTGCGAGAGGTGCCGGTTGAGGCCGGTGTAGGCCATGATGAAGTCGGAGCCCTCCTGCAGGATGAACGGCGCCCAGACGTGGCCCTCTTCCCACGTACCGGGGCGGATGAGCATGACGGGGTCGTGCACTTGCCAGTCGAAGAAGCTCGCCGTCGAGGCGTGGCCGAAGTAGATCTCGTGGCCGGGGTAGAAGGGCGTGGCCTCGGAGAGGCGGCGCTCGATGTAGAAGAAGTGATCGCGGCCGTCGAGGCGGGCGGTGCAGAAGTCGGCGAGGCTGCCGCCAATCGGGCGGAAGCCTTCGCGAACAATGTCGGTGGGAGGGTGCTGATAGAGCTGGAAGCGCATGCGGGCGAGGGTCTTTTCGAAGTCGATGATGGTGCCGCCGGCCGCGGACGTGGTCGGAGCGGAGGCTGCGGCGCCGGAAGCGGCGGACGGGGCTGCGATGCTCGTGGCCAGGGCGGCGGCGCCGGCCTGGCGGAGAAACGTGCGTCGGGTCGGCAACGATGGCATGTCGTACTCCTGCCTGGGGGACATTGGGGAGCAGGGTAGCGGGGGCGGGGATGGGGAACAATGCGGATGCGGAGGGACACGGCCTGACTTCGCCGGACTGACGGCGAATCAGACCGGGCGGGAAACGCGGATCGCAGCACGTTCGTTTGCCTGGTGGGCGAAGGCCACGGCCTGGCTTCGCGAAACAGATGCGAAGCCAGACCGTGCCACACAGAAGAGTGACGGCGGATCGTGCCACACGGAAGGGCGACGGCGAATCGCGCCGCGCCTGTCGGGTGAAGCGGGGTAGACCGCTTGCGAAGCGCCGGCGGGGCGTCGAACATGGGCGGAATGGGAAGGCCTGCCCGGTGGTGGATGGTCTGCCGGACGCGCGTGCTGGTGCACGCCGGGCTGGCACTTGCACTGGTTTGCGGGGGCTGCACTCCGCCGGAAAAGGGTGACGGCAAGATCCACCTCGATCTGTGGGAAAAGTGGGTGCGGTTCGAGGGGGAGGCGATGCAGCGGGTCGTGGACGCCTTCAACGCGTCGCAGGACCGCATCGTCGTGCGTATGAGCACGTTCGGCGCGGTGGATCGCAAGATGCTCCTGGCGACGGCCGGGGGCAACCCGCCAGACATCTGCGGGCTGTGGGCGCCGCAGGTGGCGTCGTTCGCCGATCATGGGGCGCTGCTGCCGCTGGATGACCTGATACGGCGTGACGGGCTCACGCGCGCGCACTGGATCCCGGTATTCGCGGACCTGGCGATCCACCGCGGTCAGATGTGGGCGGTTCCGACGACGCCGACAACGCTGGCGCTGCACTGGAACAAGGCGTTGTTCCGCGAGGCGGGGCTGGATCCGGAGCGGCCGCCGCGAACGATCGAGGAGCTCGACGCATTCGCCGAGCGGCTCACGCAGTACGATGCGGAGGGCAACATCACGCGGATGGGGTACCTGCCGTGGGAGCCCGACTGGTATATCTGGGGGCTCGGGCCGTGGTTCGGCGGGACGCTGTTTGACGGGGCGAACATCACCGCGAACGACCCGCGCACTATCGAGGCGTACGCGTGGCTCCACAGTTACCCGCTGCGGTACGGGGCGGACCGCCTGAACCGGTTCTGCAGCGGATTCGGGAACTTCGCGAGCCCGCAGAACCCGTTCTTCTCCGGCAAGCTGGCGATGGTGATCCACGGCGTGTGGCTGCATAACTACCTGACGCAGTACGCGCCCGGGATGCAGTACGGGGTGGCCGCCCTGCCGCGGACGCCGCACGGGCCGCCGGACTTCAGCATCGCGGACATGGACGTGCTGGTGATTCCGTCGAACGTGCCGGAGCCGCAACGGTCGGCGGCGTGGGAATTCCTGAAGTTCGTGAGCCAGCCGTCGGTGATGGAGATGCTGTGCCTCGGGCAGCGGAAGAACACACCGCTGGCGGAGGTGAGCGAGGTGTTCGTGCGGGACCACCCCCACCCCTTCATCCGGACGTTCATCGAGCTGTCGAAGTCGCCCCACGTCGTGCACCTGCCGCAGATGGGAATCTGGGTGCGGTACGAGGCGGAGCTGCGCGCGGCCAGTGAGCGGGTGCGGTTGCTGGTGACAAACCCCCGGACCGGGCGGGCGTTCACGCCGCAGGAATCGCTCGACATCGTGCAGGAGGAGATGAGCGTGGCGTGGGCGCGGCACCAGGAATCGCTGGCGCGACGAGGTGCCGGGGAGGGTCGGCGTTGAGCCCGATCGAGCGGCGCAACCTGCGGGATGGCCTGCTCTTTGCCGGGCCATGGCTGATTGGCATCAGCCTGTTTCTCGGCTACCCCATCGCGTCGTCGCTTTACCTGAGTTTCTGCGACTACTCGACGCTGCAGCCCGCCGTGTGGATCGGCGGGCAGAACTACCGCGACATCGCCCGCGACGAGCTGATCTACCGCTCGCTGGCGAACACGCTGGTGTTCGGCGGCCTGGCGCTGCCGGCGGGGCTCGCGGCGGCGCTGGTGCTGGCGCTGCTGCTGAATTCGGGTGTGCGCGGAGGCTCGCTGTTCCGGACAGTTTTCTACCTGCCGTCTCTGGTACCGGCGGTGGCGGGGTCGCTGCTGTGGCTGTGGCTGTTCAACGGCGAGTACGGCATCATCAACCACGCGCTGCAGCAGGTGCTCACGCCCTTGAGCGGTGCGGCGAACGCGGTGCTGGAGTGGACGGGGTTTTCCGCGCGGGTGCACTGGCAGCCGCCGACCTGGCTGTTGAATCCGCTGTGGGCCAAGCCGGCACTGGCCATCATGAGCATCTGGGGGATCGGCGGGACGATGGTGATCTACCTGGCGGGGCTCCAGGACGTTCCGACCGAACTGTACGAGGCGGCGGAGATGGACGGGGCGGGCTGGTGGGGACGGCTGATCCACGTGACGCTGCCGTGCATGAGCCCGGTGATCTATTTCACGGTGATCATCGGGATCATCGGCGTGCTGCAGATGTTCACGCCGGCGTACATCATCGGCGGCGGCACGAGCGGCGGCACGGCGGGCCAACCCGCACGGTCGACGCTGTTCTACCCCATCTACATGTGGGCGCAGGCATTCGAGTGGATGCGCATGGGGTATGCGTGCGCAATGGCGTGGCTGATGTTCGTCATCACGGTAGCGCTGACCTTGATCGCGCATCGGGTGGCGGGGAAATGGATCTCGTACGGAGGATGAACGTGGACGGTCCGGGGTGAGAACTGGCGCAGCCTGGACGCTGCGCCGCGAAAGTTGCTTCTCAGTTTGAGCTTCTCACTTGTCCCTTCCGGAGCGAAGCGAACTGCATGCGTCCTCGAACCTGGAAAGGTCGGCTCATCACTTACCTGCTGCTGCTCGCGGGCAGCGCGGCCTTTCTGTTTCCGTTCGTGTGGATGCTGAGCACCTCGCTCAAGCCGATCGAGCAGACGACAAAGCTGCCGCCCGACTGGGTGCCGCACGACGATACGGCCCCGATCGACGGGGAGCGGGTGCCGGTCATCCCGGGACGGGCGCTCGGCGCGCCGATGCTACTCGTACGACTGGAGGAGGGTCCGCGCGCGGGCCAGCGACACCTGGCGGCCGTCGCCGACTGGCGGGACGGCAGGGTCCGCATGGTGGTTGGGGGGGTTCCGGCCTGGTACGCGGCCACACTGCTGAAGGAGGCGCGGGCGGACTGGCAGTACGTGACGGAGCGGCTGGCGAACGAGGCGATGGATGCGCCCGCCCGGTGGGACGTGGTGGACCCCAAGGAGATCGAGACGCGGACGCGGCTGTTCTGGGAGGAGTACCCGATCGCGATTCGGAAGATGGGATGGGCCCGGGTGTGGATGCCCTTCCTCGGTGAGCGGATCATCCCGATGTTCTGGGTGTTCCTGCGGAACACGCTGATCGTGGCGGTGCTGGGCGTCATCGGCACGCTGGTGAGTTGTTCGCTCGCGGCGTACAGCCTGGCGCGGATCCCGTGGCGCGGGAGGCGGGTGCTGTTCGTGCTGACGCTGGCGACGATGATGGTGCCCGTCCCGGTGCTGATGGTGCCGCTCTACGGGCTGTTCAAGTCATTCGGGTGGATCGGAACACTGCTGCCGCTGTGGGTGCCGACGTTTTTCGGGACAGGGTTCAACATTTTCCTGCTGCGGCAGTTCTTTCTGACGATCCCGCGAGAGATCTCGGACGCGGCGCGGATCGACGGTTGCAGCGAGTTCGGGATCTTCTGGCGGATCATCCTGCCGCTCAGCCGGCCGGCGCTGGCGGTCGTGGGGCTGTTTCACTTTCTGTATGCGTGGAATGATTTCATCGGACCGCTGCTGTACCTCGCGCGGCGGGAGACGTATACGCTCTCGCTCGGCCTGCAGCACTTTCAGAGCCGGCATGGGGGCATGGACTGGACCAGTATGATGGCGGCCAGCACGCTGGTGTGCCTGCCGGTGATCGTGCTGTTCTTCTTCACGCAGCGGCTGTTCATCCGCGGTACGCCGGCGGCCGTTCCGCAGACCCTGCCGCGGCGACTGGCGCAGTAGGACTCGCGCGCCGGCCGCGGGGAATGAAGGCAGGCGCGCGGTTCGCGGCGCGGCATCGCCCGAAGAGGGCTCCGGCGGCTATAATTCCCGCCTCACGGGAGCGGCTCGCTGGAGTCGCCCCTGGCACCACTGTTCGAGGTTCAGAGATGGCAAAGCCGCACACGGGCCCCGCGTCGGAGGACGCTGCACGCGAACGTCAGACGAATTTCATCGAAGACATCGTCGAAGACGACCTCCGCACGAACAAATGGGGCGGGCGGGTGATTACGCGCTTTCCGCCGGAGCCGAACGGTTACCTGCACATCGGGCACGCCAAGAGCATCTGCCTGAACTTCGGTCTGCCGCTCACGTACAGGGACCGGACCACGGAAGCGCACTGCAACCTGCGGATGGATGACACGAACCCCGCGAAGGAGGAAACCGAGTACGTCGAGTCGATCAAGGAGGACGTCCGGTGGCTCGGTTTTGACTGGGGCGAGCATCTGTACTGGGCGAGCGATTACTTCGACCTGATGTACGAGTACGCGCTCGAGCTGATCAAAAAGGGGAAGGCCTTCGTCTGCGATCTGAACGCCGAGCAGATCCGCGAGCATCGCGGGACGCTGACGCGCCCCGGGCGCGAGAGCCCCTACCGCAACCGCAGCGTGGAGGAGAACCTCGAGCTGTTCGAGCGCATGCGCAAGGGTGAGTTTCCAGACGGGTCGCGGACGCTGCGGGCGAAGATCGACATGGCTTCGCCCAACCTGAACCTGCGCGACCCGGTGATGTACCGGATCCTGCACGCGACGCACCACAACACGGGCGACACGTGGTGCATCTACCCGATGTATGACTGGGCGCACGGGTTCGAGGACTCGAAGGAGGGCATCACCCACTCGATCTGCACGCTGGAGTTCGAGAACCACCGTCCGCTGTACGACTGGTTCATCGATGCGGTGAACGAAGGCAGGACGGACGACGGGTCCGGGCCGTGGGGCAGCAAGATCCATCACCCGCAGCAGATCGAATTCGCACGGCTGGAGCTGACGTACACGGTGATGAGCAAGCGCAAGCTGCTCGAACTGGTGAAGGGCGGTTACGTGCGGGGCTGGGACGACCCGCGCATGCCGACGATCTCGGGGCTGCGCCGGCGCGGCGTGACGCCGGAGGCGATCCGGGAGTTCGCGCGACGGATCGGCGTGGCGAAATTCAACAGCACGATCGACGTGGCGGTGCTCGAGAACGCGGTTCGCGACGATCTGAACCGGCGGGCGCTCCGGGTGATGGCGGTGCTGCGGCCGCTGAAGCTGGTGATCGACAACTACCCCGAGGGACAGGTCGAGGAGCTCGACGCGATCAACAACCCGGAGGACGCGTCGGCAGGCACGCGGAAGGTGCCGTTTTCGAGGACGCTGTGGATCGAGCAGGACGATTTCCGCGAGACGCCCCCGCCGAAGTACCACCGGCTGTACCCGGGCAACGAGGTGCGCCTGCGCTACGCGTATTTCGTGAAGTGCACGCACGTGGTGAAGGACGCGGCGGGTAACGTGACGGAGGTCCACTGCACGTACGACCCGGCCACGCGCGGCGGGGACTCGCCGGACGGGCGGAAGGTGAAGGGGACGATCCACTGGGTTTGCGCCGACCGGGCGCTGGACTGCGAGGTGCGGCTGTACGAGCACCTCTTCACCAAGCCGGACCCGAGCGAGGTGGACGACGTGCTGGACGAACGGGAGGATTTGGAGAGCGGCGAGCAGCGCGTGGCCCCCCGCGGCGGGCGTGGCGACTGGAAATCCAACCTCAACCCGAACTCTCTGGAGATTGTCCCGGCGGCCAAGGCGGAACCGAGCGTGAAGGATGCCCCCGCCGGCGCGCGGTACCAGTTCGAGCGCACGGGCTACTTCAGCGTCGATCCGGATTCCGGCGGCGGCAGGATGGTCTTCAATCGCACGGTGACGCTGAAGGATACGTGGGCGAAGATGGAGAAGAAGGGGTAGGAGGCCGGCGAACAGCAGCATCGTGGATTGTGTCCGGAGCTGGGGTCAGGCCGGAGGGCAAGGCCGAAGCCGAGTGGCTCTTTGAGCTACCCGGCAGGAAAGAGAGCTTACGCCGATTCCCGCTTATAATACGGGGATCAGGAGCCGCGTCATGATCGTGCGTCACAATCCCGTTTCGAATCTCGATTCAGCAGACCAGGCCTGGTTCGACAGCGATGCGCCGACGAATGCCGAGGCAATTCGAGAGATCGATGCTGAGGCCGCCCGGCACGGGCTGGTCCGAACACGCGAGTTCTGGCTGCAGACGTTTTCCATGCCAGACGGGCGAATCGTCCGCCGCGGCTTCTGCTACCGCCCCGAACCTTCCGGCCTCGTGGACCGGGTCGCGGGCCGCCGAGGGGCTCGTCCGGAAGGTGCCCCCTCCAGCGTTCTGATCCGTGACATGCGCGATTGCGAGTGACCGATGCCCGCTCCATACATTGTGCTGGACGCATCCGTGGCGGGAGCATGGTCCTTTACAGAGCAGTTCTCCGCGCAAGCTCACCGGGTCCTTTTTGCCATCGAAGCACACCGGATCATCGCCCTGGCGCCGGACCGGTTCGTTGAGGAACTGATGCGCCTGTGTCAGAAGAAAATGCTGCCACTTCCCGAGGGCGCCGGCATCACGGCGGATGATGCGTGGGAGCGATTCCTGAATACTGTCACTTCGCCGATGGTCTTCTGGCCTTCCGGCGAACTCCACGAGCAGGCGTGGCAGATTTCAGGGCGCGCGGCTTACGACACACGACGCTCTCTACCTCGCACTGGCCGTGCGATGGGACGTGGAGTTGTGGACGCTGGACGACCTGCTGGTCGAGCGCGGCCAGGCTGTGCACGCAAGGGTAAAGCACTTGCGCGATGAAATTTTTCCATACTGAGATCGCCCGGGCAAAGACGGCCGGTACGGGGCCCGGCCGCTACGACTGACAACGGATGCAACCGATGACGCGTGATGAAGCCTGGAAACTGCTGACGGAGTACACGCAGTCCGAGTCGCTGCTCAAGCACGCCATTGCGGTCGAGGCCGCGATGCGGCAGTACGCGGAGATCTTCGGCGAGGACGTCGAAAAATGGGGCGTCGTGGGGCTGATCCACGATTTCGACTACGAGCGGTGGCCCGGGCATCCGGAGCACACGCGCGAAGGCGCCCGCATCCTCCGCGAGCGCGGCGTGGACGAGGAGATCGTCGGGGCCATGCTCTCGCACGGGACGTGGAACCGCGATGAATACCCGCTCGATTCGCGGCTGCGCAAGACGCTCTCGGCGGTGGACGAGCTCTGCGGGTTCATCACGGCCGTCGCGTACATGCGCCCGGAGAAGCTGACCGGCATGACGCCCTCGAGCGTGAAGAAGAAGATGAAGGACAAACGGTTCGCAGCGGCCGTGAGCCGGGAGGACATCACGCAGGGCGCGGAGATGCTCGGGCTGCCGCTGGATGAGCACATCGCGAACGTCATTGCGGGGATGCAGAAGGCAGCGCCGCAGCTTGGGTTGTGACGGATTGGCATTTGTCCCTTGTCCTTTGTCATTTGTCCTCTGTCCACTGTTCCTGTCGTTTGTCATTGACTATTCATCACATCTCGCGGCCAAAGAACAGGTACCGCACCAGAGACTGCCGATGCACACGAACGGGGGGGCACGCGGTTCTCACCGACAGTCAATATCGAGATCCCCTGGATCAGGAGTGCAGGACGGATGGCGAAGAACGCGAAACGCGCACGCGACGTCGAGAAGGCTTACCCGGCGCGGCTTTTCGTGGCAAAACTGCGGCGCCTCGCGGACGCGATCGAGGGCGGAAAGCCGTTCCGCATCCAGGTCGCCGGGCAGCGAGTGGCGATCCCGGCCAGCGCGATGATCAGCGTCGAGCACGAGCGCGGCAGCGAGCAGGAAGAGGTCGAGTTCCAGCTCAGGTGGCCGATCGAGCAGCCGGCGCGGAAGCGTCCGTGACACCGGGCATACAATCGGCGGGCGCGTCGGATGGGAGCGGTGTGCGGCCCCACCGGACGCCCGCTGAGGAGCCCTGGGATGCTCACGGACATGCTGAGGAACCTCACCGGCGCGGACAAGTCGCTGCCGGTGACGGATGACATCGCCTGCGTTCAGACGCTCATCGTGAATTCGTACCTCGTCGGCACGCGGGGCGACGGGAACCGCTGGGTGCTCGTTGACACCGGCATGCCGTGATTCGGCGAGAAGATCATCGCAGCGGCCGCCGAGCTCTTCGGTGAAGATACGCCGCCGGATGCGATCATCCTCACGCACGGGCACTTCGACCACGTCGGAAACGTGCAGCAGTTCGTGCAGAGCTGGGACGTGCCTGTCTACGCACACGAACTGGAACTCCCCTACCTGACGGGACGTTCCTCGTATCCGCCGGGCGATCCGACGGTCGGCGGCGGTCTCATGGCGCGGAGTGCGATGCTGTATCCGCGAGGGCCGATCGATCTCGGGCGGCACGTTCACGCGCTGCCTTCAAGCGGGCGGGTGCCGTCGATGCCGGGATGGCGGTGGATCCACACACCGGGGCATTCGCCCGGGCATGTCGGGCTTTTCCGCAGCTCAGACCGCGCACTCATCGCCGGCGACGCGTTCGTGACCACGAAGCAGGAGTCGGCGCTCGCGGTGCTGACGCAGTACCGGCGCGTGCACGGTCCGCCGGCTTACTTCACGCCGGACTGGTCATCGGCCTGGCGATCGGTGTGGCAACTCGCCGAGCTGGAGCCGCAAATTGCGGCCACCGGCCATGGTCTGCCCATGTACGGGCGGCGACTGCGACGCGGGCTGCGTGCGCTGGCGCGCCAGTTCGAGACGCGGGCGGTGCCGCGGCAGGGCCGGTACGTGGATCACCCGGCCGTCACGAGTGAACGCGGCGTCCTGTACGTCCCGCCGATGAACTACGCTGGCCTGGTGACGCCGCTGCTGGCGGCGGCTGCGATCGGGAGCGGATGGCTGCTGTGGCGGCAATACGGCTCACGCGTCAACGCCTGAAACGGCCGTACGGAGCTCGGCCGCTACGCGCTTCGCTGTGCCGCCACTCCCTTGGGCGGTGGCGCATGTTGACCTGCGCGACGCCGACCTACACGTCGCCCGCGAGCGCCGATAGAATTCGGGCAACGCAGGCTGTTGATTCCACGGCGCGGACAGGAGTTGCTGGATGAACAATTTCACGTATTACAACCCCACGCGGATTGTCTTTGGGAAGGGCTCGATCGCCCAACTGGCGCAGCTCGTGCCGGCGGGCGAACGTGTTCTGATGACCTCGGGCGGGGGCTCCATTCGCAAGAATGGCGTGTATGGCCAGGTAATGCAGGCGCTTGCGGGGCGGGAGGTGCTGGAATTCACCAGCATCCAGCCTAACCCGCTCTACGAGCATCTCGTCGAGGCGGTGAAGATCGTCCGGAAGGAAAAGATCGGGTTCCTGCTTGCGGTGGGCGGCGGGTCGGTGCTGGACGGCACGAAGTTCATCGCGGCGGCCGCGCGGCATCCGGGCGAGGACCTGTGGGATATGGTGGTGAAGCGGACGGTACCGAAGGAGGCCGTGCCGCTGGGGACGGTGCTGACGCTGCCGGCCACGGGCTCGGAGTCCAACGGTTACACGGTGGTTTCGCGGAAAGCCACGCAGGAGAAACTCGCGTTCGGCGGTGAGCCCCTGTACCCGCGCTTTGCGATTCTCGATCCGGCGGTCACGCTGTCGCTGCCGCGCAAGCAGGTGCGCAACGGTATCGTCGACGCGTTCATGCACGTGATGGAACAGTACGCGACGTATGACGTCAACGCGCCGCTGCAGGATCGGCAGGCCGAGGCGATTCTGCAGACGCTGATCGAGATCGGGCCGAAGACCCTCGAGAACCCTGAAGATTACGATGCCCGCGCGAACCTCGTGTGGTGCGCGACGCAGGCGCTCAACGGGCTGATTTCCTGCGGGGTGCCGCAGGACTGGGGCACGCACGCGATCGGCCACGAGTTGACGGCGTTCTACGGGCCGGATCACGCGGAGACGCTGGCCGTCGTGCTGCCGTCGCTGCTGCGGCACCGGCGGGACGCGAAGCGCAGCAAGCTCCTGCAGTTCGCCCGGCGCATCTGGTCCGTGACCGATCCCGACGAGAACCGCGCGATCGAGGAAGGGATCGCGCGCACGGAGCGGTTCTTCCACGGGATCGGCATGCCGACGCGGTTGAAAGATTACGGCATCGAGCCCGGCGACGCGGCCCGCAAGATCGGCGAGCGTTTTGAACAGCGCGGCACGCGTATCGGGGAGCGGGCCGACATCGAACCGGCGCAGGTCCGCGAGATCCTGCTGGCATGCTGAGAACGAGGGCGAAGATCGCGAGCCGGCAGGCCTCGAGCCGGTCGACGGGCGTCCTGGTGTGGTTCGGGATGCTGGCGCTGCAACTCGCGTCCGGCTGCGCGGCACCCGGCGTGGGCGCGGAGCTCCGCAACGAGCCGCTCGTCGATATCCACAGCGTTGATCCAACGATCCTGGTCGATATCCGCTATGCCACGCCCGACAACTTCATGAAACGCGTGCTCTACCCGGCAAACCGGTGCCTGCTGCGCGAGAGCGTGGCCCGGCGACTCGCGCGCGTGCAGCAGGACCTGCGGGCGGAAGGCCTGGGGCTGAAGATCTACGACGGTTATCGCCCGCTCTCGGTGCAGAAGCTGATGTGGGAAGTGATGCCCGACGAACGGTACGTGGCGAACCCGGCGAAGGGCTCACGCCACAACCGCGGAGCGGCCGTCGACGTCACGCTGGTGGATGCGTCCGGCGCCGAACTCGAGATGCCGAGCGGGTACGACGAATTCAGTG
>CAZJTF010000214.1:0-12189 GCA_964548565.1 uncultured Planctomycetales bacterium | reverse complement strand
CGGACACCCTTGCCGTCGGCTCGCGGTTGCGGTCATCACGCCCCGCAGAGGACTTGCACCTCCAAGATTCACAACATGCTTGGCGCACAAAAGGAACGCTCCCGGCCAGTTGGAGGCCGGGAGCGTTCCACGGAAGAGGTTGCGCCGCCGCCGGATCAGCCGAGAATGCTGCCGCTGCCCGCCGTAATGCCCTTGAGCCGCATTTTCAGCTCCTGCGGGTTGGGCGAGGCCGCGTAGGCGACCTGCGTGTCGATGTACTCGGACTCCACCAGGTTCTTCAGGCACTCGTTCATGTCGAGCATCCCTTCCGCCTGGCTCGCACGGATCACCTTCACGATCTCGTCTTCCCGCTTCTCATCGATGAGCTTCCGGATCGTCGGGCTCGCGAACATGATCTCGACCGCCGGCACCCGGTGAAGCCCCGGCTTGATGGACGGCAGCAGCTTCTGGCAGACGATCGCCTGCAGGTTGAACACCAGCGTCTGGCGGATCAGGTCGCGCGACCCCTCCGGCAGCAGGTCGAGCACGCGTGTGATCGTCTGGGCGCTCCCCGACGCGTGCACCGTCCCGAAGACCAGGTGGCCGGTCTCGGCCGCATTCAGGGCCGCCATGAACGTCTCGGCGTCACGCATCTCGCCGACAAGCACGACGTCCGGGTCTTCACGCATCAGGTACTTGAGTGCCTGCTGGAAGTCCTTGACGTCGACGCCGACCTCGCGCTGGTTGATCAGCGCCTTACGGTCCTCGAACAGGTACTCGATCGGGTCCTCGATGGTGACGATGTGGCACGCCCGGTTGCGGTTCACGTAGTCCAGGGCCGCCGCGATGGTCGTCGACTTTCCGGACCCCGTGATACCCGCCAGGAGTACGAGACCCTGGTGATACTCCGTGATCTTGTAGATGCTCTTCGGCAGGTGCAGGTCTTCAAAGTTGAAGATGTCCTTGTTCACGCGCCGCGCGGCCACACTGATCGTGCCCCGCTGCATGAAGATGTTCACGCGGAACCGGTCCGAACCGCCGAGCTGGTACGCGAAGTCAGCAGCCCCGTTCTCGCGCAGCTGGTTCTTGTGGTGGTCGCTCATCACCTCGAACCAGATGTCCTGCACCTCCTGCGGGCTCAGCGGGCGGCCCTTGATGGGCTTGAGATCCCCCTTGTGCCGAATGTGTACGCGCTGGTTGCTCTTGAAGTGCAGGTCCGATGCTTTGATCTCGACCATGTACTTGAGGTACTTGTGAATCCGCGGCTCCTTCTTCGGAGCCGCCGGCGGCGCTTCTTCCTCCACAGGCAGGGCGGCACCGTTGCCGTTTTCCTGATCATCGATCCTGATATCGGTGTCTGCCATCACTACTCACTCCTGCTCGCCCGTCACAACCGGACAGGGATACCGCGGTCGGCCATCAACCGCTTCGTCTCGTGGATCGTGTACGTGCCAAAGTGAAAGATGCTCGCTGCGAGGGCGGCATCTGCTTTGCCGAGGGTCACCGCGTCTGCAAGGTGGGCGGGACAGCCGGCACCGCCTGATGCAACCACGGGGATGCGTACGGCCTCGGCGACGGCGCGCGTGATCTCCAGATCATAGCCGTCCTGCGTGCCGTCGGCGTCCATGCAGGTCAGGACGATCTCGCCCGCGCCCAGCTGCTCCACGCGACGCGCCCAGGCGACGGCCTCCAACCCCGTCGGGATCCGCCCGCCGTTGATGTGAACGTCCCAGACCTCGCGCCCGTCGCGCTGCACACGCTTCGGATCAATGTTCACAACGATGCACTGACTGCCGAAGCGCAGGGCCGCCGCGCGGACGAAATCCGGGTCCTTCACGGCCGCCGAGTTGATCGACACCTTGTCGGCCCCGGCCTTCAGCAGGCGCCGAATGTCGTCGAGCGTCCGAATCCCTCCGCCCACCGTCAGCGGCATGAATACCTGCTCGGCCGTCCGCGCCACCACGTCCAGGAGAATGTCCCGTTCCTCGTGGCTGGCGGTGATGTCGAGGAAGACCAGCTCGTCCGCGCCCTCCTGCTCGTACCGGCGCGCGATCTCGACGGGGTCGCCTGCGTCGCGGAGACGGACGAAGTTCACGCCCTTCACCACGCGACCGGCGTGCACGTCGAGACACGGAATGATGCGCTTCGCGAGCATCGTCACGCTTCCTAATCAGTTTTTGTCCCGGGCGAATCGGCGAGGCCGCGGGCGGGAGCAGGCGTCGAGGGTGCTACGACAAAAATCGAATAACCTGCAGGTCGTATTGTGCGGCAAACCAGCCGTCACTTCAAGCCGTGCCGAACGGGTCCGCCGCGATGAGCAATGGGCCACGCCTACCTCGTCCTCACCCGGTAGCACCGTGGGTCATCCTCGCTGCGCGCCCGACAAAACCCCGGTAGACAGGCTGTTTTCATGCATGACTGCGAAGAATCCGTTCGGACCGCCCGCGAGGGGCAGATTGGCCAGCCGGCGGACGCGCAGGACGTCGCGACGCGGCTCCATCGTATGGGGATTCCTGCCGAAGAGCGGCACGTCTTCACGTGCGCGATGCCCACGGCGCGGTTTTGGGCCCGCCAGAAGCCGGGCGGGACTGCCTACGTGATCGGCGAAGGCGGGCTCCTGCACGGACTGCACGAAAACGGTTACGCGATCGTGGACCACAACCCCGACTACGTCGTCGTGACCTCTGCGGCCCGCCCTACCTGACCCAGCACACCGTGGCGTGACCGCTACCCACCCGCATGTCCCAGGATGAACGAGGCAAAGAGGAACGCGAGCACCACGATCGTCATGCCGACGTACAGGCGGTCACCCTGGAAGGCGAATGCCGCGATCGAGATGATCACCCGCACGACGGGCGTGAGGATCAGCACGAGCAGGCCGAGCGTGATGATGCCGCGCCCGCGGAAGCTGCCGATATCGCGCGCGACCTGGGCAAGCGAGTTCGGAGTGCGCTGGGGATGCATCAGCTGCTGAAGCGGTTCCCCGGAGCGGAGGTACTCGGGGTGGTGAATGAACATCAGCACCGTGCCCAGGACGATCAGCCCGAAGCTCAGCGAGACGCCCAGCCGGAGCGTGTGGGAGATGATCAGCTCGGTGCGCCGGACCCGCGGGTCGACCGGGGCTGCCGGCGCGACGTGGGCGTCGGGAAAGTTCATCGGAGTCCTTTCAGCATCATCTGGGCGGCCACGAAGAACAGCACCAGAACAAAGGCCACGCGGATCGTGCGGTTCTGGAGCTTCCCGAGCAGACGCGAACCGGTGATCGCGCCGAAGACGATCCCCGTCGCCACCGGCCCGGCGATGAAGGGGTCAATGTCCCCGCGTGAGAAGTACACCCCGGCGCTGGCGGCCGCCGTCACACCGATCATGAAGTTGCTCGTCGCGGTCGAAACCTTGATGGGCAGCCGCATGACGAGGTCCATCACGGGAACCTTCATCACCCCCCCGCCGACCCCCAGCAGCCCGCTGATGATGCCGGCCAGGTACATCGGCGCCAGGCCGATCCAGGCGTGCGTCACGCGGTAGTCCACGACCCGCCCGAGCGACTCGTCGTAATACGACCCGTGGAGCCGCAGCCGGTCCGCCAGCTGGTCGGGGCCGACAGGAAGATTCGAGTGGTCCACGCGCCTCCGCAGCATCGACCAGGCTGAGTACGCGAGCACCAGGCTGAACGTGATGTACAGCCACTTCGGACTGATCAGGCCGCCCAGGTAGGCGCCGCTCACCGCGCCGGCCGTCGTCCCGACCTCCAGCAGCATGCCCACCCGCATGTTCGTCAGGTGCTCGCGAACGTAGGCGGCCGCAGCCCCGCTGGATGTCGCGATGACTGACACAATGGAGGCCCCGATCGCGTAGCGGATGTCGATCCCGAAGAGGAGCGTCAGGGCCGGTACCACGATGATGCCGCCACCGAGGCCCAGCAGCGAGCCGAAGAGGCCGGCAACGATGGAAATGAGAAACATCGCACCGGTGAACAGAATCGGCGTCATCGCCTCACCTATAGTGCTCCCGGACGCAACCTTCAACCCTTTCCCGTCCATGGACGGCCACGTGCGCTTTCTGCGGCACCGCACCTTCCGATCTCCGCCGCACGCGCGGAGGTGTTTCGTACCACCTCGTTCGTGCGTCTTGCCCGTCCGGGCAACCAGGTCTTGCCCATGCCGCGCCCGCTGATTACGTTGACGAGCCGAGAGACTTTTTGCCGAAAGGCCAGCCGTGGCATCAAGGCCTGGTTCCAAGCCATCCGCCAACCCGCTGCGCCGGGATCTGCCGCCGATCCTGATCCCGAGTCCATGCACGCTCGTGCTCTTCGGGGCCACCGGCGACCTCACGCGGCGCAAACTGATCCCCGCCCTCTACAACCTCGCGCTGGACGGCTTTCTTCCGCCGGGGTTCACGATCCTGGCCGTCGCGCGCCGACCCTTCTCGGACGAGCAGTTCCGAAGCGACCTGCTGGCCGAGGTCCGTGCGCACTCGCGCCGCCAGCCTGTCTCCGACGAAGTCTGGCGCGATTTCGCCCGTGGGATCTTTTACCAGGCGCTCCGTTTCGACGAATCCGCGGACTACGGCGCGCTGGGCGCGCGACTCCGACAACTGGAGGCGGAACGGCTCACCGGCGGGCGACGACTGTACTACCTGGCCACGTCACCCGAGTTCTTCGCGCCCATCGCCGAGCAGTTAGGGACCGCCGGCCTGGCGTCGCACCCCGGCGACCCGCCCGCGCGGATCATCATCGAGAAGCCGTTCGGACACGACCTGGCGAGTGCGACCGAGCTCAATCGCCGCCTGCAGGCGGTTTTCGACGAATCGCAGATCTTCCGCATCGATCACTACCTCGGGAAGGAAACGGTTCAGAACATCCTGGCGATGCGGTTTGCCAACGCGATCTTCGAGCCGCTCTGGAACCGCCGGTACGTCGATCACGTGCAGATCACGGTGGCGGAACGCGTGGGCATGGAAGGTCGGCGCGGGCAGTACTACGACACCGCCGGCGCGGGCCGCGACATGCTGCAGAACCACATGATGCAGTTGCTCTCGCTCGTCGCGATGGAGCCGCCGGTCGCAATGGAAGCCCAGGCGATTCGCGACGAAAAGGTGAAAGTGCTGCGGGCCATCGGGCCGCTCGTCGGCGAGGGTGAAGCCGACACAGGCGCATTACGCCCCGCCTGGGTCCGCGCACAGTACGCCGGCGGCAGCTTCGCGGGCAACCGCATGCGCGGCTACCTTGAGGAAGAGGGCGTCGCGCCGGATTCGCGGACGGAAACGTACGTCGCGCTGCGCCTGTTCATCAACACGTGGCGGTGGTCTGGCGTGCCGTTCTACCTGCGGACCGGCAAGCGGCTGCCCAAGCGCGTCAGCGAGGTCGCCATCCAGTTCCGCTCACCGCCCATGGAGATGTTCCGCAGCGCGGAGCAGATCCCGGACGTGCGGAACCAACTGGTCCTGCGGGTGCAGCCTGATGAGGGTATTTCGCTGTCCTTCGAGGCGAAAGTACCCGGCATGCGGATGCGGCTCGGCCAGGTGAAGATGGACTTTCGCTACGGCAGCAGCTTCGGCACGCCTTCACCTGAAGCGTATGAGCGCCTACTGCTCGACGCGATGCTCGGCGACTCGACGCTGTTCATCCGGTCGGACGAGGTGGAATACTCGTGGCGACTGATTTCGCCGCTGCTCGATCGGTGGCGGTCTGAGCCTGCGGCCCCTTTGCCGACGTACGAGGCCGGAACGTGGGGCCCGCCGGAGGCGGACGCGCTGTTCGCCGGCACCGGGGGCAAGTGGCGGCGCCTCTAACCGGCGACGCAGTCCATGTGCAATTGAAGTGAGCCATCGCGTGTCGCCAGCCGATGCGACAGACCTGCTTTCCCCCGAGGGCGCGGCTCTGACCTCGCCCGAACAGGTGGAACGTGCGCTGGCGGCCCTGTGGGGACCCGCCGGCACCGATGTCGCCCGAGAATCGCCCGCAACGCGCGTCTCCCTGGCAAATCTCGTCGTGATCGGCAGCCTTGCGGAATCGAGCGCCCTGCTGGAATCCCTCTCGGAGCTGGCGACCGTCTTTCCCGCGCGCACGCTGCTTGTGCTCGATGATCCCTCTGTTGACAGCGCTGCCATCCGGGCGAGCGTCTCGGCTGTCTGCCATGTCCCACAGCCTGGTGAACCCCAGGTTTGTGCCGAGCAGATCGTTCTCCGCACGTCGCTGGAAGACGCGGGAGACCTGGGACGCACGATCCTGCCGCTGCTGGAGGAGGAAGTGCCGGTCCACACGTGGTGGACGCTGGATCCGGCGCGACACGCGGGCATCTTCGGCGATCTCCGAAGCCTGAGTGTACGCCTGATCGTGGACGCGGGGCGGGAGGCCTTCTCTCACCTCGACTCGACGCCGGGTTGCGCCGTTCGTGAACTCGGCTGGTACCGCATCGCGCGCTGGCGCGAGCAGGTCGCCGGAATGTTCGATGAATGCGGCGCGGACACGCTACGGACGCTCGATGACATCGTCATCGAAGTGTCGCAGCGGCACGAACGCGCGGTCACGCACGCCATATGGCTGGCGGCGTTCCTCGGCGGACAACTCGGGTGGGAACCGGCGGAAGCGGCGCGCGGTGTTTACCGGCTCCGGTCGTCCGGCGGCGACGTCCGCGTGCGGTTGGCCCGCTCGGAGAGCGACTGGCACGGCATCCTCGCGCTGCAGATGGCGGGCGGCGAAAACCGCTTCGAGATGCGACGGCGTGCTGAACAGCCGGACGAACTGCGGATCGCGGTCCACGAGACCCACGTCTGCCGGATGCCCCGCAGCATGCGTATTCCGCGGATCCGGCGCAGCGCCGCGCTCGCGCAGGCGCTGGCGGGGCGACCGGTAGACGCGGCCTTCGATCGTGCCCTGCCACTGGCATCCTGGATGGCTTCCTGCACTGGGTGAAAAAAGGCACAATCCTGCGGAGTGTATGCGCCCTCCTTCGTGAACATTTTCACGCTGATTTTTCTGGCTCTGCGGATGCTGTCTCTGCTACGATCAGCGCGCGGAACCGTGACGGAGCAGCTTGCTCCGCCGCAGCGTTGGTTTCACATCGAGGTGCGTGTCTTTCCGAGGCCGGCTGATGACCGGCCGCAGCCGTTCGTTAGCGGCACGCGCCAGGGCTGGAACACCAGGGAGGTTTCCAATGGGTCACGCCGTCTGTTCTTGCGGCCAGGCTGTCCCGGTGAACGGGGTGGATTCCACTGACCTCGAGCGGCTGATTGACGCCGTTCGGGCGGCGCGCTACGGCGTGCTGTCGGGCGAGGTGAGCGGCCTCGAGGGCCTGCAGGAGGTCGAGGCCGTCCTGAACGGCATCCTGCAGGGCCTGCACTGCGACGTCTCCGAGTCGCACCACAGCGGGCATCGCTACTCGCCGGCCTCGGCCGGGCGTTTCGGCGTCTGCGCCTGAGCGCAGACGCGCTGAGCGGACGGCGCCTGGCTACCGTTGCCGCCCGAAGTCCTGCTTGAGCCGCTCCCACATCTCGAAAACGATCGGGCAGTGCTCCGCGCGCTCCAGGATCTGCAACGAGCGCGAAGGAATGTCCCCGCCGATGTAGGGATAGGTGCGACAGCAGTCCGGGCGGGCCTCGTACACGGTGCAGAGATTGCCGGACAGGAACGGGCAGGGGCGGGCGTCGATGCCGTCCTCGCCCTCGTCATGCGTCACGTACAGCGCGCGGACCTCCGCCGGTGAGAGTCTCAGGGCGCCGGCCAGGCGCTCCACCTCGTGTTCCTCCACCGGAATCCAGTTGTTCCGGCAGCAGGCCGCACAGGTCGTGCAATCCATCTTTGCCTGCGCCGCCTCACCGTACATCCGGGCCCGCGCATTCACCTGCCGGATCCGCGCACGCGGCAGCATCTTCAGGACCGAGCGGAACCGCCAGTTCTCGTCCTGGCGACGCTTGGCAAGTTCCGCCACCTTCAGCGGGTCCTTCTCCATATCAGTTGACGCTCGGCTGAGACGCGATTCGTTTCCGCAGGATCTCGATGGCCGTCCGGAGTTGCGTGTCCGCCTCGATGTCGACCTGCACGCGCGCCGGCGCGGTGGTCGTCGCGGCCTGTGTCGTGGTGGGCATCTGCGAGGTCGAGTAGACCGCCATCTGCGACTCGATAATCCGGGCCCGCTGCTGCGGCGTCAGATCGACCACCACGTCGGGCGCCACTCCCTTGCCGTGGATGCGCTCGCCGTTCGGCAGGTAATAGTACGCCGTCGTGAGTTTCACGGCGCCGGCATTGTTATCCATCCGGATGAGTTCCTGGACGCTGCCCTTGCCGAACGTCTGCTCCCCCACCAGCACCGCCCGGCGATGGTCCTTGAGCGCGCCGGCCAGGATTTCCGAGGCACTGGCCGAACCGCGGTTGACGAGCACCGCCATCGCGAAATCGGGGAATGTGCTGCCTGGAATGGCCAGGTATGGCTTCTCCGGGGTGTTCCGCCCCTTGGTACTGACGATCAGGCCTTCCGCGACGAATCGGTTCGTGATCTGAACCACGACCTCGAGCAGACCGCCGGGGTTGTCACGCACGTCGATGATCAGCCCGCGGAGCCGGTCACGGCTGAGCAGCGACTTGATCACCATGTCGATCTGCTCGGCCGTGTGCCCCTCGAAGCTGGAGATCCGCAGGTAGCAGATGCGATGCTCCGGATCGATCTCGTATTCCCAGTCCCAGTTTTCGTCGCGTGCCCAGCCGCGAACCGTGCGGACCTTGATGAGTCCGCGGGTAATCGTCTTCTGAATCGGGTCCTCCACGTTGATCCGGCGGATCGTGAGCGTTACGTTCGTGCCCGGCTGGCCGGTGATGAGGCGCACACCCTCGACCAGTGTCATGCCGGACGTCTTCCGCCCGTCAATCTCGACAATCCGGTCCCCTGCCCGCAGACCGGCCAGAAACGCGGGGCTGCCCTCAATCGGGCTGACGATCTCGAGCCCCATGCCGGGAACTTCCACGACCTCAATGCCGATCCCGTAGAACTGCCCCTCCGTACGCTTCTGGAACTGCTCGTACTCGCCCTGGTCATAGTACTCGCTGTACGGATCGAGCCGGTTGAGCATGCCGTCAATCGCGCCGCGGAGCAGGACCTTGTCTTCGACGGGCTCGACGTAGTTTTTCAGGATCTGCACGCGCACGTCGAGCAGCGGGCTGAACTGGTTGTACAGCGCGTCGCGGCGGACGAAGTTCTCCGGCACTTTCCAGAGAAGAAAGGCGATAACGGCGCCGATCGCGATCCACACCAGGTTGCGCTTGGGCATAACAGTTGCATCTCCGGGCCCGCGCAGCGGCGCCGGGCCGGGGGAACGGTTGCAGGTTAACGGCGACGCCTCTCCGGCGGCACCTGGTCGAGCGGCAGGAGTTCGGCTTCACGGTCCAGTGCCACGTCAATCCAGTACAGCGAGCGCCCGGGATACCGGGCGATGAGTTCCGCATTCCGGGCGTCCCCGAGATCCCGCGCGTAAATGATATCACCGCGCAGGTCGGGATCGTTCAGGGCGAAGCCGGAGCCGAAGTGGTCCCACCTGAGGTTCCGGGCATGCTCGCGAAAGTGGTCCGCAGGAATGAACACCAGCGCGTTCGCGATGCCAGCCTTCCGCGTGATGTCGCGGAGCATGGGGCCCTGGCCCCAGTACATCACCGCGCATTCATCCCAGATCGGCAGGTAAGAGGCCTTCACAGCCCAGAGGCTCATCAGCAGCCCGAAGGTCCAGCAACTCGCCGTTCCGACCCGGATCGGGCGCTGTAGACCGAGCCAGCGGCACAGCGGCGGCATCCACCGGCGCAGGTTGACGAGCGCCACCGCCAGCAGGAGCATCATGAACGGCATCGCTTCCGACCAGTAGCGGACCTGCCCGGCAAACGTGCTGTGCGTGTAGTAGAAGAAGTACGCCACAACGACCGACAACACCACCAGGCCGGCCGCCCGCGTCTGCCAATTCCAACGCGACCGCAGCATTGGCCAGACGAGCAGCAGCAGCGTCACATGCCCCCATCCCACGAGATTCGTTCCCAGCGAATCAATGCTGAAGTACGTGTTGCGGAAGAGAGCCTTGTGCACCGAGTGACCGAGGTCCTGCGGCGGCATGTAGTCGAGTCCGACGTTCGGTCCGAAGCCGAGACGGTCGTTCGGACACCACTTGCTGAATGGTGTCAGCAGCGCGTCCCCCGTCAGCGCTTTGTTGTAGCCCAGGAACAACCCCACACAGACGAGCAGGGGAATCGCGGAGGACGCCACGCCGGTCACCGTCACCCGGCGCCACGGCATTTTCAGGGCCGCGAGGATCCCCACGGTTCCCCCGATCGCCAACGCCGTCAGGGGCCGGCACAGCACCGCGAACCCCAAACCGCTTCCGGCCGCCGCCGCCCAGCCGATCGCCCGGGGATTCCGCACCAGGCGAATCATTGCCAGCGTGAAGAGCGCGAGCGACACCATACACGCCGGATGCGCCATCATCATCGCGAACAGGCTGATCCGCGAAGGCGAGAGCACCATCAGCACGGCCGCCACGCGACCGACCTTCTCGTGGATCAGGCCCTCGCCGATCCAGTACATCAGCACGGCGGCCAGCGCGGCCAGAATCGGGGACACGAGCCACGGCGCCCCGAGCCAGACACCGGGCACCATCAGGAGCGACGGGCCGGGGAAATACTTGCCGTACCAGCGGGGACCGTCCACGACGATGAACTCGTAGTCGAAGAAGTCGACCAGCGGGGGCGTCGGGGCGTACAGCCAGCCTTTCGCGAAGACCTTCGCCTGAAAGTGCATCGCGATCTCGTCCTGGATATGCGGCAGGGCGCTGAGCCCGAAGTAGCTGAAGAGCGCGGACGTCAGCAGTGCCAGGCTGGCGGTCACGGCAAGGAACGTCCGGCGCTGCGAGTTGAAGACAATCCGCTGGATCCACAGCCCCAGACCGGGCGCCAGGCTCGAAACGGCCACAGCCGCCAGGAGCGTCCCCCCCGCCCGCATCAGGTCTCGCAGAACCACCCGCGCGAAGAACAGCCAGTGCTCCGGGCGCCCGACACGCAGTAGCGGCATCTCAGTCCGCAGCAGAAAACTGCCGCCCCACAGGATGGCCGCACCCAGGATCAGCAGACCCAGCGTCGAGCCGGAAGCGCCGGCACGCTCTGCCTGCTCCTCCTCCTCTGTCGCGATTTCGCGCTGCTCCACCTGGGCCATAGGGGCGGCATTATAGTGGGGCGGACAGCCGATCCGAAGGCGCACCGGATGACGGCCGAACGTCACGCGGAATGCGCTAAAGCCCCCTGGTCCTGATGCCAACGCGGATAGAATACCCGCTCGAGCGCCCGACGGACAACCGAGAGAGGACAACCACCACGATGCGTCCACTGATCCTCGTTCTGGCAGCAATCATGACTCCGACAATCCATGCGGCCATCACCGTCCGAAGCCCCGACGAGAAGGTGCAGGTCAGCGTTTCCCGAAACGCCGCCAGACGCCTCGTCCACGCCGTTCAGTTCAACGGGCAACCGGCCCTGGTGCCTTCCCCGATTGGCGTGACGATCGACGCCGTCGATTTTGGCGCAGGGGTGGAACTCGGCCGAGCGACGATCGATCCACTGGAGATCGAATTCGACTGGCGCGGCAATCACGCCCGGGTCCGCCTGCGCGGCACAGCCGCGATGATCCCCCTCAAGCAGAAGGACGCACCGGATTGGAAACTCGAGATTCGGTGCTTCGACACGGGCGTGGCGTATCGGTGCATGATCCCGGGAGCCGGCTCACGAAAAGTCTCCGGCGAGGCGGTGGCGTGGAATGTCCCCGAGGGCACGCGCGCCTGGTGCAACCCGGACACGACGAACTACGAGGGCATGCACGAGCGGCATACTGTAAACGCCATCCCGGCGGAGACGTTCAAGAACGGGATTGGTATGCCCGTCACGCTTGAACTGCCCGGCGGAGTCTATGCGGCAATCACCGAGGCCGACGTGACGGGCTACAGCGGTATGACGCTCGAGCGGACGGGCTCGTGGCAGCTCAAGTCATCATTTCGCGATGACCCGGACGGGTGGACGATGTCGGGCGAGATCCGCACCCCCTGGCGTGTGCTGATGCTGGCGGAGAATCTCAACACCCTGGTCAACGCCGATATCGTGCCGGCGCTCTGCCCTCCCCCCGACAAGACCCTGTTCCCGGATGGCATCCATACCCGATGGCTGAAGCCCGGGCGCTGTTTGTGGCTGTGGTG
>CAZJTF010000213.1:0-12214 GCA_964548565.1 uncultured Planctomycetales bacterium | reverse complement strand
GATGATCACCGCCGTGAAGATCCGAGCCGAGTTGTAGCACAGGCCCGTCCCCGTGGACCGCAGCCGGGCCGGGAAGATCTCCGGGAAGTAGATCGCGTACCCGCCGAAAATGCTCAGCGTCGTGAAGCCGACGAGGGGCGTCATCCAGTACGCCTGGGCCTCGGTCCGCAGCGTCATGAAGACGAACACGACGGCGACGTACGCCGACAGCAGCGCCAGGGCGAAGCTCGCCCGGCGCCCCACCTTCATCGCCAGGATCGTGAACGCGAACATGCCGAAGAAAGCGCCGACATCCTGCAGGGCCATGGCCAGCGCCTTGATCTGCCCGACGCGCTCCGCGTTACCGACGCCCTTGAGCGCCTCGTTGATCAGTTCCGGCGTCCAGAAACCGACGCCCCACAGACCCACCACGCCGGCCACCGCAAGCGAAACACCCACGAGCAGGTTCCGCCGCCAGGTCGGATGCCGGAGCATGCCGCTGATGCTCCCCATCTGGTGCCGCTCCTCGGTGGAGGTCCGGGCCGTCTCCCGCGCCCGCAGCCAGGCCTCGGGCTCGCGGATGGTCCGCATGATGAACACCACCAGGAACGCCGGCACCACCCCGATGAAGAACAGCAGGCGCCAGCCGTCCACGTCGCGCCCGAACAGGTGGTAGTAATGGTCCGGCACGATGAGGAAACGCGCCACCAGCGAGCCGCCGATGTTCCCGAGCGCGGAAAGCGCCTGGAACATGCCGAGCGCGAACGCGCGGGCGTGCGAGGGCAGCGTTTCGGCGATGAGCGTCGCCGCCGTGGCGAACGCGCCCCCGATCCCGCATCCCATCAGGAACCGGTAGAGGCAGAAGTCGTACCAGTGCTGCGACAGCCCCGAGAGCCCGGTGAAGAGCGAGTACGTCAGCACGGAGACGGAGAGCGTCTTCACCCGCCCCCAGCGATCCCCCATGATCCCGAAAAAGAAGCCGCCGACCGCCCACCCGATAATCATGAGGGCCGTGACCCAGTTACCGTACTTCAGGACATCCGGGTGCGTCTGAGGCAGCCCCTGCAGGTGGGAAAGGGCCGGCGCCCGCGCCAGCACGAAAATCCGCTGATCCATCGTGTCGAAGAGCCAGGCGAACGACGCCACGATCAGGACCCACCAGTGATAGCCGGTCATGCCTTCGTACCAGGACTTGTGCGAAGGGGCGAGTTGGGGCTCGGGGGCGGCTCCGGTATGCATCCGATCCTCCTCAATCCGACGGTGTCAGGACAAAGCGGACGCATGGTAAGTCAATCAGCCGTCGGAATCTACCAACGATTCGCCGCCCGCTGACCGCCGCGATGCATCGCCCCGGGATCGGATCCAACGCGGCAGCATGCCCGCGCAATAGGCACCAGCGGCACTTCTGCCGGATACTCGGGCAGTCCTCGAGCCTGCTTGCCTGCAGCCGAGCAGCTTTTCAGCCCGTTCCGCGGCCATTCAGCTCTCGCCCCTGTGCGGCACGGCAGTTGCTCTTTGTTGGCTGATCTCATGTCCCGCCCGTGCGGGTATCGCTTGGGATCTGACCGCCGGTTGCACGCCGGTGGAGGGTCGCCTGCGGCTCCGGCCGAGTCGCACACCCCGAATTGAGAGACGTTGTGGCCGGGCGTGCCGAAAACGGCATTCCCGGGCGCTGTCCGAGCGCGCGGCCCGCGCCGGCTGCCGAAAGGAGATGTGATGCGATCGTTTGACTGGCTGCGAGTGTCCCTCGTCATGTCCGTCGTGCTCGGCGCCGCAGGACCCCTGTTTGCACAGGAAGCCGCGGCCGCGCCGAAGTTCGACACCGGCGACACCGCCTGGATCCTGACGAGCACCGCGCTCGTCCTGATGATGACGATCCCGGCCCTCGCCCTGTTCTACGGCGGGCTCGTGCGGTCCAAGAACATCCTCTCGACGATCATGCACAGCCTCTTCTGTGCCGCGCTGATCAGCGTGACGTGGGTCGTCTACGGCTACTCGGCGGCCTTCGGTCCCGACAAGGGCGGCCTGATCGGCGGGCTCGATTTCCTCTTCATGCGGAACACGACCGGCTCGTCGCATTCGCTCGCCCCGACAATCCCGCAGATCCTCTTCGCCGCGTACCAGATGACGTTTGCGATCATCACGCCGGCCCTGATCTCCGGCACGTTCGCGGAGCGCATGCGGTTCGCCCCGTTCGCGGCGTTCATGCTGCTGTGGTCGACGTTCATCTACCTGCCGCTGGCCCACTGGGTCTGGGGTGGCGGCTGGATCGGGACCAAGATCGGCGCCCTGGACTTCGCCGGCGGCACCGTCGTCCACATCTCGAGCGGCATTTCCGCTCTCGTGACCGCTCTCTACCTCGGCAAGCGCTTCGGCTATGGCAGCGAAGCGATGGCCCCGCACAACCTGCCCTTCACCGTCATCGGCGCCGCGCTGCTGTGGGTGGGCTGGTTCGGGTTCAACGCCGGCAGCGCCCTCGGCTCGGGTGAACTGGCCTCGGTCGCATTCATCAACACAAATACGGCCGCCGCCGCCGCGACGCTGGGCTGGCTTCTCGCCGAGTGGGCGAAAAGCGGCAAGCCCACCATCCTGGGCGCCGCCTCGGGCGCGGTCGCCGGCCTCGTCGCGATCACACCCGGCGCCGGCTTCGTCACGCCCGCCGCTTCGATCGTGATCGGCGCCCTGGGCGGCGTGATCTGCTACGCAGCGGTGAGTCTCAAGCCCCGCCTGGGCTATGACGACGCCCTGGATGTTGTCGGCGTGCATTTCGTGGGCGGAACGATCGGCGCCCTGCTGACCGGCGTGTTCGCCAGCACCGCCATCAACTCCGCCATCCCGTCGCTGACGCTCTCTCCGGACATCAAGGGGGGCCTGCTGTACGGCAACCCCGCCCTGGTCTGGAAGCAGCTGCTCGCGGTCCTCGCCACGTACGCCTACTGCGGCGTGGGGACGCTCGTCATCCTGGTCGCGATCAATGCCGTGTCGCGTCTGCGGGCTTCAGAGGAAGAGGAGATCCCTGGGATGGACCTCTCGCAGCACAGCGAGCGGGCGTACCACATCGGCAGCGGCGAAACGATCGCCTACATCAGCCGCGAACCGCGTCCGGCCAACATCCCGCCGATGACCTGGGACCGTTTCACCGTCTCCGTCGAGGGCGTGGACCCGGCTGAAATGACTGCGCACTGGCGGAAACTGTGCCAGGACAACGGCGGACCGCCCTCCGGCGATTTCAAGAACGTCTACTCCAAGGTGAGCATGATCCGCGGCAACCGGTTCCGTTTCCGCGGCGGCGACAGGGAATCCGTCCGCCAGAGCCTCGAGCAGCTCTTCAAGGCCGTTTCACCGGGGGCCGCGGCCCGTCTGGTGAACGACGCCCCGATCGAACCGGCGGCGTCGGCAGCGCCGGTCGGAGTCGCGTGACGTGGTTTAACCAGCGATAGGAGTGTACCCATGAAAATGCTGACTGCGATTATCCGGCCCGAGAAGCTCGAGGACGTGCAGCAGGCGCTTGCCGAGGTGGACGTGTACCTCATGACCGTCAGCGAAGTTCGGGGCTGCGGGCGGCAGCGCGGTTTCACCGAAGTCTACCGCGCAACCGAAACGGCGGTCCGACTGCTGCCCAAACTGAAACTGGAAATCGCCGTGAACGACGCGTTCGTCGAACCCGCGGTCGAGGCCATCGTCCGGGCGGCACGCTCAGGTGAGACCGGGAAGGTCGGAGACGGAAAGATCTTTGTCCTGCCCATGGATGACTGCATCCAGATCCGCACCGGCGAGACCGGCATGGTCGCGATCGGCCCCTGAACCTCCTCCTCTGCCGGAGTCCCTTCCCTCCGCAGCAAACGCCCCGGTGGCTCCCCGGGGTTTTTGCTTGCGCGGATCAGGCGTCGGCGATCTGCTGGAGCCGCCGGCGAAGCTCGTCCGGCGACAGCGCGTCGATGGGCAGTGCGATCAGCCGGCTAAGCCATCGCTGCAACGTCCGCGCGACCTCGCCGGCCGCGCCCAGGCGGTCCTCCTCGGATCCGGACACGAATGTCGGGTCCGGCAGACTCCAGTGGGCGGTGGTTTCGTGGCCGGGCAGCACCGGGCAGAGCTGCGTGGCGGCCGCGTCGCACACGGTGATCACGATGTCCTCCGGGCGCGCCGAAACCTCTTTCCAGCTCTTGGGATGCTGGCCCTCCATCGGCACGCCCATGCGACGCATCGTCTCGGTCGCGAGGGGATGAACCCGCGAGGCCGGGTGCGAGCCCGCACTGCGGGCGATGAAGCGCCCCTGCCCCATGTACCGCAGCAGCGCCTCGGCCATCTGCGAACGGCAGCTGTTGCCGGTGCAGACGAAGATCACGGTATACGGCGCGGGCATCGGCGTCTCGTGGATGAAGCCTGGCTTGTCACCGACCACCCCAGCCGCTAGGGTCAGGCCGTCGCCCGGATGCGGGCGAAACGCTGCGAGGCGGCCCGAGGCGCGGACCTTTGCGTCCCCGACCCTGCCCGCAAGTATACGGTCCGGCCGGTGACGGACGAAATCAGCGCCCCGCCTCAGCGGCGCCGAACGCATGGGGTTCGAGATGACGCCAGACGACTGGAAGCAGGCGGCCGACCTGCTGGTGAGCTGGAAACGCACGCTGATTCTCACGCACGATCGCCCCGACGGCGACGCGCTGGGTGCGGTGGCGGCAATGAACCAGATCATCGGCGCACTGGGAGGCGACGCGGTACCGCTGCTCTATGACGCGGTTCCCGCGCGATACTGCTTCCTCGATCACGTGTGCAGCTACACGAACCTGCGACGGCTCCCCCCGGAAGCGCTCGCGGCGCGATTCGACGGCGTCCTCGTCGTGGATACCTGCAGCTGGGCGCAGCTCGAGCCGATCGCCCCGTGGCTGCAGGCCAGCACCCTGCCGCGCATCATCGTTGACCACCACGCCACGCGCGACGACCTCCGCGGGGCGGCCCCGCAGGCTCTCTATCTGATCGACGCGACCGCCGCCTCTGCCTGCGGCGTGCTGTACGAATGGGCCGAACAGATGCGGTGGCCGCTGGACGGGATCGCGTGCGAGGCCCTCTTCTCCGGGATGGCAACCGACACCGGATGGTTCCGCTTCTCGAACACGGATGGACGGACGCTCCGCGCGGCAGCGGCGCTGATCGACGCCGGGGTGCGTCCGGACCTGATGTACTCGCGCCTCATCGAGTCGTACTCGCCGGCGCGTCTGCGCCTGATGTCCCAGGTCCTCGCTACGCTGGAACTGCACGGCGGCGACACGATCGCCGTCATGACCGTCACGCGCGACATGTTTGACCGCGCCGGCGCGACGCCGTCCGACACCGAGGACATCGTTAACGAGCCGATGGGCGTCAGCACCGTCGCGGTGTCCATCCTGCTCAGCGATGCGGCCGACGGCGTGGTCCGCGTGAACCTGCGGAGCAAGTCGCCCGAGGTCGTTCCCCGCACCATCGACGTGGCAGCCGTCGCGCGGACGCTCGGCGGCGGCGGCCACCAGCGCGCAGCGGGCGTACGGCTCACCGGCTCGCTCGAAGAGGTCCACGACCGCGTGCTCTCGGCGGTGCATGCGGCGTTTGCCCTGCAGAGCCCCGGCTGATCCCCGGCAGAGCATCCGACACCGCTCATTCGCATGCAATCTGATCCTCCGGGCAGCACCGGGCGCAGCGGCGGTGTACAATCCGATGAGCGGGCACTGATCAGCTACGACGTGACCCGGTGCCCCGGAGATCCCGCATGATGACATCGCTGTGTGTTGCCCTGGTCGCGCTGACGGCAGCGGCGGCCCCGGATCAACGTTCGCTCCAGCAGTTTGTCCCCGCGGACGCAATGGCGGCCTGGTTTGGGCGCCCCTCCCCCGAGATGCTCACAAGCCCGCCGGGCAGCACGGTCGATCAACTCTCCGGCTGGATCATTGCATTGAAAGCGATGGGCGTGATCCCTGCCCAGGGCCGCATCGTCGCCGACATCGTCGGCAGTCTCCCGCTGCTCGGACGCCGCCCCCATGTGGCGATGCTGCTCGACGTCACCTCGCGCCGCGTCGAACGCGACATTTATCGGCTCAACACACTGCAGGCCGGGCTCGTGATCGAGGCCCGCGGCAGCGAGAAAGACATCGAGCGCCGCGTGCGCGACCTGCTGATGACGTACACCAGCGCCCAGACCGGCAAGATTGAGCAGGAGATGATCGGTGGCGTCGAATGCTGGCGTCTCAGCGACAACCGGCTGCCGGAATGGGCCGTCGCCCGCTGGGCGAACGTGGGTGGACTCTTCGTCGTCGGGTTCGGCGACGAGGCGTTCGCGCGGATCGTCGAGGTGATCGCCGGGCGTGCCGACTCGTTGCAGAAGTCGGCCTGGTTCCGGCAGGCCCACGCGCGATGCCACGGCGAAACCAGCGGCATTGAGATCTTTGTGGATCTCGCACGGATTCACGCGCGGGTCGGCGAGGTGGTCGAGGGCCGTCCCGAGCAGGTGATGCGGGCGATCGGCCTTCAGAACGTCGCCCAGGTGCTCTGGAGCATCGGCTTCGAGGGACGCGCCCTGCGGAGCGAGGTCGCCGCGCGCGAAACCGATGGGCGCGAGCATTACCGGATCCTCACGGGCCCGAATGTCGCCTCCCCACAGGTCGCCGCGCTGATCCCGCCGGAAGCGTCGAGCTACGCCGCGTTCCGGCTGCCGCTCTCGAAAACGTTCGGCGACGCCCGCAACGCCTACATGGAAAGCCAGTCCGAATCCAAGCGCAACCGCCTCCTGCTGGGCTGGAGTTACATCGAGCGCGAGTACGGGTTCGACGTCAACGATGGCATCATCGACCGGCTTGGCGAGCACCTGATCTTTCACACCTGGCCGCCGCACCCGCTCGGGCTGCCGCTGCTGGTCACGGTCTGGATCGAGATCAAGGGCGACCCGGCGCTCGTCCGCCAGACCATCGACGGCGCCATGGCCGCCTGGCGCGATTCGGTGAACCGCGCGATTCCCGACACCCGCCCGGCATTCACGCTCTCGCCCCGCGTGGGCCGCGACCCGGACGGCATCTGGTACCTGCAACTGGGGCTCGCCGGTCCCGCCGTCGCGGTAACAGACGGCTGGATCGTGATCAGCTACTCCCCTGAGGCCGTCCGCGAGAATCTCCGCTATCTCCAGGCCGCCGCCACGCACCCCGCCCCGCCAGGTACAGCCACGACGCGCCCAGCCGCCGCCACATCGGAATAAGTGCTCAATGTCAGCGTGGGGGAGATTCTGTTTCGCCCGATGCGCGGAACACAGCGAACTGCTCGTCGAACACCATGCGCCGGAAGGAATCCAGGCGTTCCACCAGCAGCGGGCGATACGGCACGCTGAGTTCCACGCTGCGCGATTCCCCCTGCCGGAGCCGCATGTCGATCCGGAGGCTGTTGTGCCGCAGGGATTCCGCTCCCGCGGGGCGCGTGGCCGGCGGGTCCGACCAGACCAGACGGTGGAAACGGATGTCGCTCCCCCGTGCGTCCAGGCGGGCGGCGATACGCCCGTCGGGCTCGCGCATCACCTGGCCGTCCCACGACAACACGCGCGGATACGGTTGGAGCAGTCCTTCACCGGGGGGCTCGTCCGCCGGGGCACCGAAGTGGACCCACAGCGACACAACTTGCTGGCCCGGAGTCGTGCCGCGGAGCGTATACCGCACGTGGGCAACCAGGTCCTCGCGCCCGGTCCGCAGCCGCGAGGCCTCGAGCAACGTGCAGAACGTCACCTGCCGAAGTTCGAGCCCGTCCAGTTCCCACGTGGCCTCAACCCCGGGCATGCTGCCTTGCAGGAGCCGCAGTTCGGACCAGGACGGCAGCGTCCGAGGCATCCCGGCTGCCGGTTCGCCATCCACCGGCGCCCGGCTCAGGGCCGGCACGAGTTGCAGCGGCCCGGGAGCGTCATGCCGCAGGAAAATCAGCCCGCCTGTCGAGATGACCTGCACCTTGTCGGAATGCCCCTTCCAGCCGGTGATGATCACCGAGGGCCTGCTCTTGAGAGTCGGGCGCGTCGTGTTCCCGGGTGCGGCGGACACAGCCGACTGGCCGGGCGACCCGACCGTCTGCCCTTGAGCGCACGTCCCCAGGGCCGGTACGAGAGCGAGAGCCGTCCAGAGTATCCGCTGCATGATGTCTCCAGCAGTCTTTTGCTCCCCGGCGCGGAATTCTAACACGCGGCGCGGGCCGGCGCCTTCACACGCCTGGCGGGATTCGCCCCGGCACGGGTCGTGGCCCGGGACCAGCAGATCATGCCTCGCCCCTGCAGGCACCCCGCCGGCCCTAAACTCCACGGCGGCATGAACTTGCCTCCCGGTAGCTCCCGAGTGCCCGCGTCGCCCCGGCGCTCCGTCCGCCTCTCAATGCGCGTCATCGGCATCAGGAAGGAAGTTCACACTGGCCGGAGGCTTTTGGCGCGCGGATCGCTCGTGTATAGTGGGGGCGTGCGACGGGCAGCGCGTGCCCGGTTCCGCACGATGTCCTCTGTACGCGCATCGGAGGGTAGCGACGTGAGAACATTTTTTCTGCTCTGCCTGGCCCTGTCGCCCACGCCTGTCCTGGCCCAGAACCTCCTGACGAATGGCGATTTCGACACCGGCGGGCTCAGCCCCTGGGTGACGTACGCCTTGAATGCCCCGGGGCCACAGATCGGCGGACCGGGGGTTGATGCCTCTGGGGGCGTCTACACACCCGGACCAGCCACAACCAGCGGCAGCTACCTCCTGACGAAAAGCTACGGCGGCAACCTCGCCGGCGGCGACTACGGTGCATACCAGCAGACAGCGGTCACACCCGGCCACCTGCACATCGTTTCCGGCGACGTGGCCGGCGGCGTGGGGCTCGACGGGAAGTTCAACGGCACGGCCCGATGGGAGGTCCGGGTGATCGACGGGCCGTGGGATCCCGGGCAGGTGAACGGCGGGCTCGCGGCCTTCACCCGGACGATGACGACCGAGGGCGGCTTCAACTGGACACATTTCAGCTACGGTTTCACGCCGACGTCCCCGACGGTGACAGTTGTCATCCATTACACCGGCGTCGATCCGACGTGGGACTACCTCTTTTTTGCCGCATACTTCGACTCCATTTCGCTCGTGGACGCCATCACCACCTGCGTGAATCCGAGCAACATCACGTCCGTCAGCCCGAACCGGCTCACCGCCCCGCCCGACCTCGGCGACCAGACGTTCACCTTCTCCGGCACGAACCTCGACCAGATTACCGGCGTCACGCTCCAGCATGAGACCGGCACCCCCACGCTGGTCGGCGAGGTCCAGAGCCAGACGGCTTCGACGATCGTCGCGAAATTCAACTTCTCGGGCGTACCCCTTGGCTACTACACGGTGACGGGAACGCGATCGGCGCCCTGCCCGAATGCAATTCTCTCGCAGGCAGTCGAGGTAGCCTGTTCCTCCGACCCCGCAACGCTGGCGACGGCGGTGCACGACCGCGGCCAGAGCGGTTCGGTCCACGACATTCTCCTGACGGGCACGAATCTCGGTTCCATCACCGGCGTGCGGCTGATCAAGCGGAATCACAACAACGGCAACCTGCCCGGCAGCGTCAACAATCCGATCGTCGGGACTGGCCTGACGATGGTCGGCGAAGACCTTAAGGTCACCTTCGACCTCGCGAACGCCGAGGCCGGGTGGTACTCGATCGTCTGCTCGCACCCCTGCAACCAGGTCAACAACGACGTGCTGCGCAAGGGCTTCCTTGTGTACCTGGCGGAGATCACTAACGGCAGTTTCGAGGAGGACTACTTCGGCAACGTGGGCGAGGACCCCTGCAACGGGGGCTCCCGCAACAACCCCAAGCCCAAACACTGGGACATCGGCATCAACAGCGGCGACGGTGCGTACGTGCGTGACGGTGACATCTTCTTCCCGGTCTGCGACGGAACGAACACGAAGGGCATCGAGGGCAAGCATTACGTCACGCGTCAACTCGCGCGAAACGGACCGGGCAGCGACAGCATCTTTCAGACGATCGGCGCGCCTGCCGTCAACAGGTTCAACGTTCGCGCGGACTTTGCGATCCTCGGTGGCACTCCCTTTCAGCCGAATACGGCCCGCATCATCCTGCACGACGGGAGCGATACCGACGCTGTCATCGCGGAGGTCACGATTCCGTCCGCGTGGGAAGAGGACAACAGCCGCGATGGGCTGTTCGCCGACCCCGACTACAACGTGGAGGTACCGGACGGGTACGTGTACATGTCAGACCCGCCGCTGCTGACGATCGAAATCCGTTTCGAAACCACCGGCGGCGGCGTCAATACGTTCCACGGGTTCGGGGCAGACTACGTTCGAACCGGCCCGTTCATCGATCGCGGCTGCAACCTGCTCATCTGGGCGGACGCCGACGCGGACACCGACGTCGACATGGACGATTTCGGTGACTTCCAGCGATGCTACACGGGGAACGTTCCCGGAATCCCGAGCCTTCCGGGTTACCCGTGCGCTTGCTTCGACCGCGACTTCAATGATCAGGTGAACGAGTTCGATTTCACCGCGTTCAAGAACTGCCTGACCCGTCCGGCCGTGCCGTGGTCTCAGGAGAGCACGCCCCTTTGCGAGCCGGAACGCTGAACAGGGGACGGCGGATGTGATTGCGTTGCATCCGCGTCTGACCAGCGATTCTCGTCGTCGGCCGCCTTCCTGCCGGGTTGAATCGGGCGGGAAGACGGCCGACGCTCTTTTCGCGAAGTGGCGGGCAGTTCTTCTCCTCTCCGGCTGTTATCGGTCGCTGGCTGAAGGGAGCCCGGCTCCCAGCCGCACTCCAGCGCGCTAACGTTGCCGCGGTGTCGCGCACAAGCGCCGTGCACCTGCATCTTTTCCACTTCTGCCACATATTCCGGGATGGTAGACTGGAGTGCGGCCCCGGTGACGCCCGCCGCACACGATACGTCGGGCAGAACCCGGCCCGCACCCCAGGCCTGAGTGCTCGAGCCGACCCAATGTGCCCCGGCCCGTCCGCCCCGAGGTGACGCCCATTGTCATTTGGAAGCAGCCGTGACCCTCCCTTCAATGGTGAGGAGAAGCACCATGTCGCGCACCACGAGCGTCTTTGCAGCCATTTGCCTCCCGGCTCTTGTCGTTCCGCTCTGCCCCACCGCTGCGCGAGCACAATGCGGCGGCCCGTTCAAGCTGATGGCCTCCGACGGCGCGGCGAGCGACTTTTTCGGCTACTCCGTGGCCGTCTCAGGCGACATCGCCGTCGTCGGCGCGTACGGCGATGGCTCCAGCAGGGGCACGGCGTACGTCTACCGCTGGGACGGCGCAGGTTGGACTCAGTTGGCGAAGCTGACTGCCGCGGATGGCACCGCATCCGACCGTTTCGGTCGCTCGGTCGCGATCTCCGGCGACACCATCGTGGTCGGCGCGTACTACGACGACGTCGGCGCGAGCGCGAACCAGGGCTCGGCGTACGTCTTCGTGAGGCCGCCCGGCGGCTGGACGAATATGACGCACACTGCCAAGCTGACCGCGTCCGACGGGGCTGCCAATGACTACTTCGGATGCGCAGTGGCGATCTCGGGCGGCACGATCGTCGTCGGGGCCTACGCCGATGACGACGCCGGCAGCGCGTCCGGCTCGGCGTATGTGTTCGTCAGGCCCGCCGGCGGCTGGTCCACGACGTCCACCTGGTCCGCCAAACTGACCGCTTCCGACGGAGCCGCGAGCGACTACTTCGGGTACGCAGTTGCAGTTGGCCCGGGGACCATCGTAGTCGGAGCCTATTTCGATGATGTCGGCGCCAACAGCAACCAGGGCTCCGCGTACGTGTTCACGGAACCGGCGGGCGGCTGGGCAACGACCTCCGCGTACACGGCCAAGCTCACGGCCTCCGACGGAGCGGCCAGCGACTTCCTCGGGTGTGCGGTCGCGGTTTCGGACGACACCGTGGTCGTCGGGGCCTATGGCGACGACGACAGCGGCGATTCATCCGGCTCCGCCTACGTGTTTGTCAGGCCGCCAGGCGGGTGGGCGGACATGTTTCAGACCGCCAGGCTGACGCCTTCCGATGCCTCAAACCTCGACTGGTTTGGATACTCGGTCGCAATCTGGGGCGAAACCGTCGCGGTCAGTGCGTACCACAAGAACGTCGGGGCCAGCGCCGGCCAGGGAGCGGCATACGTCTTCGACAAGCCGGCCGGCGGCTGGGCGACGACATCGATACAAGCAGCCAAGCTGATCGCCGTCGATGGTGCCGCCTACGACTACTTCGGAAG
>CAZJTF010000212.1:0-12239 GCA_964548565.1 uncultured Planctomycetales bacterium | reverse complement strand
ACCAGCAGGTAATCACGTCGCCGATCGCGCCTTCGTGAATCCGCCCGACCGCCTCCTGCAGCGGCGGAGAATGCCGGCTCATCAACCCGCCGGCGATCTTCAGCCCTTTGCGGTCCGCCTCCTCGCCCGCCTTGAGTACGCGGCGGATTCCCGGGCCGTCTACCGCGAACGCCTTCTCCATGAAAACATGGACGCCTTTCTCGATCGCGTATTCGAGATGCAGCGGGCGAAAGCCGGGCGGAGTGGCGAGAATCACCACGCCCCCGCCGTCCAGTGCGTCGATCGCGTTGCGGTAGGCGTCGAATCCGAGGAACTGGCGGTCTTTGGCGACTCGGACCTGCTTACCGAATTGATCCGAGAGCTTCTTGAGGCTGGACTGGATCCGCGCGTCAAACACGTCAGCCATCGCGACTAGTTCGGTGGGGCCGCTCTTTGTGGAGAGCGCGTTCAGGGCAGCGCCCGTGCCTCGCCCGCCGCAGCCGACGAGGGCGACCTTGATCGTGTTGTTCTCGGCCGCATGAACCGCGGGCACCGCCCCGTATCCGAGTGCGGACACGGCGGCGATTTTGCCGGTGGTGCTCAGAAAATCACGTCGTGACGGCTGATTCTTGCTCTCGCTCACAGGCTGCCTCCAATTCTTCGGTGTGGACGGGCGGTTCGCTCTGAACGGATCGTGCCGCATTATCCGCGGCAGCACCTTCAGCAACAAGGCAGCAAACCGCCCGTTCCGCCACCGCCCTTGTCGTGTTCGATCGATGACCAGCCGCGGCGCACCCGGAGAGACCTCAAACCCCCCGCGTCCGGCAACTTTCCATGCATCCCGGTTGCGTCACCGCGCGCCGCAGCATCGCCGGCTCGCCGCACCGGCGAAGTTCTGATGGCGAATCGCATCGGAGAGGCTGACGACGTACCCCGCCGGATCCAGCACGATCCGGAGCGCGCCGGCGTCCACCGTGAGTGGCTCATTGTTCGACGCGTAGACAATCACGGGGCAGATCGGAAGAAGCAAGGCAGTCCGCGGCGACATGCAGTCACTCCGTGCGAATGGATGGCGGTGCTCTCGTGCCGAATCCATGCAATCGTGACGATCGCACGGCCCCCCGTGCGGCATCATACATGGAACAGGAGACCAAGCCGAGTGCGCGGAACAGGAAACCCCGCAGATCTGGGGTCACTGATGTGGGAGAGGAATCTCACGATTCACGAAGGCGAGGCGTTCTCAGCGGGAGCGCCGACGGATACACTGTCGCCCGGACGTGCAGGGATTCCTGATACCAGAGGGACGAACGATGAGAACGCTGGCTCTTGTGCTCATGATCGGCAACCTTGCGGCGGCGGCGGACCCCTGGGTCACGTACGAGGGCCGCAGCGGCCCGGGACAAGGCAAGCACGTCGTTCTCATCTCGGGCGACGAGGAGTATCGCTCCGAAGAGGCCCTGCCGCAGCTGGCGCGGATCCTCGCGCGTCACCACGGGTTCAAATGCACCGTGCTCTTTGCGATCGACCCGGCCGACGGCACGATCAACCCGGTCATCACGAACAACATCCCCGGGCTTGAAGCGCTCGAGACGGCGGACCTGATGATGATCGCGACCCGCTTCCGCAATCTCGCGGACGAGCAGATGCGGCACGTCGTCAACTACGTGGATGCGGGCCGGCCAATCATCGGCATGCGGACCGCCACGCACGCATTCAAATTCCCGAAGGATGCCACCTACGCGCGGTACAGTTGGGATTCAAAGGAGGACGGCTGGGAAGGCGGATTCGGACGCCGGATCCTCGGTGAAACCTGGATCAACCACCACGGCCACCACGGGAAGGAGAGCACGCGGGGCGTCATTGCCCCGCAGGCGAAAGACCACCCCATCGTCGCCGGATGCGAGGACATCTGGGGCCCCACGGACGTGTATACAGTGCGACTCCCGCTGCCTGGCGACAGCAAACCGCTGGTGCTCGGGCAGGTTCTCGAGGGAATGCAGCCGGACTCCAAGCCCGTTTCCGGCGAGAAGAATGACCCGATGATGCCGATCGCGTGGACGAAGACATATCAGGGTGAGAAGAATCGCACGGGTCGCGTGTTCACGACCACGATGGGATCGTCGGTGGACCTCAGTAGCCCCGGGGTGCGGCGTCTCCTGGTCCATGCCGCTTACTGGTGTGTCGGCCTGGAAAACCGGATTGACGCCAAATCGCGGGTGGATCTCGTCGGCGCATACAAGCCTCTGCCGTTCGGCTTTGGCGGACATAAGAAGGGAGTCCGCCCGTCTGATCTCCAGGCGCGCCCCCGCACCCGCACCGAATAGTCCCACCGTCCAGCTGCGGCGCATATGCGGAGTGCCCCGCGCGCTCAGCCTTGTTGCTGACAGTGCCACTGTATTGGCACCATTGTGCGGAGCTCAGGTCCGGCGACGACAAACCGCCACCGACCGCAAGGGTAGTGGAATTCGAGGTATACATGCGCGCCTCATTAACAGCACAGACACAGCCGATAACTCCCACCAGTTGATATATCTTTTCATGCACGGTCGTCGCTCTTCCCTGCTGGAGGGTGCGCAGACTGGGCGTACAACCTCCAACAGTGCAATGGCTTGCGAGACCAGCCGGTCAGCCGATGCGAAAAACGAAGGATTCGCCGAAAGATTATTGCATTCGCGCCGCTGCTGTCTTATCATTCTGACAGATTCGCCACCAGCGGATTCAATTCATCTGTGGGCTGTTCTTGGTATTTGACATCCTGATTGACGCTCCGGACCTGAAGGAGCGACAGAGCACGCGATGATGCGTGACTGACGGAGCGGCGCTGCCCGCGAGCAAGTCGTGCGTGCTCATACGTCGCCCGCCGCGCCGAGCCACGCATGGCGATTGTCAGCGGCCGCATTGTCAGCAGCACCAGTGAGCAGACTTCGGGGCGGCACAGCAGAAGCATTTCTCTGCGTTTCTGAACGGGAGTCACCCGGTTGGCGGATGGCCGGCAGAGCCGGTTGCCATGGGAGGCTGTGATGCGATCAAGGGCCGAGTCAGGAAAGCACGGGCGATTTGTGCGCTGTCCCGGCAGGAAGGGAATTCTCTGTGCGGGGTTCACGCTCATCGAAGTGCTGGTGGTTGTCGCGATCATTGCACTGCTGGTGGCGATCCTGCTGCCGTCGCTGATCGGGGCGCGCGATGCGAGCCGCGCGGTGGTTTGCGCGTCGCGGCTCAAGCATGCGGGTGACTCCGCATACATGTGGATGCAGCACCTGAACGGCAGCCAGATGCCGACGAACGCCGGCTGGGCGGCGGGCGCCCTCAAGATGGCCAGCGGTCAGACGGCGCTCTTCACCTGCCCGACCGACCCGAACCCGACGCCCATTCCGGCCTTCCTCGTCGACATGTATGACGGCGCGCCGGGCGCGAGCAGGCCGTACGCGACAGCATCGCCCGATGGCCCTTTCAATCGGATCAGCCGGGTGGGCCAGGGCTGGTCGGTCAACATCCAGGACGAGATCCGCGGGTGCTCTCCCGGCGGTGACAACGACACCGTAGACGTGGAGTTTTCGTATCCGCTCGCCAACCGCGGCGACACGACAATCCGCGTGAGCCTCGGTTCCGTCTCGGCAGGGACAAACTTCTCCGTTCGTGACTGGAAAGGTCGCACGGTGATCGGCAACGTCAAGATGCCGGACACGCGTGATTTCACCGCCCCGCTTCTCTGGGGCAGCTTCGGTATGAGCGTGACCGCCGGCAGTTCCTCCGTGAAGGGCAATCCCGTCATGCTCGCGGAATACAACAACTGGGGGATCTTCCCGGAGCGCGCCGGCAACTTCCCGATCCACAACCTCAAGGCCAATATGCGGTTCCGGCACGGGGGGACGCTCAATTCCGCGACCGACATGTACGAAGTGGATAAGCGCGGTCGCCGCAAGGACCCAACCTACACCGCGCGGGAAAAGGCGAACGTCGCCTTCCGAGATCTGCACGTCGAAAAGGTAAACTGGGACCGCGCCATCCGCCAACTCGACCCCATCGGCATCGATTACAAGGCCAGCGACACGCCGACCTCGTACACATCCCTCTGGCTGGGCACACCTGCGCCGCGCCCGCCGGGGTGGCAGCTGTGCTTCCGGTAAGTTGACTGACCGGGCGTGAGGGGAAGGGGCAACAGGAGAAGGGAGCAGAAGGCGAATCCAGCTCGTCTCACCGCAACTGCTCGGTAATCTCGTGCTGAAGGTTGTCCGCAGCTCCGCTGCCGGAACGTTCCGGTCGGAGGGGTGATTATACGGGCATGCGTGTCATCCACATTCCTGAGGAGGAGGTCCAACATGAGGCGTTGTGTCACCACACTTCTGGCCATGGCCGTCGTGGGGTGGCTCGGTCTTCCCGCGCACGGGTGGATCGTCAGCCACGAAGTCGAGCAGATCTTCGCGACCGACCAGAACAACTTTGAGCTCGAAATGGACGGGCACGTCCGTCCCACCGGAGGCGGCAAGGACCCGGCGACCAACGCGTTCGCCGGCCCTAACCTCCAGCACGAGACGGATCAGAGTGCCCCCCCTGCTTACCCCTATACGATTCTGCGTTTCCTGGGGATCAACACCGCCACCGGCACAAAGGCCGTTATCCCCAACAGCCCCGGCGTGAAACGGCAGTTCACCCTGTTCGGCGATGGCCCGCAGGTTCCGCGGACGACGGAACTCCGCTGGCGCGCGGACGGCACCACCTCCGGCAATGCGCCGGCCGTCACCGTACAGTTCAGAGCAATTGCGGGAGGGAGCGTGCAGGTGACGCTCACGAACGACCTGGTAGACAGTATCAGCGTCAGCAGCGTGGGCTACCGCATCCTGAAGATCAACAGCTTCCGGGCGGAAGACCTGAATCGCGCGCACATGCCGCCCGCGGCTTTCACGGCCTCGACCGTGCCCGATGGAACGATCCTCGCGCCGGCCGGGAGCGCGACGTTCACCGTTCCCGGCGTCGGGCTCCACGACGACGTCGTTGTCCACGTGCAGACCGCGTTTGACCCGGCACCGGTGCCGGCCAACCCCGGGGCAACGTGGACGGCGTGGAACTCGGGAACGTACATCCCCGCCCGCAAGCCGTTCTTCGGGCGCATCCCGCTGGTGTCGGTCGCGGCCACCCCCGGGCAGCGTGCCGCCAGCGCGTTCCAGACCCTGGCGGACTACGTCCAGAATGCGGTGCACACTGACCTGATGGCCAAAACGCCGCTCAAGGAAATCACCCCGATCGGAGGGGCTTCGCCCGGTCGCTACTTCGGCTACTTCCGCGCGTCCGTCGAGCCGGGTGCCAACACGCTGGAGCGTTCGAAGACCACCGCATGGGCTGACTTGCTGCTCTCGAGCTCCGGATCCGGCGGGCTGAAGAAGTCCTACCTCCGGACGGCCGGTGAGAACGTGTACAAGGATGTCCGAGTGCTGGCACGTGTGCTCCCGGGGGCGTCCAGCAACTCGACACTGGGAGTCGCACGCGGGGTTGTCTCCGACGATTTCGGCGGGCCGGTCGCCATCCGGATCAGCCCGCTCGGTGACTCCTATTTCGCCAGCGTCCTGACGCGCAGTCCGACCCAGATCGACCTGGTCAAGGAAGTGGGTGGCGTGAAGACGGTGATCGCCAGCACCGGCCCCGGCGCACTCTGGGACAACGGCGATCCGATCCAGATCGACCGCACAGATCCGGTGCCCGTACCGGGCGCCGTGAACCCGTTCAAGCCGAAGGTGTATGACGTCACGCTGCAGGCCGTCGGCGGCAACCTGACCTTGACCGTGCAGGAACTTGTCAGCTTTACGCCCGTTGCCGGCCACACGAAGACAATCACCGCGGCGGACACCGAACTGACGGAAGGCTACGTCGGCCTGCGCACCGAACGTGACGGGAGCCTCGACCCGTCCTTCGGCAACGAGGTGAACGGCGACCACTCAGCCGTCTACGAGACGATGATCCGCAAGTTTGAAATCGAGGATCCGAATGCCGCCTACACGCACCGGGTCGCCGTCGGTTCCAGCACGAGCACTGGCGTGGATGCTCCGAACGATGACGGCGGGACCCTTCCGACGCAGCGGTCCGACGCGATGGTGAGTGACCTCGAGATCGCGCAGCTCGCGTACAGCGTGGGCGTCAAAGCGGACGTCTATCAGAGCACGTACGAGATGGACCACTACACGTATCGCGGCGCGTACGCGGATGGGCCCACCGCGCCCTTCATCGAGTGCCCCGCGTTCAATACGGTTTATAACCTCTACTGGCAGTCTGGAACCAGTGCAGGCGCAACAACCCACCACGGTATTCCGCTCCTGGATATCCCCGTCGTCATCGGGGAGCACGTCGTCGGCGGCGAACGCCGATGTGAGGCCGCCGGCGGATTCCCCCACCACCCCCTCGACACGTGCGCCGGGGATACGGCGGACGCCCGCGCGGGCATGTACGTGACCAACAGCGGTGACTTCCGCGGCGGCACGAGCGCGCCCGACCCGGGCATTGTGAACCCGTGGGGCGGCAACTTGTACCCGCACCCGGATCAGATCCGACTCCTGAAGGCGTCGGGCGATCCATCCGGCACAAATGGGGACCCCGGGCATCCGCTGGTGGCGGGGCTCGGTGATTCGAACGGCTTCGTCCGGGTGTACGCGTATCCGTGGCGGCACTATCCAAGTGGGGGCAATCCCGCTGCCGCGGGCGCGACCATCCTGGCGGTGGAGGCGAATTCGGCGATCGCCGGCAGCTACGACGGTGCGCTGGTCAACGGCCACAAACCATGGGGCCTGATCGCGACGCCGGCCGGAACGCCCCGCCTCACGACCGGCGGCGCCAACAACCCCAACCCGACCTTCCCGGCCAACAATGTGTTTTTCTTCTGCGGCGATCACAACTTCCACCGCATGACCGCGGAAGGCCGCGAAATCGCGCGGCGTTCGCTGTACTGGTCTCTGAACGTTCCCATTCCGCCGTCGCCCTTCCTGTACTACGGCGACTCGGATGAAGACGGCGACGTCGACGCATTCGACTTCGGCCACTTCACGTCGTGCCTGAGCGGCTCCGGCGTGCAGTTGAGTTACGAAAACCAGTGCGCTGACATGGATGCGGACGGCGACGCGGATGTGGACTCTGCGGACCTTGCTGTCTTCAAGGCATGCTTCAGCGGCGCCGGCGTTGAACCGGACGCGAGCTGCCCGACGCCGCAGATCTCCATCCCGGGCGCACCGCCTGCAGGAACGCCGCCGACCATTCCGTTCGACTATGACGGCGACCTCGACGTGGATGCGACCGACCTCGACACGTTCAAGGCGTGCCGGTCGGGTCCGGCCATCGCCCACAGCGGGGCAGCGAACTGCGTCGCTTCGGACCGGGAGCCGGATGGCGACGTGGACCACGACGACTACGGCGCGTTCCAGCGATGCTGGACGGGCGCCGGCAACCTGGGCGACCCGGGTTGCGCCAATTGACGCGTGAGCCTCCGCCGGCCAGGGCGCCGGCAAGCCGACGGTGACATCAACGACGCGGCCGCTGCGGGTATGGAAACAAACCCGCAGCGGCCGCGATTTATGACGCTTCCCGACCGATCGAGGCCACGTACAGGCGAGGTATCGTTCTTCGGGTCAGACCTCTGAACGTGTTGATGAAAATGGATGAGTTGAATGCTTCATCAACATGCCTCTTTTGGTGAACTGCATAGCCAGCACCTGTCAGCGTGACTGATTCCGCAAAAGACGACCGTTATCGCGAATCACCCTGTAACACCCACGCCTCATTGAAGGCGGCGTGCTTCATGCTTTTGCCGCCTTCGACGAAGTAGCTGTACACGGCATGGATCGTGCCGTCGCGGGCCTGGATGATCGCCGGGTAGTGATAGCTCCCCTTCTCGTGGCGCTCCAGGTGGCGCGTCACTTTCCACGTGGCGCCTTCATCGCGCGACAGCGAGACGGCCAGGCTGTTGCGCCCCTCGGTGGTATCGTTGTAGATCAGCAGCCACGCACCGCTCGCCAGCCGCAGCGCATCGATCCCCGCGCCCGGGTTCGGCAGGTCGGTCACGCCTACCAGCCCCCACGATACCCCCTCGTCACGCGATTCCGACACGCGGATCCGCTTGAGAGGGCCGTTCTCACGCATGTATGCGACGAGCGTCCCGTCCGTGCGGCGAAGCACGGCCGGCTGAATACTGCCGAAGCCGGCGAGCGGCTTGCTTGCCCGCCAGGTCGCCCCTTCGTCGTCGCTGATGGCCATGATCCCCGCCGAGTACGTGTCAGAGTAGAGAGGCAGCAGGATTCTCCCACTCGGCAACACCGTCGGCTTGCATCGCGGCTGCCAGCCGAGCCGGCTCGCGAGCTTGTCCTTGATCAGCTCGCGCATTTTCTCGATCTTCGCCTGCACCCGGGCGTCGTCCGGCGGCTCGGCCCCGGCCATCGCGAGCCGGACCTCGAGGCCGCGCGTCATCTCTGCTTCGAAATCCTCCGGCCGGAGCAGGACCTGCCCCTGCCACTCCCACTTCGGCGGACCGTCCGCTTCGTACACGCTCGAAACGCGGTACAGCGTCAGGCAGGACTCCCACGAGTTTGCGATGATGACCGGCCAGAACAGCCACAGGCGGCCCTTTGCGTCGACGTGCATTGCCGTGTTGCAGTCGGGAAAGCCGGGTGTGTCGGCCATGAGGAACGGCCGGCTCCACTCCGCGGAGCCTTTCCGTTTCCGCGCGCCATACACGGCGACATCATCGGCGCTGCGTTCACCCGACCCGCAGTACCACGAAACGAGCAGGTCGCCGTTCGGGCACTCGACCACGCCGGGCGCGTGGTTGTGGCGACTGTCGAGCGGAAACACGAGCTCCGCCGCTAGAGTCGGGCCGGCATTCGCACCCGCTCCCAGGCCGCAAACCGCTCCGCACATGAGCATCGCTGGCAGGATCATGGTTTGCCCTCGGCTGGAGTGGATTGGATGACCCGCATCGTCGTGGACAGGTAGAGCGGCGTCTGACCGATGGTGTACCGCAGTTCCGCAAAGGCGGCTGCGTATCCCTTCTCCGGGCGCTCGAGCGTGTACGCCCAGGCGCCGTCCGAGGCCTCGATCGGCTGCGGCATCCAGCGCGACTTGCGGAAATCCTGGCTCTCGGAGGTCGCCTTCCAGATCGTGACGCTGTCCGGCTGGACGTCCGAGCGGACCCGGAGCCGAATGGCATTGTCGCCTTTCTCGAATTCCCACGCAGGATGGGGAAATTCGAGTTTGCCGGCCGCCTTGAGCGAGAACGCAGAGACCGAGCTGATCAGGCGGACCATGTCGTTGAGCCCGTGCCCCACGTTGGGGATGTAGAGGACATACTTCTCGCCCTTCAGGCCATCGAAGTACAGGTTGAGCGCGTCCACCGTCCAGTACGGATCATTCGTGCCGAGCAGAATGAGCTTGGGCATGGTCAGGCGGTCGCGATAGGCGTACGGATCGACAATCTCGAGGAGTTTTCTGCCTTCATCGGTGTCCATGCGGTCCTGGATCTTGAGGCTCGTGTAGTCTTCGATCTCCTCGCTGTAGCCGCCGTAAACCTCGCGCTGGCGCTTCATCTGGCTGCCCATGTTGAGCACATCGATCACCATCGGAGCGATGGCGGTGACGCGACGATCGACGACGCCGGTCAGCCACGTGGTCCAGCCCCGCTTGGATGCGCCGGTCACGACGAATTTGGAGACCTTGAGCTGCCACTCCTTCGCGGCGAAGGCCTGAATCGTGTCCATCGCCCGCACGGCCGCCTTGGTCATCGGCAGCAGGAGGGGCCATTCCTCGTCGCCTGTTCGCAGGTACTTGTCAAAGGTGTACGCAATGATCTGGTCTTCCTTGCGCCCGTCGAATATCGGCTGAAACGGAACATGCCTGAGGAAGGCGACCGGCATCTGCGTCGTCCGCGCGATGGTCATCGCGAGCTTGAGATCTCTGGAATCCGGATTGATCCGCTCGTTCTCCGTATTCTCGTTCCAGGAGCCGCCGCCGATGATCAGCAGGATCTGCGACGCGTTCTTCATGCCCGCCGGGCGGGCGACAATCAGACGATGCTTCCACTCAATGCCCTGCCAGGTCTGCGAGACCATCTGCAACTCGGCATACTGCAGGTCGGCATCCGCCTCGCTGCTGGCCACCTGCTTCCACGTGTAACTCGGATCCTTTTTCTCGACGTACGCCAGCAATCCGGCCCAGGCCGGCGCTGACGCGGCGAACACCGCACAGATTGCGAGCATGCCTCTTTTCATCACGGCTCTCCTTGAGTTGACGTTCCTCGGGTCACGTAAATCGGGTTGCTGATCACCCACGGCCACCGCTCGGCCGCCAGCGAGACAAACGCCTCCATGCGGTACGTTCCAGGTGGAACCTCGCGCCAGGCGCTGTCCGCCCTGTCGGTTTCGGCCCATGTTGCCCCGTCGCGCACGATTCGCACCTGTGCGTCCATCGGTAGAGCACAACGCAGGACGAGGCCGGACTCCCAGCGGACCTCGTCGCCGACGGTGCCTACCGCCTTACCGGCGCGTTCCATCCAGAAGCCAACGGCCGGCAGCGGCGCCACGATCTCGAAAGCGATGATCGCTCGCCCCCTCCGCAGCGCCGCCCGGACACTCGCCTCCGTCACCTGTTCGATCTGCAGGTATGTCCCCACGTGGCGCATGCTGATCTCGTAGGGGTCGAACTGGACGGATCCGAGCCTGGCAGGCTCGGCGGGTGTCTCGCTGCGGCCAAAGGCGGCCCGCAGGATGGCTGCGGCCGCGCCCGACGTCTTCCAGATCTCGTCCCCCTCCGCATCGATTGCCCGGAGACTGCCGTCGGGCTGCGCCAGGAGCGTCACGCCGACATTCTGATGGCTGTCGTTGGCGGCGATGCCGGCGAAAGGCCCCCCCTGCGTCAGCCGGTCGAAACGCGCGAGATTCTCCGCCGGGTAATCAAGAAATGCAGCGAACGCCGCTTCGGGATGCGCCTTGACCGCGGGCAGGTTCACCAGAAGCGCGGCCGTGAGTCGGCGGATCGGTTCATCCAGCGCGTCGGCGTGCGTGTTGTAGATTTCCATCCCGTCGCAGCGCGTCCGATCAAACTCCTGCACCTCCTCCGGGTGCGAGACGAAGCGAACACTCTGCTCACCTTCCCACGCGGGCCAGTCCAGCCTGTTATGACTCTCCGTGCCTGCCAGAAAGTAGACACCGTCGCGCCAGCCCTTCACGTTGGCCTGCACCACGTCCACACGCTCACTGGGATGCTCGGTGAAGCCGACGATTTTCGTCCGTGTTGCCTTGGCTGCGGCGATGATCTCCTCCACTTTGCCGCGGCTGTCGTGCGAGAGCTCGCTGTGCATGTGGAATGTGCCACGCATGAACGGGTACGGTACGTCGATGGGCCGCAGCCGCCGGGCAAGCGCCGTCCGATCGCGATCGAACGCTTCGAGTTGCGGTAATTGGAGCCGCTCGGCGATGGATCGGCGCGCAGGCCGCGTGGTCGGCTCCGCGGCGGCGCACATCGTCGAGAAGAGGACGACCAGGAACATCGCGAAGGTCAAGCGCATGATCTCATTCCTTCCCCCAGTTGGCCGGCACGTACGCGATGACCACGTCCCGATTCCCCTTTTGATCCGAGTTGAAGACGACTCGGTCGGAGGACGGTCCCCATCCTGGATGGCAGTGCGGCCCTTTGCCATACGTGCGGTGGCCGCCGGTCAGGAAACGCTCCTGCGTCGTTCGCCCGTCGAACAGGACGATATCGCCGTAAAAACTGTCCGCGACAACCCACCGGCCGTCGCCAGATCCCGCCGCGTGCCACCAGGATCGCTTCGCGATGTCGTCCTTGGGACCCCTTGGCCACCAGTTGGCGGCGCCGACGATGCTGACGCGCCCCGTACGGAGATCGAAGACCTTCACATGTGATTCGAGCGGAACGTGGTGGCCCCCGCAGAAGGTCAAACGGTCCTCCGTCCACCAGCACTCATGGGATACGAGTTCACCTGGTTTTTGGAAGTACAACGGGCGCGGCGGCGAGCCGGTCAGGTCGACGAGCCAGAGCCGGCAGTGCGCCTCGCCTTCGTGCTTCAGCGGTGCGTGGTCCCCTTCCGGGTACGTTCGGGCAAACAGGATGACGTCCGGTGCCCCCCAGCTGAACTGCGTGTGGATGATGGAGAACGGGACGTCGGCCACCGTCATGAGGCGACCGTCTGCAATGGAAACCGCCATGATCTGATGATTCGCGGAGTCAGCGGTCTTGCGGCAGCTCCACGCCAGCCACTTCCCATCCCGGCT
>CAZJTF010000211.1:0-12266 GCA_964548565.1 uncultured Planctomycetales bacterium | reverse complement strand
GTGCTGACGGGGCAGGGGTGTCCAGCTCCGAGCAATCCCATCGACGATGGGGATGACGGCGCGAACACGTGCGGTCTGGGGTCCAACAGCTGCCCCGATACGCTGGTGGGCACGCCGGTGTCGATCGCGGCCGTCGACCTGGACCAGGACGGTGACGCGGATCTCGCGGTTGCCGACTCCAGCACCGATTCGGTGGTGATCCTCCGCAACAACGGCGCGGGAAAATTCAGCCGGATCAAGGCGGTCGCGATCGGTACGGATCTGCGGGGGGTCGCCGTGGCAGACCTCGATGCCGACACGAAGCCCGAGTTGATCGCGATCCACGGCGGATCGATTTCGGTTCTCAAGAACAAGGGCTCCGCGAGCTTCGAGTCGCCGAGAACAGGTCCCGTCGCCAGCGACCCCGTCTACGTGACCGCCGGGGACGTGAGCGGTGATGGCAAGCCTGACTTGCTGACCGCAAACTCCACGGACGGTACGGTTTCGGTTGTCTTCAACCTGGGGAACCTGCTGTTCACCGTGGCGACGAGCCTGCAGGCGGGCAGCAACCCGCAATGGGTGACCCCGGCGGACCTGGACGGGGACGGGGACGTCGATCTCGCGGTGGCGAACTCCGGCAGCGGGACCGTTTCCATCCTGCGCAACCAGGGAGCCGGGTTCTTCTTCGGGGGCACAAGCGTGTCGGCCGGCTCGCACCCGCGGGCCGTGGTGGCAGCCGATTTCAACAACGACGGAGTCATCGATCTGGCTGCGGCCGACGAGGCCACATTCGACGACACGTCCGTGGACACGGTGCGGATCCTCACGAACAGTGGGAACGCGACCTTTATGTCCGGGTTCACGCTGCAGGTCGGAGTCAATCCGCAGTCGCTGGCGACGACCGACATGAATGGGGATGGTCTGCCAGACATCGTGGTGGCGAACTACGGGGCGGATTCCAATTCATCCAGCCTGGCCGTGTTCCTGGCGACGGGCAACGGTCGGTTTGCGACCGGGACGGCGTATCCGGTCGGGGTGGGTCCGCGGATGCTGGTGGTGGCGGACCTCAATGGAAAGACCGGCCGCGACGTTGCGGTCGCCAATTTCGAGTCATCAAGCGTCTCGCTGCTCGTGAACAACGGCGCCGGATTGCTCACGCCGAATACGGATTGAGGGTGCGGGGGCGTGGGCCTGTAGCTGACGTCCGGGGCGGCGGGTCCTTCTCATCCGGGCTCACTCCTGCTAATCTCACGAACCCCGTCGGCACCGCGCCGGCGTCGGGATGCCAGTCTTTCGAGGAATGAGAGATGAGACTCGCAGCGATCCTTCCGGCGATGTGTATCTGCGGAGCGGTTATCGCGACGATGGGGTGCAGCAGCATGGAGAGGCAGGTCAGCAACGTGGAGGTGGCACTCTCAGTGCCCCGTGCCTCCAAGGCGGTGGTGATCGATGGAAAGTGGGACAAGCCGGCGTGGCAGCAGGTCACGCCCATTGTGCTGACACAGTACATGGGGCAGAGGCCGGAACATTTCCCGCGGACGCGCGCGAAGGTTCAGTACGACGACGAGGCGGTCTACCTCATTTTCCAGGTGAACGACCGATACGTCCGGGCGGTTACGGAGAAGCACCAGGGTCCGGTCTGCAAGGACAGCTGCGTGGAGTTCTTCTTCTCGCCGAGCGGCAACATCGCTGACGGCTACATGAACATCGAGATGAATTGCGGCGGGACGATGCTCGTGCACTTCCAGAAGGTGACGCATCGCGACAAGGTGGTTATCGAGGAGGGTGACCTGGCGAGGATCCAGGTGGCCTCGACGCTGCCGCGAATCGTCGAGCCTGAACGGACGGAACCGACCACCTGGTGCGTCGAGTATCGCGTGCCGTTCGACATCATCGCCAAGTACTGCCCCAACGCACGTCAGCCGGCCTCCGGCGTGACATGGCGGGCGAATTTCTACAAGTGCGGGGATGACACCTCTCATCCGCATTGGCTGACGTGGGCGGTCGTGCAGAACCCGCAGCCCAATTTCCACCTGCCCGAATACTTCGCGACGATGCGTTTCCAGTAACGAGTCGTCACCTCCAATCTGCAGGGAGTCGAGGCGGGCCGCTTTTAGGCGCGCCAGCCTGCGCGACCAGTGCCTCAATGAGACACCGTCGACGCCGGAAGTACGCGCGCCCGTATCTGGCGTGCAGGCGTATGCCCGCACCGATTCCGATGAGAATGACCACGACGGGGAGCGCGAGCGTGAGCCGCCGCAATGCTGTCATCCACGCGGGATCGAGCAGCGGACGGCCCCGCATCGTGCTGACGAACGACACGAGGAGAAGCAGCATGGAAAGGCCAATCAGCACAAGGATGGCGCCGAACGCGCGCCGAACGAATCGCATGGGGTGTCCCTGGTCCAGTGCATCAAAGTGCGACGCGGCGCGACCGCAAACGTATTCCTCGACCAGCCGTCTGGCTCGTTCAAAACATCTCCCGCACTCAGGGCACGGACCGTCGGCGGCCTCCCGATGAGCTGAGCAACGCCCGCGCGACATCCAACAATGCTTCTCCGGGCGTCTTCTGAGTCAAATCCGACAGTAGTCCGGCGGTTTTTGAGGGCTACTTCGGGGACCGCCGAGCTCCGAAGCAAGCCGGCCGGAACGAGGATTTGCCCCGAACGGGGTTGGTGTGCTATATTGTGAATGGTCATTCACAAAGGGATTTCGATGCGGGCTGAGAAACTGGACACCCGGATCCGGAAGGAACAGATCGCCCAGGCGGCCCTCGATCTGATCTCGAGCCGGGGCCTGAGGGGGGTCAACATTGCCGGTGTAGCACGCCGGGTGGGGGTGGTCCCGTCCGCGATCTACCGCCACTTCCGCAATAAGGACGAGATGATCAACGCCGTCTTTGATCTGCTGCGGGAACGGCTCGAAGCCAACGTGAAGGCGGCGCACGAACGCACAGAGGACGGCTGGGAGCAACTGCACCTGATCCTCCGGCTGCACGTGACGCTGATCCGAGAGAATCGCGCCATTCCGCGGGTCATCTTCTCGGAAGATGTGATTGCGGTGCCGGGTGATCGGAGGAATCGCGTCTATGGGATCATGGCGGGGTACATGGGCGAGATCCGGCGCGTTCTCGAGAGCCTCCAGAAGGAGTCAAGGCTGCGGCCCGACGTGGATCTCGAAACGGCCGCCGTCCTGTTTCTGGGCCTCTTCCAGCCCGCGGCCATTCTGTGGCACCTGAGTGAGGGCGGCTTCGACATTACGCGGCACTCAGAACGGGCGTGGAGCCTGTATCGGACCGCGCTGGAGAACTGCGGGACCCCATCAGGCGAGGGGCGGGCGTGACCGGTGTTTTTTTCAGTCCACAAAGTGAACAAGAATTCACAATGGTGCGGCGATGAAAAAGATGACTGTACTCCTGGTGCTGGGCGCGGTTGCGCTGGCCGGCGTCGTTGCGTGCCCGTACGTGGGCCGGCACGGGCGGCAGGATCCGCATGCTCTGCAGGTCTCGGGAAACATCGAGGTCACGGATGCCGAGGTCAGCTTCAAGATTGCCGGGCGTGTGATGGAACGCCGTGTTTCCGAGGGGGAAATCGTTCGTCGCGGCGACCTGGTGGCGCGGCTGGATGATTCCGACCTCCGGGGGGAGGTCGCGATCCGGCGGGCGGAACTCGAATCGGCCCGGGCTGCCCTGGCGGAGTTGGAGGCCGGTTCGCGCCCGGAAGAGATCGCCGAGGCCCAGGCGGCGGTCGAGCGGACCAGGGCCTCGCTGGCGGAACTCGAAGCGGGCTCGCGTCCGGAGGAGATTGCGGCGGCCCGTGCCGCAGTCGCCCGGGCCCGCGCGGAGCTGGCGGACGCCGAGACGAACTACCTGCGGCTCGATCGCCTGCATGAGCAGATGGTGGCCGCCCAGCAGGAGTATGACACGGCGAAGGCACGCTACGAGGCGACACGCGCGAGACTCGAGGAAGCGGAGGCTTCGCTCAGGCTTGTGGAGGCAGGACCCCGCCAGGAGGAGATCCAGCGGGCGCGGGCGGCGCTGCGGGAAATGCAGGAACGTTACAGACTCGTGGAGAGCGGCCCCCGGAAGGAGACCATCGAGCAGGCGCGGGCACGTGTCGGACAGGCACGGGCCGCGCTGGAGCTTGCAGAGACGCGGCTGGGATACGCAATCCTTCCCTCACCACTATCCGGAGTCGTACTGTCGGAGAACATTGAGCCGGGCGAATACGTCGCGCCCGGAACGCCGGTGGTCACGGTGGGCGATCTGCAGGATGTGTGGCTGCGGGCGTACATCAACGAGACGGACCTGGGGCGTGTGAAGGTCGGCCAGGCGGTCGAGGTGACCACGGACACGTACCCAGGCAAGGTGTACCACGGGCGGCTCTCGTTTCTGTCATCGGAGGCGGAGTTCACACCCCGGAGCGTTCAGACGCAGAAAGAGCGGGTCAAACTCGTCTACCGTATCAAGATCGACCTCTCGAACCCGGAAATGGAACTCAAGCCCGGGATGCCGGCGGACGCGCGAATCCAACTCGCGGGAGATGGCGCGTGATGGACGCGATTGTCGTGAAAGACCTGACGCGGAGGTTCGGCGACAGGACGGCGGTCGACGGGCTGACCCTCAGCGTGCGCGAAGGCGAGATCTTCGGGCTTGTCGGTCCGGACGGGGCGGGGAAAACCACGACCATGCGCCTGCTGACAGCGATTCTGGACCCGACGTCGGGGGATGCGTGGGTGATGGGGCGGCACATCCTCCACGAGGCGGAGGCGATCAAGCACGAGATTGGCTACATGAGCCAGCGGTTCGGGTTGTATGCCGATCTGACGGTGATCGAGAACATCCATTTCTACGCGGACATCTACGGCGTGCCGCGCGCCGGCCGTAGCGAGAACGTCGAGCGGTTGCTGACGTTCAGCAATCTCGCGCCATTCAAAAAGCGGCTGGCGGGCAATCTCTCCGGCGGGATGAAGCAGAAACTGGGGCTGGCGTGCGCGCTCATTCATACGCCGAAAGTGCTTTTTCTCGACGAGCCGACGAACGGTGTGGATCCGGTCTCGCGGCGGGACTTCTGGCGGATCCTGAACCAACTGCTCAGGGAAAACGTCACGATTCTCCTGTCCACAGCGTACCTGGACGAGGCCGAGCGGTGCCACCGAATCGCGCTGACGCATGAGGGGCGGCTCTTGGCGTGCGGAACACCGGCGGAGGTCAAACGGCTGATGGGCGGGGCCATCGTGGAAGTCTACGCGTCCGAACCGAGGCGGGCGTCGCAGGTGCTCCGCGAACGCTTGGGTGCAGGATCGGTCGGGCTGTTCGGCGATCGGATTCACGTCGTGGTGGAAGATCCGGAGCGGGGGACCGGCGACGTGGAGGCGGCTCTGCGGCCGGCCGGGCTCGAGGTGCGGGCGATCCGGCGGGTCGAGCCGACGCTGGAGGACGTGTTCATTTCCGTCGTCGCGCGCCAGAACCGGGGAGACGGTCGTGAGCGGGAATAACGCAGGCAAAGCGGTGGTCTTGAGCAATCTCGAGCGCCGGTTCGGCAATTTCATCGCGGTCAACCGAATCAGCCTCGAGGTAAGTGCAGGTGAAATCTTCGGATTTCTCGGGCCGAACGGCGCCGGCAAGTCGACGACGATCCGCATGCTCTGCGGCATCCTCTCACCGACCGGCGGGACGGGAACGGTGGCGGGTTTCGATATCCGACGCGAGCCTGAGCAGATCAAGTCCCGCATCGGATACATGAGCCAGAGATTCTCGCTCTACGAGGATCTGACGGTCGAGGAGAATATCGACTTTTACAGTGGAATCTATCGCATCCCGGCGGCGCGCAAGCCGGAGCGCAAGGAATGGGTGCTCCGAATGGCGAACCTGACGGAGCAGCGGCGGTCCCGCACGTCGACGCTGCCGGGTGGCTGGAAACAGCGGCTCGCGCTCGGCTGCGCGCTGCTGCACGAGCCGCAGATCCTGTTTCTCGACGAGCCTACATCGGGCGTCGACCCGGTGAGCCGGCGGCAGTTCTGGGATCTGATCCACGAACTCTCCGGTCGGGGCGTCACCGTATTTGTCACGACGCATTACATGGACGAGGCGGAGTACTGCGACCGGCTGGCACTGATTTATCGCGGTGAGCTGATCGCGCAGGGTACGCCGCGCGAGCTCAAGACGGAGCACATGCCGGAGGACATCCTGGAGGTGCAGTGCGAACGGGCCCTCAAGGCAATGACGGAGCTCGAGGGACTGCCGGGGATCAAGGAGGTTGCATTGTTCGGCAGCGTCCTGCACGTGGTGTCGCAGGATCAAGATGCCGCCGCACGTCTGGTGCGGGAGACGCTTGCGGCGCGGGGGTACAGCGTACATCGCATCGGAGCAATCGTGCCCTCTCTCGAAGATGTATTCGTGTCGCTCATCGAAGCGCGCGACCGGGTCGGCGGTGTGCAGGCGGAGGTGCGGGGATGAACACCCGTCGCGTGCGGGCGATTGCGCGGAAGGAATTCACTCATATCCTGCGGGACCCGCGCAGCCTGGGCATGGCCATCGCAATCCCAATGCTGCTGCTGGTGCTGTTCGGATACGCGCTCACTCTGGACGTAGACCAGGTGCCGACGGTGGTCTGGGATCAGAGCGGGACGCATGCGAGCCGGCAATTCATCAGTCGTTTCGCGGGATCGCCGTACTTTCAGATCCGGGGCTACGTGCGCGATTACGGGGAGCTCGAACGGGCGATCGATTCGCGAGATGCGCTGGCGGCGGTGGTCGTGCCGCGGGATTTCGCGGCGAGAGTCGAGTCCGAGCGTGCCGCGCGGGTCCAGTTGATCGTAGACGGCAGTGACTCGAACACCGCCACGATTGCACTGGGCTATGCGGAGGCGGTCGCGCGGGAGTACTCCGAGACGATCGCCCTCCACCAGATGCAGCGGGCAGGCGGTCGCGCTCCGGAGGCGCCGCTCGAGCTGCGTTCGCGCGCGTGGTTCAACGCCGATATGGAATCCCGCAACTACATCATCCCGGGGTTGATTGCCGTGATCATGATGATCATTTCCGCGCTGCTGACGTCGCTGACCGTCGCCCGGGAGTGGGAGCGGGGCACGATGGAGCAGTTGATCTCGACCCCGGTAAAGGGTCACGAGCTGATTTTTGGCAAGCTCCTGCCGTATTTCGTGATCGGGATGTTCGACGTGCTGCTGGCGGTGCTCATGGCCGAGTTCCTCTTCGCGGTGCCACTGCGGGGAAGCGTGGTGCTGCTGTTTCTTATGGCGGCGGTGTTCCTTGCCGGATCGCTCTCAATGGGGATGGTGATCAGCATCGTCACGAAGAGCCAGCTCCTCGCGAGCCAGCTCGCGATGGTGCTCACCTTTCTGCCGGCGTTCCTGCTTTCGGGCGTGATGTATGCCATCAGCAACATGCCGCGACCAATCCAGCTCCTCACGTACCTGATTCCGGCGCGGTATTTCGTCACGCTGCTGAAGGGCATCTACCTGAAAGGCGTCGGACTCGAGATTCTGTTGGTAGAAGCCCTCTTGCTCGCGGTTTTCGCGGCGGGAATGGTGGTGCTGGCAAACGTGACGTTCAGGAAGAAACTGGTGTAACCATGTCCGAGCGTATCCGACGCATGCTGGTCAAGGAGTTCGTCCAGGTCTTCCGCGACCCGAGGATGCGGGCGATGGTCATCCTCATGCCGGTCATCCAGGTGCTCGTTTTCGGCTATGCGGTGACAACGGACGTCCGGAACGTCTCGACGGCTCTCTACGACCTGGACAACAGCGTCGCCAGCCGTGAACTCGCGGCGCGTTTCGCGGGCTGCGGATACTTCGACGTCGTCGAGCATGTGGATGACGAGGATCGGGCACGCGAACTGCTCGATCGTGGCCGCGTCCAGGCCGTCCTGCGGATGGACAAGGGGTTCGGTGCAGCGCTTCGGGCGGGAAGAACCGCGCGGTTGCAGTTGATCGTCGATGGGACGGATTCGAACACGGCCGGGATCGTACTGGATTACAGCTCGCGCATCGTTGGGCAGTATTCCCGGCAGGTGCTGACGACTGTCCTGCATAGGCAGTTCGGAGCGGCGCTTCAGCCGGGGCGCGTGGTCCTGGAGAGCCGCGCGTGGTTCAACGAGAACCTGGAGAGCCGGAATTTCTATGTCCCCGGCGTCATTGCGATGCTGGTGATGCTCGTCACGCTGATGCTGACGAGCATGGCGGTCGTGCGGGAACGGGAGATCGGCACGATCGAGCAGGTCATGGTGACTCCGATCACGGCCGGCGAGTTCATCCTCGGAAAGACGGTGCCGTTTGCGATCATCGGCTTCGGAGACGTGATCGTCATCAGCCTGGTGGCGGTATTCTGGTTCGACGTGCCGATCCGCGGGAACGCGCTGCTCCTGCTCGCATCGACGGCGGTGTACCTGGTGACGACCCTCGCGATCGGGCTGCTGATTTCCACGGTGAGTCACACGCAGCAGCAGGCGATGATGGGAACGTTTTTCTTTTACCTGCCCGCGGTGCTGCTGTCAGGCTTCATGTTTCCGATCGCCAACATGCCGGAGGTGGTGCAGTGGTTCACGTATCTGAATCCGTTGCGCCACTTCCTGGTCGTGATCCGGGGGATTTTCCTGAAAGGCGTCGGAATCGACATTCTGTGGCCGCAAATCGCAGCCTTGGCCGGAATGGGCGCCGCACTGCTCTGGATTGCATCGAAGAGGTTCCACAAAATCGCGAGGTAGCGACAACGGAGTGCCGTGCTCATCGCGCAGGTGTCCACAAGGGGAGTCGCCCTTCTGACGCTTTTATCCGCCGGTTGCATAAAAAGGTGAACCGCCAGAACCCCAGAAGGTAGCGGCCGGGCTCCGTACGGGCTCCGTACCGGGCGTCTTCCCTCCGTGGCGGATGAAAAACGTGAACCGCGAAAACGTCAGCGGTCTGCCGGGCGGGACGAGCTACGGCATCTGGTGCCACTATGTCGCGGATTACGGCAGCACATTCGAACTGCTCCGCAACCGCATCAGCGGTTTCACGGACAGCCAGGTTCATTTGAACGATGATTCCGCGGACGGCGCGGAGGCCACAATTGCGGATAACCAGCTCACCGGCGGAAGTTCGGCATCTATTACGATCCGAGCTATGCCATCGAGGGCGGAACGCGTTTTGACCTCCTGCGCAACCGGATCACCGAGTTCACCGATACTGGGATCTTCGTCGTCGGCGAAGTCTGGGGCGCCGTCCTCAATACCGCGATGAACAAGTTCATCGGAAACGGCGCCAATGCGGGTGTCGACTTTGCGGAGACGACGAACGCGATCAGCAGTGGGGCGGAAGTGTCCGTGCAGCACAACTGCTTCGCAGGTTCGCTCAGGGGCCTGGAGGTGGAGAAGATCCTCGACACGGCCTCGGTCATCGCCAATTTCAACGATTTCTCGGGCGTGACCACTACCGGCGTCAACAACGTGTCCGGCGACCCCGATCACACGATCGATGCGGAAAACAACTTCCTCGGGGCCCTTGCGACGAAGTCTGCCGGCAATGTTGACGTTGATCCGGAACTCGCTTCGCCGCCGGACGACGATGCGGACGGTGTGCTCGATTGTGCGGACCTGTGCCCGGCGACGCGTGCCCGGACGCCGCCGGCCACCCCGGCAGCAACGGCTGCCCCGCAGGACCCCTGGTGTGCGGAGCGGGTGCGCCTGGGTGCGGTAACGGCGGCATGGTCAGCCTCATGTTGAGCATGCTCGGGCTGACCGGCCTCAAGCTGGGCCAGCGCCGACGACGTTGACGGTGGTGGCGATCGTCGCCACGTAGTGCTGTTTCACGAGAAACCGGCGGGCGACACGAGTATCCACTCCGGATATCCGGTCGCCCGTCGGCCTTTGCGCGCCTGCTGGCGGCGGATACTCCAGTTGCTATGCTGAAGGCGCTGGCTCACGCCGCCATCATTTCATTCCGCCGCCGGCATGAACCTGCACGTCAGGAGCTCCCACCATGCGATCCATCACAGGACGCGCGGCCGGCCTCAGCGTACTCGCGAGCGGTTTGCTCGCAGTCTCTTGCCCTTCGGGCTGCCCACCGAACCCGGAGATCGCGTGCGACCCGCTGGTCGACGCCAACGGTGATACACCGACGAGCACCCTCGGCCTCCCGATGTGCCGGAGTTACACCACCGCGACCGGAAAACTGGAGGTCTTCTTCAACACGCGCACTGTGGATTCGAATGAGGGTGTGTCCGTGGCAGAGGCACAGTTCGCGGGGGACTGTGTCGAGTGCGCCTGGCTGCTGCTCATGGACCCGCCGGAGGGGACGTTCGCTTTCGCCGATCCGCTCGGCTCGAATTTCCTGTACCGGCCGGAGAACGTGGACAACGTGCCCGTGTGGGTCCACGCGTCATGCGATCCGTACAGCATTCGACGGAGCGATCCGCCGATTGCGTGTGGCGATCCGGACACTCTGACCTTCCTCGGCGCCACCAACGGAGGATCTGAACGACCGAGCGTGCACATCAGCCCCCTGGGGGCACTCTTCGGCTGCAGCGGGTGCGATCCGGCGAACGCGCCGCCGAACGGCTACGACTCGGTGGCGCTGCATGAACTCGCGCATGTGTTGTTCAAGAGCTACAACGGCTTCCTCAACTCCGGGCCGGTGGGATTTCTCAACGAGGGCCTGCCGTGCGGGCTCATGGAGGTGCCGCTCAGCCCGTTCTACGCGCCGGAGAATCCCCGGTTGTTCGCGGGTAAGCGGCTGAACGCGCATTTGGACCTCTCGTACACCTCGCTGCGGAATCACTCGTACAGCGGCGCGCCCTTCTGGTACTTCCTGGCGAAGCGATACACGGCCATTGCGAACTCGGACAGCCGGTACGACGAGATGAGCTCGCCTCCCGCGGTGCCGCCCGTGTGTGAAGCATATGCACGGGCGATAGCGCCGCTCTTGACGGTGCGACGAATCCCCGGGCGCGACGTGATTCTGCATCTCCAGGAAGACTTCCGGCAGTGTCATCCGCTCGGGCTCGACACGCCTCAGGTGGAGGCGCTGGAGGTGCGGGCGGCGAATCCGGCGGATCCCGCGGGCGACCCCGGCTGCGTGCCGGCAGGGTTCCCCGGCTGGGGCTCTTACTGGCGCGGCCCACTGGAGACCGAGACCGACGCCGACGGCTCTCAGCGCGTGGGAGAGGTACTGATGCCCTTCGTGTTGAGCCGCATCGACAAGGTTCTGACAGAGCAGCACGGGATGGTATCGGATGGTATTCCATTTCAGGCCTTCCGAGAGTATCTCGTGTGGAACTACCTCACCGACCAGAAGGAAGAGTATTGGGCTTCGGCAGACTACCCTGCCGACCCGGAACCGGAGGCGGCGGACTACCCGTACCGGATGCCGTCGTTCTCCGCGCACTACTTCGAGTTTCCGTGCGATGCGTCCCGCCCGGAGTGGTCCGTGCAGCTGACCAAAGGCTACAACATGGGGGAATGGGCGTACGGGGTGTTTTACATGGACGGCTACACGCCCAGGCTGTGGGACGAGTGGGGGACGTGGCACACGGCCGACAGCGAGGCGTTCCAAATTCCGAACCGTTATGACAAGGCGGTACTGATCGTCGCCTCATTCCAGACGACCTGGCGCGCCGCCGGGCTCGCACGGTACGTCAACACCGGCGGCCATTACGTGATGACGCGAAGCCGGTGACCGGGCCGACACGTAAGGGCGTGGAGTGGTGAGAAAACGTTTGTGGCCCGAAACGGCGGCGGAGTCATGGCCTGTCACCCGAGGCCGCGGTGACTTCCTGACATTCGATTGCCTCCACGAGCCGCCGGCCGGCCTCCGTTCTCCAGATCTCGGCGTCCCCTACGATGAGGTAGTCCAAATCACTCCTGGTCAGGCATTGCACGCTGTGCTCCGCGTACGCCGCGAGCGGCATTCCCGCTATATTCAAGGAGGTATTGAGCACGACGGGTACGCCTGTCCGTGGAGCGAACGCGCGAATGAGTGAGTGGAAGAGCGGGTTCCCCTCCCGCGAGCAGGTCTGGAGCCGGGCCGTACCGTCGTAGTGGACGGTGGCCGGGATCGCATCCCGCTTCTCCGGACGCACCGTGAGCACGTGGATCATGTAGGGCACGGGGTGATTCACTGAAAAGTATTCGTGCTGCGCCTCGGCGAGGATCGCCGGTCCGAAGGGGCCGGAACGATTCGCGGAATTTCACCTTGGCGATTGGGGCGATTCTGTTTCAGCACGGCCAGGGCGTGCTTGCCGCGCGAGAGGAGGAACTTGAACCAAGCGGTATTGGCGTAGAGGGCATCCCCGGCCA
>CAZJTF010000210.1:0-12308 GCA_964548565.1 uncultured Planctomycetales bacterium | reverse complement strand
GCATGGCGTGCTCGGAATATCGAGATACCATGTGTTTTCGGCGGCGCCGCCGTCGTCATACCATGGGGTCCCGTGAGCAGAGGGATTATCCAACCGTGTCGTGACTTCTGTACCATAACGGGAGTTGATGGCCTGAACCCAATGAATATTGTCTGGGTTCCCATTGCCGGGCGTGTAGGTAACGCCAAAAACTGCACCGCCACGATCGACATCTTGGTACCGTCCGCCATACGTGTTACCATCTCCTCCTTTGACTTTCGGTTCGTCGACGACCCACGCAAAGTAGTCCGTGATTGTCAGCGAGTTGGCCAGTGAAAAATCTTTGCCAGTGGCGTCGGCATATCTGAAAGTCCAGCCCGCCTCTGCCGTGAATCCTGCACCCTTCAAAGCCGTGTCGAGCCACACCAATTTGTCGAAAATGGGCGTTACCCGGCTGGGATCGAGAACACTTGTGTTGTAGCAGTAGGGACCCCAACCGGCGGCCTTGACCGGTGTCAACCCCGCCCGGGCTGAAGCCGGAGCGAGCAGCAGCAGGCCACCGATCAGCACAACAGAAGTCCAACCAAGCCATTTGTTTCGAGCTGTGGGTTGCATGGGATGCTTCCTTTCAATGCGTCCTGAGATGTCCGGCGCGGTCCACATTCACCGCTTCGCGCAACGGCGGACCGCGTACCAACACGCACACGCGGCACTATCCTGGAGATGGTTTGCGAAACCTGGGCGAGAAGGAATGCTTGCCCGGGAAAGAATAGCTCTTATTCACCGTGACGCCTGCCCCACGTCCAGTATCGAGCGTGGCGAAGGCGTCTCCCGGGGCGGGGCACCGTATATCCGGAACTGGTCGCCTCCAGAACAAAACCTGGTGCCAACTTACGGTCACGCTTCTCCCGCAAGGGCTTGCAGGAGTCGGTGCATCATTTTTTCCTCTTACTTGCCCCAGAACGGGACGTGCATGGACATCTCACCCTCTCGTGTCAGCCGACGTGGGATGTCTTTGCCGCGGCGGATCGCAGGTGTGAATTCAGCGGATTGCGGCGAAGAATCATCCCCTTTTGGTGACGTCAGATAACTTCTCCAGAACGCCTGCCCATCATCTGCTTCGGGGTGACAGCGCCTGGATCCGAATGACCGATCCGTTGTCCGCGCCCGCCGAGTCCGCAACCCAGATCACGCCCCTCGCATCACAGCGACCCTCTTCCCGGTCCGGGCCGGATTTGAGCGGCGCGGCTGTTCAGGCGCTTTGTGGCAGACGCTGGAAGTGCTGGCAGAGACGGACGACCTGCGCGAACTCGGGGCGGGCAGGATCCGATTCGAGTTCCGTGAACTGCAGCCCGATCCGGAGCCCCCCCTGCTCCGGCATGCTGTGGCAAATGCGCGCGGGCAGCTCGATCGCAGGTTCGCCGGCGAGGCTCTCGATCCGGCAGGAGACCATCTGGTCGCGACGCCAGCCGGACTCCGTCATCGGCACCCGGACGCTGACTCCTCCGGCGGAAATGTCCACCAGCATGCCGTCACAGCTCTCGGGCGCCCCGCCGGAGCGGACGACCCGGCGCAGGGTCACCGCAGCCTGTGTGCCTGCCGGGACCGGCACCCGGTAGTAGAACCGGCGCTGCAGCTCGTACATCGCGTCGGGCCATGCCAGCACGAGCGCCGGCAGATGCACTGACCGGGTCATGCTGAATCGGCACTGGCGAATCACGATCGTGCGGAAGAGACAACGCTTGTGGCCTCTGCGAAGTGCAACGCTGACCTGCTCACCACCGGCGAACTCGGGCGGGCACAGCCGGTCGAGCGTCGGGTAGGCCGCCACGAGTTGCCGGCCTTCCCCGGTCGTGCCGAGCAGGCGCGAATGAAAGGAGGCCCAGCCGTCCACGATCCTGCAGTTCAGCACGATACAGGCGTGGCGGTACACCGCTTCGGTGAGGATCTCTTCCTGCCTCTGCCCCCCCGCCCGGAGCGACGCCGTCATGCATCGGCTCCTTCGCGGGCATCAGCGAGTAGCGCGTAGCGTGCCAGCAGCACGTGTCGCAGGGCATCCACGCCGCGCGCGGAGTTCTCGTATCCGGGGCCGGTGAGGAACTGCAGGCCGAGCAGCAGCTTGTCCTCGCTCCCGCCCGGCATCTTGTTACAGATCACCGCGTCGAGCGAAAAATGTTGCGGATCGCCGGGCGCGAGCGTGAAATCCACCTTGACCTCGTCCCCGATGCAGAGCTGGTCCCCGATCCGCGCGTCCGTGCGGCAGGCAAGACCCTCCGCGCTCACGTTGCACAGCCAGGCGACGCCCCCGCCGAGCGTGTCCGAATCAGTCAACCACCGGAGCTCCACCTGCGCAGACCGCGCCGGGCGGAACCGGCAGTAACGCCGGCGCTGCGAGACCTGGAGGTGCTCGGGGCGCGTGATGTGAATCCGCACCGACCCTTCACCGGCCGTCGACACCTCCACGACCTCTGCCGACAGCAGGTAGCGGACCTCGCCGAGTTGGAGGCTCGCGTCGCAGTAGGTCCCGATCAGCAGCGGGCAGCGGTCGATCGGCTGCTGGCGAACCGGGCCGTCTGGCGCCCCCTGCTCGTCCGTGGGCTGGAACTGCCGCTCGGACGTGAGAACCAGCACGCCGCCCCCTCGACTGCCGATCCGCGGCGCCTCCGCCCGTTCAATCCGGCAGACGAACCATTCGTCCTCGGGCCAGGTCCTCGGCTCCAGCACGATGAGCGCATGGTGCCGAATGGCCTGCTCCAGGGTACGAGCAGATTGCCGCGGGGTCAGATCGATGGCGTAAGACATGGCTGCGTGTCTCAACTCCTGCTCGGCGGCGGACTGGCCGGCCGATAATGCCCATTTCAACGCTTGCCGGCAGCGCGCCGTCAGCGAGGGGCGAGCCTCTCACCCCCATTCGGAGCGCTGCACAGTCAACTTAATCTACGATACGAACTCGGGCGGCGGAGCGGGCACGGTGATATGCAGGCGGACTGCAGCGCGCGGAGGAAACCCCATGAGCCGGCCCGGAACGTCCGGTAAAGAACAGTCCCGCAGTGAAGATCGTGTCTCCCGGGTGCAGGCCTGTGCCGCGATCGCGCTGTCGCGACTGGTTGTCCAACGGCGCGTCCCCATCGAGGCACGCGGCCGCCTCCAACGGGATTTGCTCCTCCGCCCGAAGGGCTGCGAAACGCTCGAGGCCATCGCCGAGCGGCACAAGCTCGCCGAACGCTACGGCATCAGCATGCAGGCGCTCCGTGTCTACTCCCGGCGGCTCGAAGCACTCGTCCGCCCGGTGCTTGGTTCCCATATTGTGAGCGGGATCCTCGGCTGCCTGCCGAAGGCATACCGCATGCAGGTGGCGGAAGGTACCCAGATCCTGCTGATCAGCCACCTGCTGGCGGCGCTGCAGGGGGAGGGCCAGGAGCGCAACATCTCCGACCTGGTCCGACTGAGCACGATCCTCTCGTCGGCGGCGGCACGCCTGGCCGGATCGGCGGGCAAGGGAAAGGACATATCCGGAGAGACGGCGCCCGAGTGGGTGCGGCCGCTGGCCCGCGAGTTCTACGGAGTCGAATTGCAGCCGTCCCCGCGTTCCGGGCGACCCACCCCGTCCCAGACCGGGACGAATATCATGGAGACGGGGTCGCCCCAGAAGTAGAATGGGTGTCATGACACCCCCGGCGAACGCATCCCAGTCCCCCGCTCTCGAGCGCGTCTCCAGCCGCATCAACCGGTACCGCGGCTATGTCATCTACATCTATGCGTTCGACGTGGCCTACGACATGAAGCGCGGGCGCCTGACGGAGCTGCTGGGACAGCCAGTCGCTCAGTTTACCGTCGATCCCGGCAAGCGCAGCCCGCGGCAGCTCGTGTTCTACTCACCTCAGACCGTCCGGCTCCCGCCCACGGAGCGGCTCGGGCCGGGCGGGGCGGTCCGCGTGGAGCGGGCGGTGAAGATTCTCCCCGTCGGGGCGATCAGCATCACTGTGCGGGTGCCGTTTTCGGTCGAGAGCCTGGACGAACTGGTCTGCTATCACGACCTCCGGTTCAATAACGGCTCGGTGCTGGCCGAGGCCCGGCGCCTGGCGGAAGACGTGCGGAACGAGCTCGCGCCACACGCCATCCGGCCGGTCCAGCGACTCGGGGAGGAAGAGGCGTACACCGTCTTCTACATTCAGTCGCCGCCGGAGACGGCGGACGGATCCCGCTTCAGCGCCGAGGAGTGGCTGGCGGCCAATCGCCGCGGGGTGGCGTCGCTGCTGACGCAGGAGCAGGATGTCGCGCACCTCTCCGACCAGGAGGTCGACGAGTCGTGCGGACGGTACCTGAGTTACTACGATCACGACCTGCTGGTGGTGGACTGGGACGCCGCCCTGCTGATTGACGTGCCGCAGTACCTCGACGAAACGCTCTACGTGATCGAGCTGGCCAACGTGCAGCTCACGGAACTCGAGGCGTACGACCGGCTGCTCGACGAGGGCGTCGAGCGGAGCTATCGCGACCTGGAACAGCGTCGGCTCCGGGGGAGGGCAGACGTGCTCCGCGGCCTCCGTGAGCTGCGGATTGACCTCGCGCGGCTCAGCGACGAACTGCAGAACATCAGCAAGTTCTTCGGCGACTGGCACCTGGCGCGGATCTACCAGGCGCTGTCGGCGCGGTTTCACCTGGGGGACTGGCACCGCTCGATTGATGAGAAGCTGCGGACGCTCGACGACCTCTACGGCCTGCACAAGCAGGATCAGACCAACCGGATCATGATCTGGCTCGAGACGGCCATCGTGCTCCTGTTCGTCATCGACATCGTGGCGCTGTTCATGGGGCTCGACAAGTAGCCCGCGGACCACGGGGCGCACGCAAAGCTCATGCGATCGCGGGCACGCAGGTTCAGGCCTGCAGTCCGAAACGGCTCTGGCTGGTTCATCCCGCCGACGACTACAGCTTGTACTGTGGGATCTTCAGGAGTTCGCCGTCCTTCATGGCAGACTGGTGCGCGACGATGCCGCCCACGGTCATATTGAGCGCCTGGGCGACGTCGACGAGAGGCTTGCGGTCCTGGAGGATCGCGGTCACGAACTCGTTCATCAGGTAGCCGTGGGAGCCGCCGTGACCGCCGCGCTCCACCCTGGGCGGCAGCGGCGGGCGCTCGAGATTCGGCAGGTTCTTTTCGAGACCTTCGTACTTGCCGTAGAACGTGCCCCGCTGGCCGCGGATCCGGCCCATTTCGCCGCCGGCGCCGGGGGTGTCCCAGCTGACCGCCATGCGGGCCATGCCGCCCTCGCTCGTGCGGAACAGGGCGATCTCGGTGCCGAATGGGTTCTTGTAGCGGTTATTTTCCGGCTTCAGGGCCTCGACGATACTCGGCATGCCCATGCACGAGACCTCGGTGAAGCTGTGGCCGCCGACGCCGACGTAGTACGCGTTGGAGTGCGTCGGGTAGTACTGCGGGGGCAGGCCCACGCGCCAGCCCTGGTAGGACGGGATCGGCTCCTCCATATAATGGTAATACTCGCCTTCGGCATAGACGAGCTTGCCCAGGCCGCCGGCCTTGTAGATTTCGCGCATGGCGTACAGGTCGGCATGGTAGTAGGAGGTCTCAAAAAGCATGTACTTGCGCCCGCTCGTCTTGACGGCCTCGAAGAGCTTGTCGGCATCCTCGAGTGAACCGAACACCGCGGGGACAGCCGACGCCGCGTGCTTGCCGCGCCGGAGTGCCTCGATGCAGAGGCGGGCGTGGCTGGGGGCGTCGGTGGCGATGAACACCGCCTCGATCGCGTCGTCCTTGATCAGCTCCTCCCCGGAGGGGTACGTCTTTTCGCAGCGCACGGCCTTGGCCAGCGCGGCACACTGGTCGGGCACGAGGTCGCTGACAGCGACGATCTGGACGTTCGGGTGATCCTGGAAGCTGAAGGCCGCACCGAACCGGCAGACGCCATAGCCGACGATGCCGACGCGGATCTTGCGGTCCGAGACCGGCTCCCATCCCTTCGAGGCTTCGGCCCCGGTCTTCTCCTTCTCGAAACCCTGGATGGGCTTGTCTTCCGCACCCCTGGCTGCGTTGAGTCCAAGCGCTGCGGCCCCGATGCCAATCGCCTGCAGGAGTGAACGTCGTGTGGCTACCTCGTGCATCGCCGGTCTCCTCTCGATAGTGATCGGAAACGAGTACCCGAGTTTTCTGCCGCGGTCAAATCACTTCGGCCCGCTTCGTACTCCCGAGGCTTGGCCTGACACCGGGACCCGTTGGGATGAGGCGAAGGGCGTCCCAGACCCTCCCCATTCCGGACCGCACTACAATCCGGCATGTCTTCGTGCGGCATTCCAGACCCTCCGTCGGATGGTCAGTGCGAACTCTGCGGCAGAGCTCATCCGGCACTCACGCGGCACCACCTGATCCCGCAGTGCCGCCACGACAAACGCCGCACGATCCGCGACTTCACGCGGCGCGACATGAAAACGCGCGTCCTGTGGCTCTGTGGCCCGTGCCATCGCCAGGTCCACGCCGTCTTGACCGAAAAACAGCTGGGCGCGCGCTACAACACACGCGAAGCGCTGCTCGCACACCCGGCGATTGCGCGTTTCGTGCACTGGATCCGTCGTCGGCCGGCGGCCGCGAGCTTTCCGGTACGCCGGGCCCGGTAGACAGCCCTGAAAGCGGCGTTTCCTCCGCCCACGTGGCCCCTCCCCGCCCCCGCGCCGGCTGAACTCCACTCATGGTCCGAATATGCCGATCACGATACAATCGAGAGGGATACTGAGCGTACGCGCACGCGTTGAAGGCGAGGGTACCCACATGATCCGCGCTGTCACCCTGGTTACGGCCATCCTTGTCGCAGTGGCCAACGGGCAGGTGTACATGCAGCAGGGCAACGCGCTCGACGCCAACCCCCTGGTCGGTTCCGCGGGCCTCAACACCGGCGGCATGCGGCGCGCGTACGATGTCAACAGCGCCAACCGGATCGTCACCGGCAACGTGACCGGCGGCGCCTGGTTCCGCGGCTACTCGCCCATTCGCGATCCCAACTCGCTGTTCCTGTCGGTCCCCGGAACCAGTTCCGCAAACGGGCTGCTCTCGGGCCTGCCATCCGACAATATCACCGGGTTCCGGCGGGACTCGGTGAGCGTGGCCGACGTCAAGCAGGGCATCAACTTTCAGCAGGGTTCCGCCCCCTACTACTCCCTGTCCGGCACCGTCACCAACACCGGCGCGATTGCCGCTGGCTTGAACCGCCCGGGCACTTCGCAGGTGCGATCTCCGTACATGGTGCCCCGCGCGGATACGCGCGTGGAGACGTCGCCGCTCGCGTCCGATGTCGCCGGCACCTCGGGCGGATTTCTGAACGTGCCCACGCGTCTGCTCCGGCTCGACACAGGACGACCCGTGGGCGGCGAGGTGAATGAGCGACTCCTGCGGACATCGCTCTTCACGGGCTTCCGCGAGGTACCCGAACTCCGCGCCGAGGCGGCCGTCGCCGGGCGTGCGCTCGAAGGGGGTGCGATCAAGCCGCTCGATACCCGCGTCAACGCGCTGGAACCGCTGGATCGGCGTGTGAACGTGCCGACGGTGGACCAGGGCGGCACGATCGTCTCGCCGCTCGACCGCGTCCTGAACCCCGGCGACCCGCAGGCCGCCCCGTCGGCCGAGATCCCGCCGACGCCGGAGCGGAGCGGGGCACTGGCTACACCGCTCACGCCACCTGCTGGTTCCGCGGAAGTCTTCGACCGACTGAGGCTCGCCGAGGGCGAGTTCCGCCGATCCGTCACGCCGCAGGCGGCCCAGACGGGTGGCGGTACGCTCCTGCGGCCCATCACGCCGGAGACCGGCGGACAGACGACCGCGCAGCGCCCACCCCAGGAGCAACTGCAGCCGCAGCAGCCGTCTGAGCTCCAGCCCGGAGCGCAGGAACCGGGCGGCGCCGAGCCGCTGCGGACATTCGTGGGCAGCGCGCCGTCGCTGCTCAACGAGTACCTGGCGTCGGCCGAGAAACTGCTCAAGACCGGCGAGTACTACAAGGCGGCCGGCGTCTACGAGATGGCCCAAATCGTCGATCCCGAGAACCCGCTCCCGCTGGTTGGGCGGTCCATGGCCCTGCTGGCGGCCGGCGACTACGTGAGCAGCGCCACCAGCCTGTTCAGTGCGATCCGCATGTTCGAATCGCTTGCGAATTACCCGATCGACCTCCAGAGCTTCATTCCCGATGTCCGAGCGCTCGACCGACGCCGGGCCGACATCGAGGCACGCCTCGAACGGTACGAAGACCACCGCCTGCGGTTCCTGCTCGGCTATGCAGAGTTCTGCAGCGGCCTCCCGGAGCGCGGCGTGGCCAACATGAGCCGCGCGGTCGAGGCCGCCCCCGAGAAGTTCCCGTCACTCGAGCGTTTCCTTCAAATCCTGCGCCAACGGATGGCCACGGCGCCGGCCAGGCAGTAGAGGGCGGCCCCTCTGCGAACGCACATCGCGCCGCTCGGGGTGTTTCTGCGCGCGGTGTGAGCGGGCGAGGGCGAACGGGGGTGACGGGCGACACGGTGACAGGGCCAGGGGGCGAGACCGACCGATTGCGGATTTCGGATTGCGGAGTGCGGAACGGAGTTGAGAATTGAGAATTCATCTTCCCGGGCATAAAGATGCCTCCTTCCCGCCCTGCACAACACCGCAGGCGCTCTGCCCGGCGCGCCCAGGGCGGGGCACGCGAGGTGGAGGGGATGGAATGTCCAAGGCGCAAGGAGCCAATGTCCAAAGAATGGCCAATGCAGAGAATGACCAATGACGGGAAGGCGAGGCAGAGCGGCGGAGGGGGACGGTTTTAATGGTGACGCAATATGAATGTGACCGCTGCGGCGCCTGCTGCCGGGGCACGCTGCTCGTCGAGGCCGAACACCGAGCCGTGAACGTCGCGGATTCCTGCAAGATTCTGCGACTTTCTGTGTAGCCTAGAGCGTAAGTCGCGTATAGATAATGCGTTAAGTTTAGCTCCACATGACCACTAGAAGGCATGGGCGTAGAAGATTATGCTTTAGAAGAGTCCATCAGTGGGAGGTGGTGATATGGGCCGTGGACTATTCTGCGCCACCGTCAACTCTTACCTGTTGCTTGTGCCACACGCCAGCCTTGGATTGACGGAGTTTTTCTGGAAGGAACCCACCAGCGGCTATTTCGGGGATCCTGCGCGCTGGACACCCGACGATGGTCCTCCCGGGCAGGACGACGTAGCTCATCTCGGCACCGGCGGAACCTACACCGTGACAGGCGGTCCGATCACCATCGGCGTTCTTACAGTCGATGCCGGACATGTGACGCTTGAGAATGATTTCACCGCGAAAGGCTTAGACACCAGCGCCGGGCTGCTGCTGGGCCGCCAGAGCGATACGATCATCACGCTGCGTAATTCCACCTTGACGACTGAGCGGTCGATGTCGATCGCCGAACATGGCACGGCAACTCTTAATATCGGGAGCGACTCCGAGCTGGTGGCGACGCGGGCGGTGGGTTCAGCAGCGATCCTCACCGGTGTTCACGCCGGTTCCAGTGCAACGATCAACGTCTCCGGCACCGGGCGGCTGCAGACAACGGGTCGCCTCCTCCTGGGCGCAGATGGCGCGGGTACCCTCAACGTCCGCAACGCGGGCAAGGAGGTCAATAACCCGGCGGTCCTTCTCCAGGCGTTTCGTGCCGAAGGAGACGACTCTCTCGGACTGGGCGGGGGGGCCAGTGGCCACGGCAAGCTCGACGTGGAGAATGCGACGATCGTTGTCAACGGTCAGATGAATGTCGGTGTTGCCGGGCAAGGAACCGTGGATATCAGAGCCGGGGCGCTTCTCAAAGTGGGCGATGAAAATGGGAATCCGGCGCTGCTGCTGGGCTTTGATCCTTTGGGGACAGGCTCGGTCACAGTTTACAGCTCCGGCGCCTTGAGGGCCACCGGCCAAACCGTCATTGGCGGGGCTGGCTCGGGAACGCTGGTGATCCAGGCAGGCAGTCAGGTCTCCAGCGAGCCGAATCGGGGGGATTTTCCTGCCGTCGTCATTGGCAATCAGGCTGGTTCGGCTGGAAGGGTGGAGTTCCAACCCGTGGAGGGCCAAGATGCGGCAGAGTGGACGATCAGCGGTCGGTTGATCGTAGGGAACGAAGGTTTTGGAAGCGTCAGCATCAGCAAGTCGGGGTATCTTGAGAACCTTTCACTGCCCAATGCTCATGACCAGCCTCGAGTCGTGGTAATTGGATCAGGCGAAGCCGGCGAAGGCATCATGGAGTTACAGGGCGGCACCGTGAATCTTGGTTTACGATCCATCGATGGCGACATCATTGTCGGCGACGCTGGGAGAGGTTCCCTGCGCCTGTCAGATGGAGCTCATCTCATAGCTCCGGGCTTGGTCGTTGCCCAAGAGTTCAATGCTGCCGTTTCGGAAGAATCGGGTGTCGTGGAAGTCGCAGGAGAAGACACGAGCGTCCTGACCCGTGGACTCATCGTTGGATTCGGAGGTAAGGGCCAGTTCATCGTGCAGGATGGAGCAAGAGTCGAGAAGCACGATCACTACTTGCCGCTCACCATCGGCAGGGAGGCTTCCGCAAGCGGCGTCGTGACCATTCAAGGAAAGTCCCAGAGCGGTTCGCAGGCGACGATCGAGGCCACCGAAGTGGTGGTTGGAGGCGCGGGAGCGGGACGGCTGGAAGTGTACTCCGGTGGCAAGCTGGGCTACGAGGACGCGAACGGTTTCAATGAGTTGAGCGCGGTTACTCTTGGACGTGACGCCCTGTCGCGAGGGTTCATGGAACTCAGCGGCGCCGACGTAAGGGTCGAGGCGGGCACAATGACTTCCGGTTATCGAGGCAGCGGACAGCTTACCATTCGTGAGGGGGCGCACCTGTTTGCGGGCAATCTGGACATTGCTGTTTACGGCCAAAGTGCAGGAGTCGTCATCGTTGAGAACCTTTCGTCGGTGGGAACGCCGTCGGTGCTGACAGCGGGCACTGTACGCCTGGGTGACGATTCTCTTCTTGGCCCGCAGTTAGGGGGATTCGGCCTGCTGCAAATCGGCAGGGGAGGCAGGGTTGAAGCCAATGAGGTCCACGTCGGCTCGAAAAGCAAGATCACCGGAAGCGGCGGCACCTTGGCGGCGCGTCGCGTAATCAACAATGGCACGATTTCACCCGGATTGTCGCCTGGCACATTGCACATTGAGGGCGATCTTGAGCAAGGGGAGGAGGGAGTGCTCGAGTTCGAGATCGGCGGCGGCGATCCGGGACTCTCCTACGACCAGCTTCTCATCGAAGGCAGGCTGACGCTGGCCGGAACGATAAGCGTAGCATTCATCAACGGCTTCCTGCCCGAATTAGGGCAGCATTTCGATCTTTTCAGCGCCACAGGCGGTGTGACGGGGATCGATTACAGCGTCAGCTTCGCTGGGGTGCCTCCAGGATACGCCTTCGACAGCCGATTCGAGGCAGATCACTTCATCCTGCAAACGACGGCCGTGCCAGAGCCAAGCACAGTTCTGCTGCTCCTTGTCGGCGCCGGACTGTTTGCGTCGGGGCGGCGGGGGCGCCGCCCGCTCCACTTCGCCGGCGCCGATCTTCCGGCCGCGGCCTGCACCGGAGGACGATTCGGGAGAGTCGAGACGCGGCCTGGTGAGTTCGGGTGAGCCCATCCGTTTGCCGGCCTTTTCGTCTGCCGGTGCCTCACCAGCCCGCCCGTTCTCCGTTTCCGTGTCCCGCTGATCGAACCACCACTTAGAGGTTCCCGTAACGAATGGCACTGCCGACCTTCTGGACCTGTTGTGCAGGGTTACAGATCTACGTGGGCGCATAGGCTGCTTATCCCATCGGCCGCACGCTGAACAGGGTCGATGGCCGCGATGATGCCTCCTTGCTTTCGTCTGAGCGGGCAAAAGGCGCCAGGAACGGCTCCCTGGACGTGTTCGGAGTCTGATGTTGCCCATGTCGGAGTCGAACCGATGGCGGATTGTCGTTGACGCGAACATCTTGGTTGCCAGCGCGTATCACCGCGCCTCCGCCTGCCGCCGTGTTGTCAAGTCGATCGAGCGAGGTGAGTTGTTGTTGGTGTTGAGCCCAGATATCGAGCGCGAGTACGACCGAATGATCCCGCGGGCCGTTCGCACTCCGGCAGAACGCTAACACCTCCTGACAGCTCGTTCTGCTGGCCTGCGAGTTCATTCGCAGGATAATCCGTCGGTGACCGAGGATCGCACCGACGATAAGGTCCTGGCGGCGGCCGTGGCGGGATGGGCGCGGGCTGTGGTCACGAATGGCGCGCATTTGTTGCGCGTGGACGGCTACCGTGGCATCCGTGTGCTGCGGGCGTCGAGCTGTGAGCGATTCG
>CAZJTF010000209.1:0-12327 GCA_964548565.1 uncultured Planctomycetales bacterium | reverse complement strand
AGACGCCACGACCGGCGTGGCCGTCAGGTGCTCGCCAAATCGCACCAGCCGGGCCGAGTTGAAGATCACAATCGCGCTGGCCACCATGTGGAACGCCGCTGCGGCCATCGGGCTGATGAAGCCGAGGGCGCCGTTCACCAGCAGCACGAGGATGTAGACGATGCCGAAGATCAGGTTCTGCCAGATGACCCGTGTGGTCGCCCGGGACAGCTTGATCAGGAACGGCAGCCGCCGCAGGTCGTTGTTCATGAGCGCGACGCTGGCCGAGTTGATGGCCACGTCGCTGCCCGCCGCCCCCATCGCGATGCTCAGGTCGCCGGCCGCCAGGGCGGGTGCGTCGTTGACGCCGTCGCCGATGACCGCCACCCGGTGTCCCTTGCGCTTCAGCGTGTCCACGAGTTCGAGCTTCTGGGCCGGCAGGACCTCCGCCTGGACGTCCGTCGCGCCCATTTCCGCCGCCACCCGACGCGCCACCGACCACTTGTCGCCGGTGACCATCGTCAGCGAACGGACGCCCAGTTCGCGCAACTCGTCAATGGCTTCGCGGGCTTCGGGCCGGGTCCGGTCCTCCAGACCGATCCAGCCGATGAGACGCCCGCCGCGGCTCACGTAGAGAACGCTCACGCCCTCCGGTTCGCGGTAGTCGGGGTCCTCGAGCAGGCTCAGATCGACCCCGCGCTCGCGGAGCCACGTGAGCCGCCCGACGAGCACTTCCTGCCCGTTCAAGACGGCCGAGACACCGCGTCCGGAGACTTCCTCGAACTGATCGGGTTTGACCAGGCCCAGGCGGGCCCGGGCGGCCACTGAAACGAGGGCTCGTGCGTTGGGATGTTTCGAGAGCTGGTCCGCCGAGGCGGCTGTCCGCAGCAGGTCGGAGCCGTCCACGCCGGGGCCGGGCTTCATCTGGGTGACGCTCAGCTCGCCGGTCGTCAGCGTGCCCGTCTTGTCGAACATCACTGCCGTCAGGTTGCGGGCGCCTTCGAGCGTGACGACGTTCTTGACCAGGATCCCCAGCCGGGCGGCACATGAGAGGGCGGCCACCATTGCGGTCGGCGTCGCGAGCAGCAGGGCGCACGGGCAGGACACCACGAGCATCGTGATCGCCCGGTTCATGCCATCCATGTCCTGCTTGAAGAAGAGCACGATGCCCGCCAGCATCAGGATCGTCGGTGTGTACCAGGCGGCGTACTGGTCGATGAGCCGCATCAGCGGGATACGCGTGCCCTCGGCAGCCAGGATCAACTGTTGGACGCGTCCGAGGGTCGTTTCGGCGCCTGCCTTGGTGACGCGGACGTCGAGCGAACCGGTGATGTTGTTCGTACCGTTGAAAACCTCGTCGCCCTCGACCTTGTCGACGGGGAGGGATTCGCCCGTGATGTTTGCCTGGTTGACCGTCGACTGGCCGGTGATGACCACGCCGTCGGCCGCGATGTTGTCGCCGGGACGCACGCGGATGATGTCACCCGGCTGCAGGAGCTTGGCCTCGACCTCCTCCTCGCCTCCATCCGGGCGGACACGGTGGGCCCGCGTCGGCGTCAGGCGGATCAGCGATTCGATCGACGCGCGGGCGCCGAGGGCAGTCCGCGTCTCGATCAATGTCGCGATGATCATGAAGAAGGCGATGACGCCCGCCTCCTTGTACTGCCCGATGGCGATTGCCGCGACGATCGCCATCGCGACGAGCTCATCCATGTGCAAGTGGCCGTGCATCAGGTGCTTAAGCGAATGAATGACCAGCGGGGCACCCAGCAGAATCGCACCGAGCAGCGCGAAAATGTCCGAGTACCGGGTGTCATCGAAAATCCACTGCGCCAGGAACGAGTTGAGCACGAGCAGGCCGCCCATCAGGGTGGCGATGAGTAGAACGCTCGAGCGTCCGGTCTGGGCTTCAATGGACTGCTTGAGGTGGTCGTGTGCCATGAGTCGGATCCGGTCTCCGTTATAGCGCGAACTCCCGGTGCATCCCGGGCCGGGGGTGGTATCTTATATCATACGGGACCGGAAGTCTCGGGGTTCCCCCCCTGATGCTGTCAGGGCTTCACCGGCGGGTCCGCCCAGTTCATCCGCACCTGCCCAGGACCGGGTGATAGACATTTCCCGCGTCCCGACAACCAAAACCCTCCCGCCGGCCCCCTGTATCTCCCCTATCCAACGATGCCGACCGTCCCCGCGATGCACGCGGCGCTTTCGCAGGCGAGCGGGACGCCGCCTTCAGAATACTGCCCGACGGTTTTCCGCCTGATTGGGGAGCATTCCCTCTGGGATGCCGACCCCCTCCGCCTACCATGAGACACGCGGCCGTTCTCCTCCCTGGATCGGAGGCCTGGCGGGCGCGAATCCCTCTGGAGATTCGATGGCAAGTCCCTCCCGGCTGCGCCGCGCAGCCCTGACGCTTTCGCCGGTTCTCCTCCTGTCCGTGGTGGCGATTCCGCTTTCTGGTCGGCTTCCGCGTGCTGAGAGACCCGCCATGTCCCGGCCGCGCGTGGCCGATGCCCCCGGCCGGTATGTTCCGCCCGCGGATGAGCCGCCGGTCGCCTACTGCTACGCCCCCGGCACTCCCGACGAAGTCATCCGCCAACAGCAGCAGAAGCAGTCGGCAGACCCCCAGATGTACTTCAACGCGTCCAGCCGATGGTCGGGCGACATGGGCAGCCCCCGCGCCCTGACCTGGAGCTTTGTGCCTGACGGGCTGGTGATCGAAAGCGGAAAAACGAGCGAGCTCTTCAGCCGGATGGACGCCCTCTTTGCCTCCGCAGGGGGACGCGCCGTCTGGATCGCCCAGTTCCAGGCCGCCTTCGACCGCTGGGCGGCCCTCAGCGGCACGAGCTACACCCGGGTGCGGTCCGGCGCGGCCGATTGGGACGACGGCGCCGCTTTCGGCAGTTCCCGCAGCGCCACCCGCGGTGACGTCCGCATCTGCATGATCCCGATGGACGGGCAGTGGAACGTTCTCGCGAAAAACTACTTTCCCTCGCACGGCGACATGGTAATGGACTCCTCGGAGAACTGGGCGAACCCGGCCAGCAACTACCGATTCCTGCGAAACGTCCTGATGCACGAGCACGGGCACGGCCTGGGGCTCTACCACGTCTGTCCGATCACCCAGACCAAGCTGATGGAGCCCTACCTGAGCATGCTCTTCGATGGCCCGCAGCACGACGACATCCGCGGGTGTCAGCGTCTGTACGGTGATGATGCCGGGGACAGCGGCACCCTCGCGACGTCCGTTCCGCTCGGCAGCCTCCTGCCCGGCTCGCCGCTGACGATCGGCGAGGTTCCCGCGCCGGCCGTTCCCGATGCCGCGGTGCTCAGCATCGATGCGGATGGCGAATCCGATCTGTTCCAGTTCACGATGGCTGCTCCGGGCGGACTCGATTGCACCGTTGCTCCGGTTGGTCTGACGTACGACTCCAGCGTGCAGAACTCGGATGGCAGCTGCAGCAGTGGCAGCTACGTGAACAGCCTCGCCCTGGCGGACCTGAACGTGCAGGTCCTCGGATCCGACGGCGTCACGGTCCTGGCCACCGGTGCGGCCCGCCCGGCCGGCGAGCCCGAGACGCTCGCGAACGTGCCGCTCCCCGCCCCGGGTAGCTACTACGTCCGCGTGTTCGAGGGCAATACCCCCGCCGGGCCGCAGCTCTACACGGTGTCGCTCTCGGTCAGTGCCGCGGACTGCAACCGCAACGGCGTGCCGGATGCTGCCGAGACGGCGGGGGGAGCCGGCGACTGCAATCGGAACGGTGTGCCGGATGTGTGCGAGCCTGCCGCCGCCGCGGATTCCGACGCCGACGGGATCGCCGACCTGTGCGAATCCGCCCGAGGCGACTTCGATCTCGACGGTGACGTCGATCAGGATGACTTCGGCCATCTGCAGACATGCCTGGCTGGCCAGGCTGCGCAGGCCGTCCCGGCGTGTCAGGACGCGCACCTCGCGGGTGCTGCAACCATCGGCCAGGACGATCTCGCCATCTTCCGGCAATGCGCAACCCGTGCCGGCGTGCCGTACGACCCGGCGTGCAACGGGCGGTAGGCTTTGTCAGCGCCCGTGGGTATCCACCCCAAATGGCATGAGTGCCGGGATGTTGAAAGGATCTGCGGCCGATAACGCGCCTGCGAATTGAGGAGTGCCCCCTGTGTGGGAATCTCGCCCGCTCCGGCGTTCGGCCACAACTCTCGCGCAGCGCGACCCGGTGGCCCTCAGGTCCGTTTCCGTGCGCCTTGCAGGCGCCGTCAATCGCAGCACAGGGACCGTATCTTGCGAACAACCGCAGGTGGCGCAAAAAAACGCCACCCCGGCGGCAGAGGCCTGGGTGGCGAGATCCAAAACGGATCGGGAAGTGTGTCGTGTGGCAGTCTTACGCCAGGCGGCGACGGATCCAGCCGACGAGGCCCAGGCCCATGAAGCACAGACCGGCGGCCGCCGGGGCGGGGACCGTGATCAGCACGTCCTGGGCGCGTGCGCCGACGGGGAAGTTGCCCTGCGCCGTCGCAAACAGCAGGTTGGCGACCCGGACGTTGCCGATCGAGTTGCCCCAGCCCGAGTTCGCATAGAGCGTATCCCAGCCGAGGCTGATGTAGGTGGCGAGGGCCGCGTTAATGCCGGTCGCGCCTTCGCTGGCGATCAGCTCGGCGTCCGTGTAACCCATCGAACGCCAGATGCCGTACTGCAGGGCATTCCGGTGGGCCTGGGTGTCGTTAAAGCTGGCCAGCGTTCCACCGAGGTAGTTCGTGTACAGCCATGCCGTCTTGCCGGACATCGACCGTCCGGAGGTGTTGCTCGTGCCGATGCCCGAGATGACGTAAGCATAACCGGCGCCGCCATTCACGTAGATGGTTTCGCCCAGCTCGATGCAGAACGTGTTGAACGGCGTGAAGTTGCTCGGCGCGACCGGCATGGCCGTGACCGGGCCGCCGAGCTGTCCGCCGACGTAGTTGTTGAAGTACATTTTGTCACCGATGTTCGGCGACAGGCCGGCCGTGGCGACCGACGCGAAGAGACCCATGACGAGAATCGATTTGACGAATGTCGAATGCATGTGGATGCCTTTCCCTTTTCTGTATTCAGTTGTAATCCGATACGCGTTCACGAATGAATCCGATTGTGGATGATCCCCCGGAGCCGCTGTTCACGATAGTGCGGGTCCTGCGAGGGGAGGTCCCCTCGGTGCGGTCAAGGGAACGAAGTCCTGTAATTCACATCGTGCGCCAAGCACGAATGCGTATGTCTTGAAATCTGACTCCGGTTCTACCGGGACGGCCGCGAGCGCGGGCCAGCAGGCATGCAGAACCTGCTCCCCCAACTCGATTGCCACCGCGCGCCCCACCTGTCTCGGCCCGTTGGCCTGGTACCATCCGGGTACCGCGGCGAGCCATCGGCTGCGGGCGGAGCGGACCAGACCGTACGTGCCGATCGTGAGCAGACCCGACAGGGCGGTCGTCGCGCTGTCTGGCGGCGGGGGCAGTTCCACGATCGGGGCCTTGTCCTTTGCGCTCTCACCGGTGCCGCGGTGCGGCGGGTTGCCGACGGGCAGCCCGAGCGGCCCGGTGGTCATGAGCGCCGACGCGAGATCCGTGTCTGGCAACGCAATCGGGTCCACATCGAGGATGTGCACGCTCAGGGGGGCTGGAGAGCTCGTCTCTGAGGCCAGCAGGGCGTGCTGCGGGGTCGGCGGCGTCGCCCTCGTGGAAAGTCCCGCCTGCGCGCCCACGCCCAGTCCGGCCGCACAGATCCAGGCAGCGGCCCGGAGCGAGGGGCGATAACAGCGACAGACATATCCCCGCAGAATCAGCAACCCGGCACCTTTCCCCTTCCTGATACGACTCGCCAATGATAGCCGCTTTGTTCTGGCTTCTCCAGTAGATATGTTATTTAACCTGCTGTCCTATAACGAGATATAACGCCGCGATTCTCGCGAGTATTGCAAAACAGCAGTGGCTCCGTCCCGTAAGCTACTTTGCGCCGGGAGCTTGGCATAAGCCCGACGAATGGTTTTGTTCGGGTACGCCGTGGGTCCGCAACTCCCAGCGGAGACGCATTCGTTTCGTGTAAAAAGGGGGCACGCGCCCGGCGAACAGGGATCCGCAAGAGAACCACCCCGGCAGCACTTGCCCGGGGTGGCTTCGCCAAAGAACATCCCGTCCAGAATGCCCACCGGCCGGAAACTCACAGCAGGCGTCGACGCACCCAGCCAACCAGGCCGAGTCCCACGAAGCACAACCCCGCCGCCGCTGGAGCGGGGACGGGCGTCACGGGCACCATCTGGCTCACACGAAGGTCGGAGATTTGAGCCGTTCCGTAGGGGGCGGTGTAACCGGTGGCGAAACCTGCAAAGACCTGCATCTGAGTCATGTCACCGGTGAAACTGCGGCCAGCGGGGCAAATGTCAGGGCCGTCCCAGTCCCACCCGTTCGAGTAGAAGCCGGCCTGCATTCCATTAACCGTGGCAAACATCGTGCCGAGGGTGGCGTTGATCGCATGATAGGTAATCACAATCTCGTAGATGCCGCCCGTATTCCAGTTGCCGTGTTCGACGATCCCACCGGCCTTCTTCAGGAAGTCCGGAATACCGTCCCGGTCAAACCAGATTCCATTGGAGACATCCTTGCTGAAAATGGGACCGATCGTGCCGTCGGGGCTAACGTCGTACCACTTTTCATCCCTCTCGTATAGTGCGAGCAGGTAGTGTTTGTCCTCATAGGCGAACTCATTCGGGGTCGGTCCATAGGTCATGGTGGACGAATTCATCCAGCCCCCCGTGTTCGGGTCAACATCGCGGTCGCCCACCGGGCGCAAACCAACCTCCGCACGTGCCTTCTCTCGGTGCAGGGCGTTCATGTTGATTGTGTACGACAGGGTGAGATCACCCTCTGTCAGGTCCCAGATGTCCGCGAAATGCCGGCTGTCGCTGCTCCGACTCAAGGCGAGATTGCCATAATTCACCCCCGCGAGTGCGGATGAAGCTGCACAGGTTCCGATCGCGAGTGCGATCACGCTGAATCTCAAGCTGCTATTCATAGTGTGATTCCCTCCCGAATCATGGTGTCAAACCGGATGTAGCGAATTGCGCGGCGCGCGACATGTGCGCACCCGTGTTCGAATGGGGAGATGGGCGGCATATTGCCGACGGAGCAGATCTCGACGTCAGGATGAATCGGGCGGGCCGCGTGGACCGTCGGCAGAACGGATTTCCTGCAGATGTGCACGTGCCTGCGTCTCGCGGAGGGTAGACGACCCGCCTGTGCGACGCTCCGCGGGACGGACAGGGTGTCGAAGGAGGCGCGCCGGACGCGGCGTGACACTCCGCGATACCGTGTAGACGATCGGGGATCCCCGAATTGTGCGGCCAGAGGAGCACATACGGATGCTTTTCGCCTCCTGAGCGACTGGAGTCTACCACAGGTTACCACCGGACACAAGAGAATTCTGTACACAAAACATTCTGAAATGAATTATTTGGGTGATTCTGTCCGATAGAGGATCCAATGCTCCAGAGAGCATATGCTGCCAGTATAAAGGAATCTGCTTGGCTCCAGGTCCGCATAACCGAGCACCCGGAAAAGGCCGCTTCGCGCGGTGGCGGCAGGTGGGTTCCCCCGCCTTTGGATCATCAGGAAACCGGCCCTTATCATCAAGGGTATGCGTGGATGGCGGATCATGCTCTATCTCTGGGCTCTACCGACGACACTGCTCGGCCTCCTCTTCCTCCCGGTCGCTCTTGCCACCGGCGGCGGGGTGCGCTGCGTGAGCGGAATCGCCGAGGTCTATGGCGGGGCGGTCGCCTGGTTCCTCCGCCACTGCACGCTGGTCAATGGCGGAGCTTCGGCCATGACCCTCGGGCACATCGTGCTCGGTGTCGATCCTGATCGCCTGGATGCTGTCCGGGCGCACGAACTCGTCCATGTGCGCCAGTGCGAACGGTGGGGTCCGCTCTTCGTGCCGGCCTACCTGCTCACAAGCCTGTGGGCGCTGCTGCGCGGGCGCAGGCCATATCTGGACAACGCCTTCGAAATCCAGGCGCGGGAGCGGTCGAGCCGTTTCCCCGGGCACTGATCGGCTGATCACATGGTCATTGCGCATCCGGGGGCATCGCCGTGGGCCGTGTGGAGATAGAGTGAGCGAGCAGCGGTAACAACCCTGCTCGGGTTTGCTCCCGCCCTGGCAATGCGCGTGATCCGCTAATGCGACGGCAGATCGCTGATCACTGCCCCGAATCGCCGCTGCCGACCGGCGTAGGATCGCAGGGCGTCGTCAAGGTGCATCGTGCGGAACTCCGGCCACAGCACCTCCGTCACGTACAGCTCGGTGTAGCTGATCTGCCAGAGTAAAAAGTTGCTGATCCGCATCTCGCCAGCCGTTCGAATCAGCAGGTCGGGGTCCGGCAGCCCGGCCGTGTAGAGGTTCGCCGAGATCAGGTCCTCGTCAATCGCCGACGGTTCGATGCCACCGGCGCGAACTTCCCGCGCAATCTGCCGCACGGCGTCCACAATCTCGCTGCGCGCGCCGTAGTTGATCGCCAGGCACAGCCGCAGCCCGGTGTTAGCCGCGCTCATCTGCTGCGTGGTGTCGAGTTCGTGGAGAACGGCTTCCGGGAGCCCCTCGCGCCGCCCGATCTGCACCAGGCGGATGTCGTTCTCCATGATTTCCTCGCGTTCCTTCACGAGGTACTCCGCATAGAGGTTCATGAGCGCGTCGACCTCGATCTTCGGCCGCTTCCAGTTCTCCGCGCTGAAGCTGTAGAGGGTAAGCGTGTCGAGCTTGAGCCGGGCACAGTGCGTGATGATCGCGCGCACGTTCGCCGCACCCTCGATGTGGCCCTGGATGCGCGGCATGTTGCGCAGCCCGGCCCACCGCCCGTTTCCGTCCATGATGATCGCGACGTGCCGGGGAAGTTGCCCGGGCTCGAGGCCCAGGTGTTCGCGAGGGTCGAGAGGTGTCTCAGGCATGGCGTCCCTTACCGTGCTGACGCGCGGATGATCCTACGCCCGCATCAGCGTCTGCGTGCGGTCGGGGCCGACACTGACGATCGTGATCGGCACTTTGAGCAGGCTCTGCAGGCGGTCGATGTAGTCGCGGGCGTTCTTCGGCAGCGATTCGAGGGAGGCGGCCTCGCGCAGCTCGTCCTTCCAGCCCGGCATGAACTCGATCACCGGCTGGGCCTGCTGCATGAGCTCGCAATCCGCCGAGAAGCCCTGCAGCGGGCCGGCGGCGGTGCGGTATCCCGTGCAGATGCCGATCTGCTCGAGCCCGGTGAGCGTGTCGAGGTGCATGACCGCCACCTGCGTGATCCCACTGAGCCGGATGCTGTAACGGGCCGCCACGGCGTCGAACCAGCCGCAGCGACGGGGCCGCCCGGTCGTGGTGCCGTATTCGTGGCCGCGGTCGCGGATGTACTGGCCGATCTCGTCGTGCAGTTCGCTGGGGAAGGGGCCCGCGCCGACCCGCGTCGTGTAGGCCTTGGTGACGCCGAGCACGGTCTTGATCGTCTGCACAGGCACGCCGGCTCCTGCGGGTACGCCGATCGCGCTGGTCGTGCTGCTGGTGACGAACGGGAAAGTCCCGTGATCGATGTCGAGCAGCGTGCCGTTCGCGCCCTCGAAGAGCAGCCGCTTCCCGGATTCCATCGCGTCGCCGAGGAACTCGGTCGTGTCGCAGATGCTCGGGCGAACACGGTCCGCGTGGCGGAGGTACTCGTCGGCAATCGGGCCGGCCTCGAGCGGCTCGCTGTCGCCGTACAGCGCGGCGAAGAGCTTGTTCTTCTGCGCGAGGATCCGCTCGACCTTCTCACGGAACGTCTGGGGGTTCAGCAGATCGACGACCCGGATGGCGGTCGCTCGCTGCATCTTGTCGGCGTAGCAGGGGCCGATCCCGCGGGCCGTGGTGCCGATCTTGCCGCTGCCCAGGGCGGACTCGGAGAGCTGGTCCTGCTTCTTGTGCCAGGGCATCGCCAGGTGCGCGCGGTCGCTGATGCGGAGGTTCTTCACCTCGATGCCGCGCTTCGCGAGGGCGTCGATCTCTTCGAGCATGCGCGGCAGGTCGAGGGCGACGCCCGGCCCGACGACGGCGGTCTTGCCGGGGCTGAGGACGCCGACGGGCAGCAGGTGCAGGGCGAACTTTTCGCCGCCGACCTGCACAGTGTGCCCCGCGTTCCCGCCGCCGTTGTACCGCACCACGATGTCGAAGTGCTCGGTGAGCAGGTCGACGATCTTGCCCTTGCCTTCGTCACCCCAGTGCATTCCGACGACGGACGTATGTCCCAGGCTGTGAAAATCCATCTGCTTGTCCCGAGCTTGCGGTTGTTTCTACCTGACGCGGAATCAGATCCAGCGCGTCGAATGACGAATGACGAAGTCAGAATGACGAAAGAAGCTCGAATGACGAATGCGACAGACCGCGGTTCGCGCTGCGTCGAATGTCGTCATGGATTCGACACCCGGGTTTCGCCAATCGGGCTTCCTGCTCCGCCCATACTCTGACCGCCCGCCGAACGCCGACGGTTCTCGCCAACACTGCCCTGATTGTCTCAACGTTTGGCACACGGTAGAGTCACGCCCGCCCGGCGTCAAGTTGCCGGAACACGGTGCTCTCATAGCAGCAGGGCCATGCCGAAGCCGATAATGAGCGCCGTCAGCAGCGCACCCGCAAGATGCAACGGAATCAGGAGAGCCATCATCAGGAGCGAGACTCCCGCACGCGTGCTCCTCGACCGCCGGGCACGGAGGGCCAGCGCCGAATCGACGCGGATCGCCAGTTGTCGCGAAAAGATGACCAGGATGATGCAAAACGCAACAGCACCCAGCGCCTCCACCACAATCCCCAGCGTACCAGGCAAGGAGCCGAAGAATGTAATACCGATCAGGAGAGTGCCGGCCAGGACGGACCCGCCGACGAGTTGTGCGAGCGCAAGGAATACCTCCCGCCTGTACAGCATGCGGATCAGGTCGGGGTAGCAGAACGGGTCAGAAGCGTCGAAGGGGATGCCGCACTCGGGGCAACGGTCCTCCGGCAGGCCCCTGAGGTCGTAATCGCATCGCGGGCAGTGCAATCCCTCGCTCGATTTCACGGCACCTCGTCCATCACGCGTCACCGTCACTCGTTCGGGAACTGGAACGCGTGCAGGTCGGCGTTGTGGAGCAGAAAACGGACGCGCACGGGCTTGCCGGCCAGCGCGCCCACGTTTTCGCTGCCCTTCCACTTCACGACGCGGTTGATCTCGTTGGCCGTGTGGATCAGGTCGCAATCCTTCGCGCCAAAGCCGTCGATCGGCGTTCCATCCCCATTCTGCAACTCCACGCGGACGAGGCCTGTCGCCGACGTGTTGACGTTGATCACCAGGCGCTTGCCACTGAAGACCAGCGCCGGCGTCGTGAACTCTCCGCCGGTGTAAGCCCCGCGGATCGAGGTGAACCCGTCACGTCGCGAGATCAGCCGACTGATGCACGTGATGTCCCGCTCCGCGCCGAGCCCCTTCTCGGTCAGGATCCGCTTGTTGCGCTCGTCGCGGTCCCAGCCGTGGAGCCACTCGCCCGCGCGATAATAGATGTACATTTCACGTCCGGTAGTGTCCGGCACGAGTCCCCAGATGACACGGGCGCATCCCCAGTCGAACTCGCCCTTCATGCCCAGCGGCACGAACGGTTCGCGGTCGTACCGCTCCCACTTCACGCCGTCACGGCTGGCCCCGAACTGGCAGTCCAGCGGGCCGGCATTGGCAGGACCCTCCTTGCGGAACTCCGGGAGAGCGCCGGTGTAGTGGTAGTACGAGGTCGGAAACATGAAGTACGCGTTTTCTGCCCAGGGGTACTTGACGGCCGCGCTCGTGTAAAAGTCGACGATCGGCAGGCCGTCCTGCTTCAGGTCCTTCTCATCGGGCTGGAGGACCACCTGCATGTCCTGGACGACGGGAAAGCCATCCAGCGTGGCCGATTCGGCTCGGGAGACGCTCCGGGCACGTCCGCGGGTTTCCGGCCGGTTGTAGCGGACATACGCGACGTACTTCTTGATCGCGTCGTCCCAGAAGATCACGTTCATCGAGTCCAGATGACTGAGTTTCTCGTCCTTGCGCTGCCTGATCACGGACGGGTGCGTCAGCTTCCAGTGCACGCCGTCGCCGGAGGAGTACAGGCGGATCCCTTCGCCCTTCGGTCCGAAGCGGCAGGCCATGCGAAACCGTTCGTCATGCGGGGCGTTCGGATCGAGGAACACCATGCCCGCATCCTGCCCGAGGATGACGCCGTTCGCGCGGTGCCCGAAAACGATGTTGTTTTTGGGGTCGCCCTTGTACTCGACGAGGCCGACATCCGGCTTCTCCCAGGTGATGCCATCCTTTG
>CAZJTF010000208.1:0-12450 GCA_964548565.1 uncultured Planctomycetales bacterium | reverse complement strand
CGCTGCGCCTGCCGGCACGTCGTGGAAGTGCCGATCACCTTTCCGAACCGCAGGCTGGGAACGAGCAAGCTCAATCTCGAGCAGCAGCGCCGCTACCTGGTGCATCTCAGCCGGCTGTACCGTGATTGCCGGCCCGGCTGGGGTGTCCTGGTGCGGCCCGTGATCTGGGGGATGAACGCCGGGGTGCGCATTCTCAAAGCAGTGACCGGGCGGCGGTGAGCCGCAGTCCATCCGCTGATCCGACACACGCGTCGGGCCGCGGCTTTTTCGCAGATGTGCCGAGGCGCGCTGAGCCGCGCCCGACACCTCGACGGGGCTGTTTCTCTTCAGAAGTCGCACGATCTGCGTCACGCGGAGCCGAAGTCGAACACGCGGACCGAGGCCCAATGCGCTTTATGCCGGCTCAGGAACTCGAGATGCAGCGGATGGTCGGCGTAGATGTCGTGGCCGTCCTTATCATCAAAACAGACCAGCAGACCGACGGCGTAGTTCTTGCCGTTGACATCGCGATTGAGCCGCGGATCGCGTCGTCCGCTGTCAATCCTGCGCACGGACGGAATCTTCGCCAGGAGGGCCTGCGCGTCACCGACCAGGCTGTCGACCTCGGTATCCGGCGTGCCGGGTTTGAGCGTAATGAAGACGCAGTGAATGAACTTGCCAGGGCCCCGGGCGACCGGGGCGGGATCCGTTTGCATGTGACAACCTCCGGACAATGAGCCGCAACCCGTCGCCACGACGGCGGGAGCTGATGGACGCAAGCCTGGTGGGGACACGTGACAGCCCCGTAGCCGTAACACCCCGACGCGGCACCGATCCAATCGGGATTCATCGAGCGCGGGGGCCCCACCCGGCGCCTGTCAACGGACCGGGATTCTTATACAATCTGGCCTCGAAATGCCAGAGCGGCACTCGGACCACGGACGACGAGCCTGGCCTGATCCGCGCCGCAGGCAATCGCTTGAAACCCTTGGCGGCTCCTCCGGTGATGGCTCAATGTCCGCAGCTTTTGACGAGGCCTTCTGATGCGCTACTGGATCGCCCTGCTGCTCGCACTGACGCTTAATGCCACGGCCAACCTGCTGATGAAAGTCGGCGCGCGACAGGCTGCCGGCGGCACGCTCAAGCTGGATCACGGCGGCGGACTGGTACGCCTGCTGCAGGCGAACTGGGTCCTGATCGTCGGGCTCGCGTGTTTTGCCATCAATGTGATCTTCTACACGTACGCCCTCTCCTCGAAGGACATGAAGATCAGTGTGGCGTACCCGATCATGGTGAGCGGCGGGTTCGCGATCATCGCCGTCGTTGCGTGGCGATACCTGGGGGAGACGCTCTCGGCCGTGCAGTGGGGCGGTATTGCGCTGATTCTCGCCGGCGTTTTCCTCGTAGCGCGAGAAATGGCCCCGGCGGCACCGTGACGGTCCCGGCCAGGCGGAGCTTTCCAGCGGTGGAAAGCCTCACCGCATCCGACGTCGTGGCGAGCAGTTGCACCCGTGGAGAAAGCCCGCGACGCAGTCGTTGATCCGATGAGCCTCCTTCGTGCAGCACTCCATTCCGCGGTACGGAATCCGCTGCTTTTTGTTTTGACTTACCGTCGGTTTTTGCGCACACTAGAAGTATTGCCGTGGGCCGGCGGCGTCATCACCTTTGACTCGCAGTTCAGCGCCTGTGATGCAATCGAGCGGAGCAGCCGGGAACGGTTCTTTTGCGCGCGGAGCTACAAGCTGAACGCCTGCACCGGGTCGGTGCCGGCGCGACGAGCCCTCTCACGGAGGACCAAAAGAGGTGCGCATGCGTCTGCGGTCGCCAATTCGCTTTATTCCCGGCGTGCTCATGATGGTGGGTGCCGCTCACGCCACACCGCCTCTCTTCCCGCACCACCAGCAGGACTACGCGGTCGACTCCGGCATTCATGATGGCGAAACCAATCGGAAACAGGGCGCGCGTCACGCATTTCGCCACATCGTACACGTGCCGGGGGCGCCGTGGCTGCGGCTCCGCGTGGGTCGGTACAACCTTGGCACGCAGAGCCACGTCACCTTTCGCTCACTGGAAGATGGCGGGCTGCAGCGGCTGGACGCGCGAACACTTCCCGACTGGCAGAACACCAGTGCGTACTTCAACGGTGACGCTGTCGAGATGGAACTCGTCGTTGCACCAGGAGATCAGGGCGTCTTCATCACGCTCGACCGGCTCGTGGTCGGCGAACGCGTGGATCATGCGGCCGTTCAGAGTGAAGGGGGCATCGAAACTCTCTGTGGCGGCGACAACCGCATCGCATCAACCGATCCGGCTGTCGGGCGCATCAACGGGTGCACGGCCTGGCTGATCTCCAATGGTGCCGTGCTCACCGCCGGGCACTGTGCGGACTTCGACCCGGACGACAGCGGCCCCGGCCTGCCTGATGGTGTTCTCGACCTTTCGGGCGTGATTTCATTCAACGTCCCGCTCTCCGACTCCGACGGCACGCCGAACGCAGCCGATCCGAACGACCAGTACCCGATCAACACCGCCAACGTGACGTGGCGGTTCGATGGCGAGGGACAGGGGCTCGGCAAGGACTGGGCGGTGTTTGGAGTGCTCGCCAACAGCAACACGGGCCTGCGGCCGCATATCGCGCAGGGTTTCAAGCGGATGACCCGGGAGGGTCCTGCGATCGGCGCGACGATTCGCGTCACGGGATACGGCGTCGATAACGGCACCGCGAATCGCACCGAGCAGACGCACACGGGGCCGTACGTGGGCGAGTTCAGCTCGAGCGCAGACATCTGGCACCGCTATCAGGTGGACACGCAGGGGGCCAACTCCGGCAGCCCGATCATCTGGGAAGCCAACCAGTTCGCCATCGGCATTCACACCAACGGGGGCTGCAACGACGACGGCAGCGGCTCGAACAGCGGTACCAGCTTCGAAGTGAACGCGCTTGAGACGGCTATCCGTAACTTCCCGGGGGCGAACACCGTGTACGTGGACAGCGTGAGCGGTCATCCCGCCCCTTCGCGGGACGGCACTGTGTTTCGGCCGTACGCCACTGTGGCGCTCGGGGTGACAAACGTCGTCTCCGGCGGGCGGATCAGCGTGGTCGCGGGGAGTTACACTGCGGCGGCAGGAAACACCTTCATTGCGGGGGAGGACGGCAAGTCGTTCTTCATCGAGGCCCCCGTGGGAACCGTCACGATCGGAAACTAAGTCATGCGACGATTGCACTCGATGCCTTTGACTGTGCTTCTGTCGGTGCTGCTGGCCCTTCCAGCGGCCGCTCCAGGGCAGAGCCTGAACGCCCGGCCGCGCAAGCCGCGCATGCCGAAGGACCTGCCAATGCAGTCGATCCTCTTTGACGCGGAGGAGCGGGCGGAGGCCGCCGCCGCGGCGCGAGCGGACGGGCAACTGCGCGTCGCGGACATCCAGGCCGACCTGCAAAGGCGTGGATTCACGGTCCGCGAGGACGCCAAGATCCTGGTGGAAATCATCGGGCAGCCGGGCAAGGCTCCGGTCGCCCTGCAGACGATCGCCCCGCACGGCGGCGAGATCAGCAACGCCTGGCGCCACCGGGCGGAAGCGTGGGTTCCTGTCCGGCGCCTCACCGCACTCGCCCGCGCGCTGCCGCCGGGGTACGTGATCGAACGTCCGCAACCCCTCGGCTACGACGCGGTGGGCGGCGAAGGTGCGGTTTCGATCAACTCTGACAGCTACCGGGATGCCGGGCGCGACGGCACCGGTCTGACCATCGCGGTGATCGACGGCGGGTTTCAGAACCTCACGGCTGCCCGCAACGCCGGCGACGCTCCGCCGGTGAGCCGCACCACCCAGGTCAACTACACGGGCAATGCGTTCGAGTCACAAACTCAGCACGGTACCGGGTGCGTAGAGGCGGCGTTCGATCACTGCCCGGGTGCGACCTGGCGGCTTTACATGGTGAACAGCCTGACGGACGTCGGAACCGCCGTGGACAACGCGCAGGCGAACGGCGTCGACGTGATCACCCATTCGCTGAGCTGGTATAATACCGGCTGGGCCGACAACAGCGGCGATGCCTGCGCCGCCGCGAACGACGCGGGCAGCAGCGGCATCCTCTTCTTCACGTCCGCCGGCAACCGGGCGCAGTCCCACTACCAGGGTACATTCAGCGATCCGGACGGGGACGGCTGGCACAACTTCTCCGGCAGCGACGAGTTGATGAACATCACGACCGTCAACGCCAGCGACACGTACTACCTGAGCTGGAACACAGCGGGGGGCACGTACGACTATGACTTCTATCTCTATGATGATAACGGCAACGAGATCACCAACAGCACGAACGGCGGCAACACGTTCGAGCAGTTCACATACAACTCGCCGGGCAGCCAGAGCATGCGGCTTGCGGTATTCCGGGATTCCGGCGGGACCACGCAGTTCGAGATCTTCATCCACAATGGGCCCACGATCGATCAGTACGGGTCGGCATCCGGATCATGCACCTCGCCCAGCAACGCGACGAACGCAAACGTCATCGCCAACGGTGCCGTCACCGTTGGTTCGCACGATTCGCCGAACGGCACGACCGGCATCATCGCCAACTACAGCAGCCAGGGGCCGAGTAACGGCGGGATGATCCTTCCCGATCTCACCGGCCCGACGAACACGAACACGACAGCATATGGCGGCGCCTTCGGCGGCACGAGCTGCGCTACACCGAACAACGCGGGGGCAGCGTGCGCGTTCTGGTCCGCCGATACCCAGCTCAGCGCGTCGGCCATCCGCTGGCTTCTGTACGAGCAGGCGGACCTCTGGAAGGACTGGGGCGCCGGCGGCAACGACAACGTGTACGGGCGCGGCGGCACAATCCTGACGGATTACCGGGCAAACACGATCTGGATCGCGCGCTCGTACAACAACGTGGCCAACGCCCGAAGCGCGCCGTTCTACACGACGCAGGCCGCATACGACGCAGCGGTGAGCGGAGGGCGTCTCCTTGTTTTCCCTGGCGGGAGCTACCCCGAAGCCGTCAACATGCTTGGAACAAAAAACCTGGCCGTCGAAACGCTCGAGAACGCGGCCAATATCGGATTCTGAACGCGTCACTCATTTGAATACCGACAAGGAGAGGCCCATGAGGCGCACCATCTCAATCATGGCGATGCTGGCATGCTTCGCCCTCCCGCTGCTCCTGCTCAACAGCGGGCGCTCACCAGCCGCGGAGCCAGCTGGTCCGCCGGCACCCGCCGCGTCCTCCGATTCTCAGACGGACGACACGGCCTCTGCGCCGGCGAGCCGGCCCGCCCTGGCCGATCCACCGGCGGCCGGCTACTCGACTCAGGAAGCCGCGACGCGCACCGCGATCCAGACGGACGCCCCGCCGACCGACGCGCCGATCCTCGACAACACCTCGCGCCAGGTGAGCTTCCAGGCGCTTCTCAAGGACGCCGGCGGCAATCCGCTGGTCGGGCCGGTGAACCTGGAATTCCAGCTCTACACCTCACCCGGCGGAGTTGCCGTGGGTGCGGCCATCCCCGTCCTGAATGTGCCCGTCTCAAATGGCATCGTCGATACGCAGGTCCCGATCCCGAACACCAGCTTTGACGGCACCGGGCGGGAGCTGGGGGTGCGGGTCAATGGCGGGGCCGAGCTGACGCCGCGCATGAAGCTGACCGCGGTGCCTCACGCATACCGCGTGGACCGGGTCGCGAGCGAAGAGCTGGACGACTCAATCGACCTTGGAAGCAATTCCGCCAACGGCTACCTCGGTGTGTTCAGCGCGGCGAGCGACGTTCGCTCGATTGAGCTGGCCGGCACCAACCATCGCATCAGCACCTACGGCAGCGACGGCCTGGAGCAGACGCGGCTCTACGGGCCGAGCTGGGGCGAACTGTGGCTCTTCGACGAGGTGGATAACACCAACACAGCGACTCTCAGCGCCGGCTGTGAAGGTGGGATTCTTAACTGCTTCCTTAACCCTACCGGCGGTTGGCTCTCTCTCCGGAGCAACTCCGGCGCGAACGGCGTCTACGTGAACGGCCAGGCTGCCACCGCAAGCTTCTACGGAGCGGATGGAACCCTGGGCGTGCTCGTTGACGGGCAGGATGCGACGGTCGAGGCGGAGGATGCGCTTCGCGTCGTTCAGACGGTCAATGGCAACGTTCGCGGCGAGCTCGTCACGCACTCGGGCGGGGCCTATCTGCGGACCTACGACGAGAACAATGCACAGACCGCAATCATCGGAAGCTCCGGCGGCGCGGGCGGCTTCTGCGAGCTGAGAACCGGCAGCGGCCAGGTCGGTCTGCGGCTCGATGGCGACGATTCAGGCGCCGGGCTGCTGGTCATCCGTGACTCATCCGGGGTGGCGAAGATTACGCTCGACGGCAACGTGAGCGGTGATGGGCGCATTACGACGCAGGAACTCCAGGTCACGGGCGGCAGTGACCTCTCCGAGCAATTCGACGTTGCTCCGGCCGGCCGCGTACAGGCGGCGCCGGGCACGGTCGTGTGCATCGATGCCGAACGGCCCGGCAAGCTGCGCGTCAGCTCGGCCGCCTACGACCGGACGGTGGCCGGCGTCATCAGCGGGGCAGGCGGACTCAAGCCGGGCATGATGATGGGCCAGCAGAACACCGAGGCGGATGGCAAGCATGCTGTCGCGCTCACCGGGCGCGTGTATGTGCTGTGCGATGCCAACCAGGGCGCGATTCAGCCGGGGGACCTGTTGACCACGTCGACAACGCCCGGACACGCGATGAAGGTGTCGGATCACACGCGCGGCCAGGGGGCGATCCTGGGGAAAGCGATGTCGCCCCTCGCCGCGGGACGAGGTCTGGTGCTCGTGCTGGTCACGCTGCAGTAACCTCGAGGAGGTCAGTCCCATGTCAGCAAAACAGGCAGGCATCCTGATTGTGGGCGCAGCGCTGCTGCTGTCGGCTGCAGGATTGCGCAACGTGATCGCCGAGTGCGCGGTGATCTCCGCAGGAGCGGAGACGGACAGCGTCACTGCCTCCGTCCAGAATCTGGGGCAAGTCATCATTGGGCGGGCATCGAACGGCTCCGTCACGATGCACGCGGGCGTGCTCCCGTGCCTGACGGCCTGTCCCGGCCATGTCGCCCCTGACCTGGATCGGGACTGCGACGTCGATCTCCAGGATTTCGCGATTCTGGCCGGCTGCCTGTCGGGAGCGACGGTGCCGCACGACGGCTCGGCCACATGCGCGGCGGCAAATTTCGACGCCGACAACGACGTGGATGCTGACGACTTTGCCCGTTACCAGCGGTGCTACAGCGGCCCGAACAAACCCGCGATTCTGGACTGCGCGAATTAGCCCGTCATGTGCGGCTGTGGGCAGATCCGCAGCCTCTGTCCCGACGAAGCGACGCGGCGGCGTGGCCTTCCTCTTGTGAGCCAGGAAGGCTGCTCCGCCCGCGGCTTTTCCGGCAATCACGGGTCCTCTCCGCCCCCAACCCTGCTGGAATGGTGTCGCGAGGGCGATGCTTGAACCGGCATCGGGCCAACTGACAACGGGCGAACTCCTGCTACAATCGCGGCCCGGTGGATCGCCCACCCAACCTGGAGGACACACGATGAAGACCAGTATGCATCGCCGCGCTTTTCTCACCGGGACCATCGGGGCCGCCGTCGGCGCGCCCGCCGCGAGCGGCCGCGGGGCCGAACCGGAATCGCCCGGACCACGCGAATACTACGAACTGCGGATCGTGCGCATGAACCGCGGGCCGTCGGTGCGCCGGCTCGATGATTATTTCCAGAACGCGCTGATCCCGGCGTACCGGCGATCGGGCGCAGGGCCGGTGGGCGTCTTCACGGTGGCGATCGGCCCGGACAACCCGAGCTTCTACGTGCTCATCCCGCATCCGTCCGCCGAGTCGGCCTGCACGCTCTCCAACCGCCTTGGCAGCGATCCCGAGTACCGCAAGGCCGCCACCGCTATCCGCGAGGCGACCAGCGCCGACGCGCCCTACGCCAATATTGACACACGACTGATGGTCGCCGCCGACTTCATGCGGGCGCTGGAGGTGCCACCCGGCGTTGCGAAGAAGGAGCCGCGGGTCTTCGAGCTTCGCACGTACCGCAGCCACTCGAAGACTGCCGCCCGCAAGAAGCTCGAGATGTTCGGCTCCGGCGGCGAGCTCGCGATCTTCCGGCGCACCGGACTGCAGCCGGTCTTCTTCGCGGAAACGCTCTACGGGCCGCACATGCCCAGCCTGACTTACATGCTGGTGTTCCCGGACGGGCCTACCCGCGAGAAGAACTGGGGCACCTTTGTGGCGGATCCGGAGTGGAAGAAACTCAGCACCACACCCGGGTACACCGACGCCGAGATCGTGGCGGACATCCACAACGTCATCCTGCGCCCGACGGTGTACTCGCAGATTTGAGCCGGTTCGGAGTGAGCGGGGTCGGCCGCACATACCCCCAACGGCAAGGTTTGCTACAATGGTGAGCTGACAGGAGCCCACAAGCATGCTCGAAATCCCACTGTCGCCCGAAAAGGAAGCCAGGCTGAGGGCACGCGCCGAGGCTGTCGGAAAAGACGTAGCCGAGTACGTTCTCCAGGTCGTGGAAGACGACCTTGCCGTCAACGAGACCCCTTCGGGGTCGGACACCCGGACACAACGTGGTCAGTGGGAGACGGAACTCGATGCATGGGCAGAGGGACACCCGCGCCGGAGCTTCATCGTGGACGATAGCCGGGAGAGCATCTACCTGGATCGCGGCGAATGAGGGTTCTCGTCGATACGAATGTACTGACGCGATCCGCACAGCCTCTTCATCCCCAGCACGCAACTGCTCTGCAGGCTATGAAGCAGATGCGAGCCGATGGCGGCGAGTTATGCATCGTACCACAAATCGTTTATGAGTACTGGGCCGTCTGCACGCGTCCGGTCGATGCGAACGGGCTGGGCATGGAGCCGAGCGAGGTCGACCAAAAGGTGGCACAGGTCAAGCACCTTTTTACGTTGCTGCGGGATGAACGGGCGATATTTCCCGAGTGGGAAAAGCTGGTGAGCCAGTATCAGGTCAGGGGCAAGACCACCCACGACACCCGTCTGGTCGCCGCCATGATCCGCCACGGCCTGAAGCACCTTCTTACGTTCGATGCGCCTGGCTTTGCGCGATACACCGATATTACGGCCTTCACACCAGACCAGGTCGTCAAAGCATCTGAATGATCTCAGCAGCCGCGCGAGCCCGGATTCAACAGGACATCGGTGCGCGTGAGCAATGACGCGTGGGGATGGTTGAATGAGCACCGAAATCTGCCCGCGTCACCTCGCCCAAACCCGATGGAGCCCGTATCGTACGGCCCCATGTCCGACTGGTTCACTATCCTCGTCGCATCTCTCGGCGTCCTCTTCATCGGCATCGCGAAAGCCGGCTTCGGCGGCGGGCTGGGCCTGCTGACGACGCCGATCTGCGTAATCGCGTTCGGCGCGGGGGGCAAGCCGCCCCCGTTCGCGGTGGGGACGCTGCTGCCGCTGCTGTGCGCCGGTGACGCCTTCTCGCTCTACCACTACTGGGGCAAGTGGCGGAGGCAGAACCTGCGCTACCTGCTGCCCGGGACCGTGGCGGGCGTGTTCATCGGCGTGCGGCTGATCGGGCGGTTCAGCGATCGCGGCGTGAGCATCGCCATCGGCGTGATCGCGGTGACTTTCGTGCTGTTCCAGTTCGTGCGCGAGAAGATCTTCGCGATCGAGGGGGCGTTTGAGCCGAACCACCGGGTGGGCGTCCCCTGCGGCATCACGACCGGCATCACCAGCACGTTCGCCCACGGGGCCGGGCCCGTCGTCAGCATGTTCCTCATCCCGCAGCGCCTGCCCAAGGAGATCTACATGGGGACCAGCGTGCTCGTGTTCGCGTGGGTCAACTGGATTAAGATGCCGTTCTTCCTGGCGCAGGGTATCATCACCCGCGAGACGCTGCTGACGGGGCTGTACTACTTCCCGCTCGTGCCGGTCGGCGTCTGGCTGGGCGTCTGGATGAACCGCAGATGCTCCGAGCGGGCGTTCCTGCGCGTGGTGTACGTGCTGGTGCTGCTGGCCGGCCTGCAACTGATCACCGGGGCGAATATCGGCCACTTCCTGGGACGACTCGCCGGATGACGCCAGCCGCCCATGGGCGATGGGGGCGGCACACGCCGGCGACTGGGCGTGCGCCCCTGCCCGGGCGGCCCAGGCACGACCGCGCACTCGGATTGGACCACGCCGCTATGTATAATCGCGGAGACCACCGTTGTGCCGGAGGTGCCTCATGACGCGTCAAATCGACCTGACGCCCGAGTTGGAATCCAGACTTCGTAAGGAAGCCGCCGCCGCTGGAAAGGATGTATCCACCTTCGCACGTGAGGCCCTCGAAGAAACGCTTTCCGCAGCTGAGACCGAAAGTCAAAACATCAGGCTGTCGAAAGAGCAGCGGCTCGCGGAATGGCGCGCCTTGACCGCCGGCGCCCGTCCGTCGGGCCACATCGTGGATGACAGCCGCGAAAGCATCTACGAGGGTCGGGGAGAGTGAGCACACTTTTGGACACCAACATCCTGACCCGCTCGTCGCAGGAGGATCATCCGCAGTTTCCCGTGGCGTCCCGCGCTGTCGAGCTGTTGATTGCGCGCGGAGAGCGGGTCTGTATCGTACCGCAGAACCTGTACGAGTTCTGGGCGGTGGCCACGCGACCGGCAGAATACAACGGCCTGGGAATGACGGGAGAGGAGGCCCGACGCGATCGGGAACGGACGGGATGCAGATTCGCCGCCTCGGACGACAGGCAGGCAGGGGAGCAGAGCACAGGCGACGTAAACGGGAATACGTGAGCGAGTCATGGCCGCGAGTATACGGATGGATCGCTGGTTGCCCAGCCGCATACGGTACCGACCGGCGGTGCGGATCAACAGCAGCGGTGTGAGCTGAAGCCAGGGCGCACGATCGCAGAAGGTGGATAGTGCGCAGACTCTGCGCCCTGCGGCTCAGACGAAGTCGATTGTCCCCGCATCGGGAACCAGACCGGCGGCGTGGCCTCGTTTCAGCAGCTCGCGGACCGCGGCGCGCCCTTTGTCGCCGTAGTCGAGCGTCCACTCGTTCACGTACATGCCGACGAAGCGGTCGGCCAGATCCCGGCCCATGTCGCGGGCGTAGTCGAGGGCGTACTGGACGGCCTCGCCTCGGTGATCGAGCGAGTAGCGGATGCTGCGCTGGATGATCGCGGCGATCTCATGCATCGCGTCCACGCCCAGGTCGCGGCGGATGGCGTTCCCGCCGAGCGGGAGCGGATAGCCCGTGGTTTCCTTCCACCAGGCGCCCAGGTCAATCAGGCAGTGCAGCTTCTGGTTTTCGTAGGTGAGCTGCCCCTCATGGATGATGAGTCCGGCGTCCGCCCGCCCGGCCGCCACGTGATCGAGGATCTGGTCGAACATCACGACCTCGTGGCGGAAGCTGCCCTTCCCAAGCAGCAGGTTCGCGGCCAGGAATGCGGTCGTCATCTCGCCCGGCACGGCGATTGTCTTGCCGCGCAGATCCTGCCATCCACCGGGCTCGCGCGCGACGAGCATCGGGCCGTAGCCGTCGCCCATACTCGAACCGCAGTTTGTGAGCGCGTACCGGTCGGCCACGTACGGGTAGGCGTGGATGCTGATGGCGGTGATGTGCAGCTCGCCGCGCATCGCCCGCTCGTTCAGCGTCTGAATGTCCTGCAGAATGTGCTGGAACTCCCACCGACCCGAGTCTACGAGCCCCTTCGCAAGCGCGTAGAACATGAACGCGTCGTCAGGATCGGGAGAGTGACCGAGGAGAAGAGTTTCTCGTTTCACGCCGCTGGGTTTCCTCTACGATTCGTGTACAGGACGCAAGATCAGGATGCAGCCTCGTAAATGGCCGGACGATAACGGGGTTCGGGGATCGGTTTGCCCTCCGCACGGGCTGCCTCGAGCCACGCAGCCCGGGCAACCGCCACCTCACGGAGCGCCTCCTCGGGAGTGCTACCGAAGGCCGAGCAAGCCTCAAGGTCGGGGATATCGGCAATATATCCACCATCCGGCTCGCTGTAGAAGATGTTGATGTGATAGTCCCTCATGCGTCATCTCCCAACGATAGATTATATCGCTCCACGAACCGCAGAAACTGATGGATCTGGTACGGTTTGGCCTTGCCGCCGACTTCCTGGAGATTCAGGAGTTCGGGCACATTCGGGTGCGTGAAGATGTGATGGCTGCCACTGACACGCGAAAGGCGGAATCCGAACCCCTCGATGAGTCCTGTCATGGCGTCAAAACGGATGTCTCTTGAACCTGAGAGGATCCTATGGAGCAGCTTGCGTGGATTCATCGAGCCCCTCGGGTCCTTGATCACTTGTTCAGCGCCAGCAGCTTGTCGAGTTCCGCCTTGTCGCTGGTCGCGGTGATCGTGCAGCGGTGCTCCGTGGTCTGGCCGGGGGCGAGTTCCTTGTACCAGCCGCGCTCCCGGTCGACCGGGCGGCCCTC
>CAZJTF010000207.1:0-12493 GCA_964548565.1 uncultured Planctomycetales bacterium | reverse complement strand
GGTAAAACCCATGCCGACGTACGGGGCGACAGTCTCCGGCAGGGCCGCCACGCGTTTCTCGCCTTCCAGAATTTCCCTGGGGATTCCGATGACCATTGTCTGAGCCTCGAATGACATTGAACTGTCGAAATCAGGACCACCGCGCCTGACCTATTCCACGTTTGGCAGCATCCGTCGGACAGCCTGGTGCAGAACCGGCACGTCCTGCGCATCGAGCAGTGCGTGCATCTTCTCCCGCGCTTCGCGCCGGATCCGCACGCAGGACGTCTCAGAGCTTTCCGCAATCCGCTCCAGGCACGCGCCGAGAGCCTCGGCCGCGAGCACGCGCACCTGGTAGTACAACCCCTCGTCCATCATGATCCGGCACACCTGTCGGACGAGCGGCTCGCCCGGGCACCGGACCGACGCGGCTGCCTCGAGGGCTGCTTCCCGCAGCCGCCAGTTGCCGCGATATCGCAGGAGCGTCACGAGTGCATCCTGGTGTGCGTCGAGTTGCTCGCTACGGGTCAGGGCCTCCAGTCGCTCGAGCGCGCGGCCCCATTCCCGCAGATTCCCGAAGACATCCCGGTGCATCGCAGCCTCGCTTTCCTTCGGGTCGCCGGCCATCCGCCGGCGGGGCCCTGCGCGCTGCGGGCGTACCCCGCGCGCACACCAGGCGCATGCCCTCCGCTGGCTGCTTGCCCGCATCCCGCTCCGTCACCCCGCAGGGCGCCGCAGCGGCTCATGACAGGATGGATGGCTCACCGGAAATGTATCACGTTTCGGAGCAGATCCTAGTGGACCTTCGGGGTGCGCAGACTAGACCTTGGTATAGCATGCACTGCGGAGCAGGCTCTTACGCCGGCGGCGGAATGGCGCCGGCCAGCTGGGCCAGGACCACCAGTTCCGCGACCGAGTCCGCCCGCATCTTGGTCATCACGCGCCCGCGGTGCAGCTTGATGGTCTGCTCCGTCGTGCCGAGTCGGGAGGCGATCTGCTTGTTGGCGAGCCCCGTCACCACGAGTTCGAGCACCTCCCGCTCCCGCGGCGTGAGCGTCCCGAGGCGAGCCCGCGCGTCGGCCCGAGCGCTCTCCGTCCGGCGCCACTCGGCATCGCGGGCGAGCGCGGCATGGATGGCGTCCAGGAGCACCTGGTCGTGAAACGGCTTCTCAATGAAATCGACAGCGCCGCGCTTCATCGCCCGGACGCTCATGGGGATGTCGCCGTGGCCGGTGATGAACACAATGGGGATGCGCGCCCCCGCTCGTGCGAGCTGGTCCTGGAGATCGAGGCCACTCTCGCCCGGCATACGGACGTCGAGCACCACGCACCCCGGCTGGCCCGCATCGAACTGCTCCAGGAACTCCTTCACACATGCGAACGGACGCGATCGCAGCCCGACCGAGCGCACCATCCGCGCAATCATCTGACGCACGCCCAGATCGTCATCGACGATGAACACCACCGGACCGGTTGCGTCGGGCATCAGGCCACCCCCTCCGCCATCGCGGGCAGCCGGACGGTAAACGTCGCCCCCGGGTGCGTGCCGGGTTCGACCTGCAGTTCGCCGCCGTGGGCTTCGACCACCGAGCGGCAGATCGCCAGGCCCAGCCCCAGCCCGCCGGGCTTGGTGGTGAAGAACGGCTCGAATGCCCGCCTGGCAACCGCTGGCGGAATGCCCGGACCGGAGTCGCTCACCCCGATGATGACTTCGTCGCCGCGTCCGCGTCGGGCGAAGACAACCACTTCGTGGAGGCCCCCGGGCAGCGTGTTCATCGCCTCCAGCGCGTTGCGGACCAGGTTGAGCAGCACCTGCTGGAGCTGGATCGGGTCGCCGCGGATCGCGGGGAGGTCGTCGGCGACGGCAAACATCACCCGCGCGCCGTACTGCCGCGCGTCCGCTTCGAGAAACCCGACAATTTCCTCGATTGTCCGCTGCACGTTCAGCACCACCGGGCGGAACTGCTGCTGGCGGAGGAACTCGCGCAGCCGCTGGATGACGCCGGCCGCGTGCTTGCCGAACGTGACGATGTCGTTGAGGGCATCGCGCAACTCCGCGACATCCGGCGACGGGGCGGCCAGCAGCCGCTGCGCCGTCTGTGCGTTGCCGATCATCGTGCAGAGCGGCTGGTTGAGTTCGTGAGCGAGCTGCGCCGCCATCTCGCCCATCGTGGAGAGGCGGGAGACCTGGGCAAGCGCCGCCTGGTGCTGACGGCTCTCGTCTTCTGCCTGCTTGCGATCCGTAATATCCTGCGCGGCGCCGAAGATCCGCACGATCCGGCGCGAGGTCTCATCCCAGATCGGCCGGGCGTGATCGCGCAGCCAGCGGATCCGCCGATCGCGCGCGAGAATGCGGAATTCACTCACGACCGAGCGCCCGGACAGCAGCGACTGCAGCCGGCGCTCCACGACGGGTTGATCGTCGGGGTGGACGATCCGTTCCCACCCGCCGCGTCCTTCCATCTCCGCAAGCGGATGTCCCGTCATGCGCGTGAATGCGTCTGTCACCCACTCGGCGGTGCAGTGGCCCGCCGCATCCACCCGGAACGCGTAGGCGTAGTCCGATGTGAGCTCCGAAACGAACCGGTACCGCTCCTCGCTCTCGCTGAGGGCCTGCTGCGCGCGTTCGCGCTCCCGGATTTCGCGCCGCAGCTGCTCGTTCGTTTTCGAGAGCTCGGCCGTCCGCTCCTGTACGCGCAGTTCGAGCTCCGCGCGGGCCTGGCGGAGCGCCTTCTCGACCTCCTTGAGCTCGCTGATGTCGGTGTCGATGCCCAGCACGCCGCAGACCCGCCCGTCCTTGTCGTGCAGCGGCACCTTGCTCGTGAGCAGGATCGCCTGCCGCCCATCCGCCTGGCGTTCGACTTCCTCGATATTGAGGAGCGGGCGGTCTTCCTCCATCACCTGCCGGTCGCACGCGCGAAAGTAGTCCGCCTGCTCCCGTTCCCACGCCAGTTCGTAGTCGCTCTTGCCGACGATGTCCTCGGGGCGGTCCACCCCGGCCGACCGGGCGAAAGCCTCGTTGCAGCCCTTGTAGGTGAACTCGCGACTCTTCCAGAAGACGCCGCTCGGAATATGCGCGATGATGCTCGTGAGCAGGCGGCGTTCCTCGAGCAGGGCGTCCTCCGCCCGCTTGCGGTCGGTGATGTCGCGGATACTCGAGCGATGCCCGAGGCAGTTACCCTCCGCATCGTGGATCGGCTGCCACGACACGGCGACCCAGAGGGTCTTCCCATCTTTACGCCGCAGACGGAACGGCAGGTCATTCCCGGAGCTGCCGCCGACCGCCTCACGAAATGCCGCCGATACGCGCTCGAGGTCCTCCGGGTCGATCAAGGGCAGGGGATAGTCGGGCATCGCGAGGCATTCCGGCACGGTGTACCCCGTGAGCCGCTCGACGGCCGGATTGATCCAGACGAGTTTGCCCAGGGGATCGACCCACGACTCGAGATCGTAGGTGGCGTCGGCGATGGCGTGAAAGCGGTCCTGCAAGGCCGCCAGTTCCGCGAGCTTGCGGTGGTGTTCCTTCTCCGCGCGCTCGAGATCCCGGGCCCGCGTCTGCAGGCGCTCGATTTCCTGCTTGAGCAGGGCGGGATTGGTGCCGAAGTGGCTCATTCAGCGGATTCCGCAAGTCAGACAGAGTTCGGGACGCCCGTTATTCTACAGGGCGGGCGCCGCGGACGGTATGCGGTCGCGTGCGGGCCGGCTTACGAGAAGAGCCGCTTGCGGGCAGCCTCCGTGATTGCGACCACGGCGGGGTGCTTCAGCTGCCGTTCGACGCTGATCGCGTAGAACCGCGCGCGGTAGCGTTCCATCGTCCCAATGCTCTGGACATGGTAGGTCCGCGCAATTTCGTCTGCGATGACCGTGTGGCCGGCGAAGAACCCCCAGCCGTGCTGCCCGCACACCGTCAGCAGCGCGATATCCTCGAACTGGGCGACGATCCGCGGTCGGATGCGGATCGACTCGAACCACTTCTCCATCGCGATCCGCAGGGCGCTGCCCGGTGCCGGCAGCAGCACGGGGCCGTCGTCCAGCGACTTGGGAAAGCCCCCCTTGACCCTGCGCGCGAGCTTCGGGGCGGCGAAGAGCGTGATGCGTGACTCGCCGAGCAGGTGGCTGTAGGCGCGGACGCGGATCTGCGGATGTACGGGAGCATCGGACAGCACGAGATCGAGTTCGTGCACGGACAGGGGCGGCAGGAGTTGCGCCGGCGTGCCCTGGATGCACTCGACGCGTACCGGGCCGGGCAGACGGAACACGGGCTCGATCAGGCGGTAGGCGATCGGCTTGGGCAGGACATCGTTCACGCCGATGCTGACCTGGATCGAACTGCTCATCGAGCGGCCCTTGACCGCATCGACGAACTCGCGACCGAGCGAGAAGATTTCGTCGGCATAGCGGTACGCCATTCGCCCCGCTTCGGTGAGCGCGAGCCCGCGTCCGGACCGGGTGAAGAGTTTCTGACCGAGCGACTCTTCGAGCTCGCGGATCTGCGCCGAAACCGTCGGAGGCGAGAGCAGGAGCCGGCTGCAGGCGGCGGTGATCGAGCCCTCCCGCGCAACCATCCAGAAATAGTACAGGTGGTGGTAGTTCAGCCACTCCATGCCGGGATCTTGCTTCGGAATTATCGAACTGTCAATTCGGGATTTCTTATCTTCCTCATCCGGGCCCCTGGCGTAGACTTGGGTGGCAGCGAGAAACCTGACGGCGGAGGTGGACATGCGCTTGTGCATCACGGCGCGCCGCCTGGGCCTGCGGGGCAGATGGCGGGAGCACCTGGAGGCGCGGTTGCGCCTGGTGCTGGGCCCGTGGGCGTCCCGGATTCGGCAGGCCGCGGTGAGCATCGAAGACATCAGCGGGTGCGAGAGTGGCCTCGACCGCCGGTGCTCAATCGAGGCGACGTTGATCCCTTCCGGAAGCGTCGCCGTGCATGCCCTGGGGACCGACATCGATTCCGCTCTGCAGGGTGCAGGACGACGCCTCGTGCGTCGGGTCAAGGCGGATTTCGAACGGCGGTCTGTACGGCGGGCGCTGCAGCCGGAGGGTTTCCGAAAATCTGCCGCGGTTCGATCAGGTGTTCGGGTTGTTTGATCAACAGGTAGGTGGCCGGATCCATGGGGGTGCGGCAGGCAGGGAGTATGCGGAATGGCTCAGAGGAAAATTCATATCACTCAGGATGACGCGACCAAGCTGCGGGAGCTGCTGAAGTCGGGTTTGCGGTACAACAACCCTGACCAGGAGAATCTCCGGGCGCTGCAGCGGGAACTCGATCGGGCGAAGATCGTCGCTCCGGACGCCCTGACGCCTGATGTGGTCACGATGAATTCGACGGTGCGGGTGAAGGACACGCGGGACAGCGAACCGATGGAGTTCACGCTGGTCTTCCCCGAGCACGCTGATCCGGTGAACGGCCAGATCTCCGTTGTGGCCCCGCTGGGTGCCGCCGTTCTCGGCTACAAGGCGGGCGATCGTGTACGCTTCAAGACGCCCGGCGGAGAGCGTACCGTCGAGATCGAGCAGGTTCTCTATCAGCCCGAGGCCGCGGGTCACACCGGCGGCTGACGTGCCGGGTGCCGGCAGGCGCCCCGGTCGGATCACATGGTCGATCCAACCGGGGCGAAGGTCGATTCATCGATGCTCAAGCCGCTCTTGCGCGCGTTGTCCGTCGATATGGGGATCGACCTCGGTACGCGCAACACGCTGGTGTGCGTGCGGGGGCGCGGCATCACACTCTGCGAACCCTCTGTCGTGGCGGTGCGCCGAAACACCGATCGTGTGCTTCGCAACGGTGAAGCCGTCGGCACGCTTGCCCAGGACATGATCGGCAAGGCGCCAGGCAGCATCTCCGTCATCCGTCCGATGAAGGATGGGGTCATCGCCGAGTTCGAGATCGCCACGGCGATGATCCGCTGCTTTCTCCGCAAGGCGAACGGGAGACGCTCGCTCGTTCGTCCACGTCTGCTGGTCGGCGTGCCGCTCGGGATCACCGAGGTCGAGAAGCAGGCCATCTACGAGGCGGCGCAGCGGGCGGGGGCGGGACGCGTGTATCTCGTTCCGGAGCCGACCGCTGCGGCAGTGGGGGCAGGCCTGCCCATCGCGGATCCGCGCGGCTCGATGGTGGTGGATATCGGCGGCGGCACCACCGAAGTGGCCATCCTCTCCCTGGCGGATATCAGCGTCGGTGAATCGCTGCGCGTGGCGGGGGACAGCCTGGACGAGGCGCTCGCGGAATACCTGAAGCGAAGCTATGGCCTTCTGGTCGGCCCGCGCACGGCGGAGCGCGTGAAGATCGAGATCGGGGCCGCCTCCAATGGTGCCGAGCAGCGAACAATGGAAGTCAAGGGCCGCGACAGCGTCAGCGGCCTCCCGCGGACGGTGATCGTCGGCAGCGCGGAGATCCGTGAGGCGCTGTCAGGGCCGGTCGAACTCATCGCGCAGACCATCGTGCGGACACTGGGGAAGGTGGAGCCGGAGCTGGCGGGCGACATTGCGCTCGACGGGATCTGCCTCGTGGGCGGAGGCGCCATGCTCCGGGGGCTTGACGGCCTGCTGCATGAGGTGACGGGGCTGAATGTGCGGATCGCCGAGGACCCGCTCCGGTGCGTGGCCCTCGGGATGAACGTGTTTCTCGAGAACATCGATGAATGGGGTGAGACGCTCGAGTCCGACCACGATCGCTGAGCCTGGGTAGGGGAGGGCTCAACCGAGCGGCTGCGTCAGCTGCTCGAGTTCATCGAGCGTCGCGGCCGGGGGCGCCATCGTGTCGAGCCAGCTGCAGACGCGCTCGACCTGCTCACGCACCAGCGCATCAAAGCGATCCGAGATGCGCCGATTGGCCTCGCGTGTCCGCGCCAGCACCTCGTTGCTCAGTCGCTCGCCGAGCCACGTCGCCAGGCTCCAGCCGCCGATGATGATCAGGTCGATCGGTCCGAAGACCGCCCCGTGCGCCGCCACGATGATGGCAAGCAGGTACGGAGCGGCCTCCGACCACTTCGTGACGCTGCGCCCGCCCGGCAGGTACTTGAGCAGCTTCTGCAGGACGCGGGTGTCGCGCGGCGCGGCATTCCAATACGTCTCCAGCCATCGCTTCAGTTCGCTCAACTCGTCCGCCACGATTGCGCCGGCGGTTGCCGGGTCCACCCGTGTGGCCGCGTAGCGCTCCGGCTCGCGCTCCATGGCGCGTGACGCGATCGGGTCTCCCCGCAGCACGTCATCGATCTGGCTCTGCACCATCGTCAGCTGGTCGGCGAGCAGTTGCTGAAAATCCGGCACCTTCCGACCCGCCTGCTGGCGCTCCGCCGGGGCAAGCGGTTCCTCGCCCCGTGCCCGTTCCCAGAACGTCCGCGGCAGACGCGCGATGAGCGACGGCAGCGTCGTGATTCGTTCGAGGACGCGCTCCGGCCCCATCAGGTACAGCACGCTCCGCTCCTGCATCCGTCGCTGGAGCTGGCGCGTGACCGCGCTGACGTCCACCGCCGACAGCGGTGTCCACATGAGCCGCAGCGAGGAGACGAGCGGCTCGGTGTGCCGCCGGGTTTCGCGGAGTGGCGCGAGAACCTGGTCACGGAATCGTCCCGCCAGGTCTGTGCATCGCCGGCGGATGGCCGCATCGCGTGCGTCGCCATCGGTTCGTTTGAGGGAGGAGAGGGTGCCGCGCAAATCAACGAGGCCCATGCCCGCGGGCGGCTCCCAGGCGGCATCATCGCGCGGCACTCCGAAGACCCGCGCCGCCTCCCACTCGCGCTGCGCGAGCTCGGCCCGGTAGTCCTCCAGGACCGCGGTCTCCTCGCACTTGTTCAAGACGAAGAGCGCCGGCAGGGCGTAGCGGTGCGCGAGACGGTAGTAGCCGAGCAGTTCCGTCATCTGATACTTCTCGGGCGTGACCACGAAAATCGCGGCCTCCGCCCACCGAAATGCCCGGTCTGCCTCGGCATGATGCGCCGGCTGGTCGCCGTCCAGGTCGGGCGTGTCCACCAGCACGACGGGCAGGTTCCCGGCGACCACGACCATCAGCTTGCCGCCCTGGCCGCGGATCGGCAGTTCGTGAGGCGCCGCCGTCACGTGCGGCAGCCCGAGCCAGCCCTCCGGAACGTGGCCGGCGTCCCGGCAGAGCGCGACCGAGCCGGCCGTGAATGTGCGGCGGAATGATTCCGCCGAAATGTCAGTTTGCGCGAGCCGATTGAGCAGCGTGCTTTTGCCCGCCCCGGTGCCGCCCATGATCGCGACGAGGAGGGGCCGGTCCCCGGGTGCAGCAAGGTGAAACTGCACCGCGGACGCGTCCGAGAGCCATCGTTCGAGGGGTGCCTGCAGCCAGTCGGACCGGGGCAGCCCGGTCGCGCGCTCCCTGAGCCGGGTGAGGGACACACGCAGTCGGTCGTGGGCATCAACCATCGGGTCCAGCAGACGCAAAGGATGAGATCCTGTCAAGCGACGCACCGCCCGCGGAGAACGACCGATGGAAAGAAACCGGATCTGCGGTCAAACTCTTCTGACGGCATTAAAGCAATCGAGCCCCTTGCACACGGAGAATGCGGATGAAGCTGACGAGGCCTGTTTTCGCCGGACTCCTGTTCTTGACGCTGTCCGTCAGCGCGGCGCGGGCGATCGACGCCTACGAGGTGGCGGGCGAGGCGCCGGCGGAGTCCATTGCGGTAATGGCCTGGGCAGGAGCGGACCAGGCGGCCAACGGCTTCGCCGCCTCGCGTCTGGGGCGTCTATGGGCCGAGCCAACGGTCCGCAGCTTTCTCCGCAGACCGGCGCTGAGCGGATGGGACTGGCTCGAGGAGGAGGCGGTTGCCAAGGTCGGCCAGCAGCGCTGGGACACGATCGAGGCGGCTTTGGGGAGCCTCTGGGCGGAGCCGCTGTTCGTCTGTGCGGTCCCGGCGAAGAAGACACCAGGCTGGCCGATTTCGCTGGGCCTGGGCGTGGTCCTGCGCGTGGACGCGGAGAGCCATGCCCGCGCCGAGGCGCTGCTCTCGTGGATCCGCGAAGAAACCGGGAAGGAATTGGTGACGCGAACGATCGAGGGGGTGGCGTTCGTGCAGCCGGATGCGAAGGCCGATGGCTTCTTCGCGCATCTGGATGACCGCTGGATCCTGGCATTCAGCGAGGAGGCGGCACGCGCGCTGGCCCGCAAGGGTGGTCCGACTTTTGCCGACAGTGAGATGCACCGGCGCGCACGCGAGAAGACGGCGGTGAAGGCCCCGTTCTACTACTCCTGCTTCGACACCCGCCAGACGTGGAAACTCGTCGCCGAGGCGGCCGGCATTCGCGAGAACCAGGCCGGGGTCGCCACGCGCCCTTCCGAGGACCAGCCTCTGGTCATCGCCTATATCCTGGCGTCCGTCATGCTGGGCGGAGGTATTTTCGGCAGCGCGGAAGTCGGGAGTGCAATGATATTTGACGGCGATTACGTCGCCCGCACGTCCTACGCTCTGGCGGACCCGCAGCATCCCCTGCCGTTCGACCACCTGAGCAGCCGGCCCATCGACCGCGCCTGGCTGCGAGAAGTTCCTGGCGATGCATCCTACTTCTTCCTTGGCACGTGGGAGCCGCGGAAAGTCTGGAGCGTGACGCTTGACCTGATCGAGCAGTTCATGCCGGAGGCGCGCAAGACCCGCGAGACGGTGGAAGACAACCGCCCGATGCGCGAGCGCATCCGCGAGGCGCTCGGGTTTGACATCGAGCGCGAACTGATCGGCCATCTGGGCGAACACGTGCTTCTGTACATGGAAGGCGGAGGCATGACCCCGGGCGTCGTGGTCGCATTGGAAGTCAGCGATGCGCCGGCCCTGCAGAGGTGCCTCGATGATCTGCTCACCAGACTTCCGAAGGAGATTCGTTTCACGGACCGGACGGTCGGCCGGGATACGCTGCACGTCATTGACCTCCCGACGAAAGGGCCGGTCAACTTCGCGGCACTGTTCAGCCCGTGCTGGGCCCTGACCGGGGATCGGTTGGTGTTCGGCCTCACGCCGGATGCGGCCACACGTTATTTGCAGCGCCGGACCGCCACGCAACCTGCGACACAGCCGATTGCGAACAGGCCGGCCGTCCGCGATTTCCTGGCCGGGTACAACGGGCCGCAGCTCGCGTCGATCGAGTACGTCAACGAGCCGGAGTCGCTCATGCCGACGTATGTGCAGTTGGGCATGTTCTACCCGATCGCGATCCAGGCGCTGCGCGAACAGGCGCCGCGCCTCCGCTTCTCCGTCCTGCCGCCGCCGCCAGACGTTGAAAAACATCTGGGCGAATCTGTGAGCTGGTCGACGGTGGATGGGAACGTGCGGATCCAGCACGAGCGTACGGGCGTTCCGGTACTGGCCGGCGGATTCGGCGTCATGAAAACCGCGATGGCGATTTCGATTCTGCTGCCGTCGCTGGCTCGTGCCCGCGAGGTGTCGAGACGCGCCGTGTGTGCCGCGAACCGGAAGGGCATTGGGGCTGCGACGCGGAGCTATGCAGCGGAGCACGAGGGCAAGCTTCCGCCGGATTTCAGGACGCTCGTTGAGGCCGGCAGCGTCTCACCGAGGATGTTCGTGTGCCCGAGCAGCGACGCGCCATTCCCGGGCGAGCAGCCCACCGAAGAAGAACTGGCGGCGTGCTATACCTACGTTCCCGCCCCGACGGACACGGAACCGGCGAAGCAGGTCCTCGTCTACGAGAAGGTGGACTGCCATGGTGGGGAAGGCGGGCACGTGCTGTTCGCCGACGGGCATGTCGAGTTCGTCAAAGCGGATCGGCTTGCGGAACTGGCCGGGCAGGCGCGTGAGCTCATGGAGAACTAGACGCTCAGGCCGGCTGGCTCTCGCGCGGGTAAATGGGTAGGATTCAGGTCGCTGCATCACCGTTGGGGCCGTTTTCCGCAAAGGTCGACCTCCGTGGGTTCCTGTCTGCCAGATGAGCCGCGTTATCACAGCTTTGGGCGCTATCTGCGTCGTCGGTTCGGCTGCCGCGTGCACAAGATCACCCTCGACGCTGGCTTTACGTGTCCAAACCGTGACGGCTCCGCCGGCTGGGGCGGCTGCACGTTCTGCAACAATGCCGGCTTCAGCCCCAATACCCGGGTCGAACCCGCCGAGATTTCGCGCCAGCTCGCCCGGGGGATCGAGGCGTCGCGGCGCGGGCGCAAAGCGGACCGATTCATCGCCTACTTCCAGGCGTACAGCAACACGTACGATGACGTGACGCGCCTGGCGCGCCTGTACGATCAGGTCTGGCGATTTCCCGAGGTCGTGGGCCTTTCGATCGGGACGCGCCCCGACTGCGTCGATCATGCGAAGCTCGACCTCATCGCGGGATACGCCGATCGCGGCGAGGTCTGGATCGAGTACGGGGCTCAGAGCGCTCACGACGTCACGCTCGCCCGCATCAATCGCGGCCACACCTGGGGCCAGTTCGTCGAGGCCGTCGAGATGACCCGGGACCGCGGTGTCCGGATCTGTGCGCACACCATTCTCGGCCTCCCGGGCGAAGATCGCGCGATGATGCTCGAGACGCATCGGCGCCTCGCCGCGTTGCCGGTCGATGGGATCAAGATTCACCTGCTGCACATCATGCGCGACACGGTCATGGAGCGGCAGCACCGGCGCGGCGAGATCGAACTGCTTTCACGCGAGGCGTTCGTCGACCTCGTGTGCGACGTCCTCGAAATCCTGCCTCCGCAGATGGTGATCCAGCGCATGCACGCCGACGCGCCGCCGGATGTGCTGGTGGCGCCCGACTGGTGCCTCGACAAGAGCAGCATCCTGGCCGAGATCCGCTCCGAGCTCGTGCGGCGCGACGCCTGGCAGGGCAAGGCCCTGGGCGCCACGCTGGCGGAACTCTCCATGCCCGCCGAGACCTCGCCTTCCGTTTCCCGTTGATATTGCCTTCCGGCGACTCGCATTCGCATACCGGATCGGACATGATGAAGCGATGCGGCCGGTTGCGCCGGCCGGAGGAGCGCGATGGACCCGATTCCGGCAGATTCCGTGCCGCAGACCAGCATTCAGGAGACCGCTGCCTCTCCTGGCGTGGCGGAGCCCCAATGGTCGGCGATGCTCGCCATGTGGACCGCGCCATGGATTCCTGCTCGCACAGCCCGGGCCACGCGGAAGGTGCCGTTGCTGTCCGCCTTTGCCGTGCACCTGCTGGCGGGCTTCGCATCCTTCATCGTGATCAGCTTCCTCCTGGCGATGGCCTCGCCGTCCCGCATCTTTGATCCGTTCCAACTCCTTGGGGAGATTCTCGAGGAGTTCCAGCGCGATCCCGAGGAGGCGACGCTCATCACCGCCACCATCGTCGTCCTGATCGAAATCGGGCTGCTCGTGCTTGCTCTGCTCGCCACACCGTGGGGCGCGCGCGATGAAAAGCTCGGCCAGAGCTTCCGCCACGCCCTCCGTGCGGTCTGGATCCACTGCGGACACGCTCCCGTGGCAATCCTGCTCGTTGGAACGGTGGTCCTGATCGCCGAGAATTCCCAGCGGTTCGGACCCGGTCTGCAGTTTTCGTCGCCCATGCCGACCGCACCGAC
>CAZJTF010000206.1:0-12521 GCA_964548565.1 uncultured Planctomycetales bacterium | reverse complement strand
CAGCAAGCGGAACAATGACCGGGCAATGGATACTATTTACGTCCCCGTTTCATCCCGTTTCATCCTCCCCCCAAACACAGCAAGCGGAACAATGACCAGGCAACGGATACTATTTACGTCCCCGTTTCATCCTCGGCAACGGATACTATTTACGTCCCCGTTTCATCCTCCCGACGAAGAACGCCCGGTGATGCGACACGGCGCCACGCGGGGGCGCCCCGGCCATCCGCAGGGCCATGAACACGTCGGGCGGCACGCCCTCCATCGTCAACGCAGCTTCGCTCTCGAAACCGAACCGTCGGTAATACGCGGGATCGCCCACGACCACGCAGCCGCCGGCGCCGGCCTGGCGGAGGGCATCGAGCCCGGCTTCGATCAGCGCCCGGCCGACCCCGCGTCGTTGACTGCTCCGGGCGACGCCCACCGGCCCGAGTGCGAACCACCCGCAGTCCGCCCCCGCGATCCTCACCGGCGAGAAAGCGACGTGCCCGACAACCCGCCCGTCCACCTCGGCCACCAGCCCGAGGGTCAGTGCCCCGTCGGCTCTCAATGCCTCGACGATCAGGTGCTCGGTCCGACGGCTGTGCGGATGATCCGCGAATGCCTCGACGAGAATCTGCCGGATGGCGGCGTGGTCGCTCGGAGTCTCGGGCCGGATCATCCGCGCGATGATGCGGTCGCCCGTCATCCGCGTCAACCCCGCTCCGTCCGGCCGGACCAACCGCGGAGCACCCACCGTGTTCTCCAGGCAGGCTCTCCGCGGTGAGAGCCGGCTCTTTCTCATCCGAAGAATCGCGTACCCGCGGCGTGGCATGGTTGCACTCATCGCCTGCGATGAGTGACGTCTGCGGCCAGGGCCGGCCGGGCAGCCGTAGGTTCCCCGCAGCCCCGGCGCAATCCGAAGCCACCGTGCGAGCGTGCGCCCCCCCTCGGCCGTGCGTTTCTCAGTCGTACGCCAGGTCCAGGACCTGGAGTTCCACGCTGGTGCGGCCGTTGAACGTGTTGAGGATCGGTTGGAACGCCACCCGGCACTGGCGGTGGTCGCGGAGGGGCTGGAGCTGGTCCGCGCGGCTGAAGGCGATCGCTTTCCGGCGGATCCGGCCGTCGGAGACGCTGAACTGCAGGTGTTCGCCATTCCGCCCGACCGTCCGGGGCTCGCCGTCGAGCCGCAGCAGGGCGGACGCGAATTTCGGGCGCGGGTTATTCACGCCGAAGGGGGCCATCCGCTCGATATCCCGCACCACGGGCTCCGTGAGCGACTCCAGTGCGACCACCGCGTCCAGTCGCAGCGACGGCTCGAGGTCGGACGGTGTGAGGAGCTGGTTCGCCCGGGCGACGAACGCCTCCGTGAACGCCTCCAGGCAGCACGCGCGGATCCGCAGCCCGGCGGCCATCGCGTGCCCGCCGTGGGCCGTCAGGTGCTCCCCGCAGTCCGCCAGCGCGCGGTTGAGCTCGAAGTGCCGGATGCTGCGGGCCGAGCCCTGGCCCTCCTCGCCGTCGAGCGCGATCATCACGGTGGGGCGGCCGAACCGCTCGACGATCCGGGAGGCGACGATGCCGATCACCCCTGCGTGCCACTCGTGAGAGGCGAGCACGATGCCGCGCCGCGCGTCGGACGCGAGATTCCCCGCCTCGACCATCTCGCACGCGTCTTTCAGGATCCGGCGCTCGAGCGACTGCCGCTGGCGGTTCTGGGCCTCGAGGTATTCGGCGATTTCCTTGGCGCGGGCTTCGCCGGCATCCGTCAGGAGTTCGACGGCCAGCCGGGCGTGCCCCATGCGCCCTGCGGCGTTCAGGCGCGGAGCCAGCCAGAAGCCGACGTGCTCGGTGTCGAGCTTCTGGTCCGCGAGCCGGGCCGACTCGATCAGCGCCTTGAGGCCGTGGAGACGGGACTCGCGCAGCCCGACGAGCCCGAACCGCGCGAGGACGCGGTTTTCGCCGATGAGCGGCACCACGTCGGCAATCGTGCCGAGCGCCACCAGGCCCGTCGCGTCCACGAGGAACTCGCGGAACGCGGGCGTCACCTTGTCGCTGGCGCAGAGGGCCCGCGCGATCGCCCAGGCCAGCTTGAACGCGACCCCGGCCCCGCACAGGTCGCGATTCGGGTAGTTGTCATCGAGCCCGGGGTGCACCACCGCGTCGGCCTCGGGCAACCCCCGCCCGCGCGCGTGGTGGTCGGTGACGATCAGTGTGAGCCCGAGTTCGCGCGCGACTTTCGCCTCCTCGATGGCGGTGATGCCGCAGTCGACGGTGATGACCGTGTCGGCGCCGTCGCGGGCGAGCTGCCGCAGCGCATCGGCGTTCAGGCCGTAGCCTTCTTCCAGCCGATGAGGAATGTAGAAGCCCACCGGGGCGCCCGCGATCCGCAGCAGGTGCCAGAGGATCGACGTCCCGGTGATGCCGTCCACGTCGTAGTCGCCGTAGATCACGATCCGGCGGTTCTCGCGCACCTTCCGTGCGACGATGTCGGCGGCCGCCATCGCGCCGGGCAGCAGCTCGGGCGGGTGGAGGGTCTTCAGCTCGGGGTTCAGAAAGCTGCGTGCGGCATCGCAATCGACCAGCCCGCGGTTGTGCAGGAGCTGCACGAGGAGCGGCGACATGTTGAGGGACCGCGCCGCGTCCGCGCATCCCGGCCAGGGCGGCGTAATGATCCAGCGTTTCGGCATCCGTGCCCTCCGGTGCTGCGGCATCGCGCCGGCGATCGTCTCCCGGCGCGAGCCTGCCCGCAGTCTACCGGCGCGTGGCGTGACGATTCAACGTGCACCGTCGCACCGCGAAACGATGGCCTGTGAGATTTGCGTAAAGTGGCCCCGCGATATGGCCGGCGCCGGATCTCGGTAAAAACCCCCGGAAAACGGGGCTTGTCAGCCGCCGGGTTTCGGAGCATGATGAAGACGGAGAAGGATACCTCCGACCCACACACAAGGAAGGATTCGTGGACTCATTTCTGATCAGCGGCGGGAAGCGACTCCGCGGCACAGTCGAGATCAGTGGTTCGAAAAACGCGGCTCTCCCGATCCTCGCGGCCTGCATCCTCTGCGACGGCGAAGTCATTCTGCACGGCGTGCCGGACCTGACCGACGTCCGCACCATGGAGGGGCTGCTCCGCAAGCTCGGGCTCTCGATCAACTGGGAAGAGGGTGGCACGCTCCGGCTCAAGGTGCATGACGAGATGAACTGTCATGCGGAGTACGAGCTGGTCCGACGGATGCGGGCAAGCGTCTGCGTCATGGGGCCGCTGCTCGCCAAGCGGCACCGCTCCCAGGTCAGCATGCCCGGCGGATGCGCCATCGGCGACCGCCCGATCAATCTGCACGTGCAGGGGCTGCAGGGGCTCGGCGCCGAGGCCGAACTGAGCAACGGCGACGTCCTCCTGAAGGCCAAGCGTCTGACGGGGGCCGAACTGTTCCTCGGCGGACCGTTCGGCTCGACCGTGACCGGCACGGCCAACGTGATGATGGCGGCATGCCTCGCCCAGGGGACGACCGTCATCGAGGCGGCCGCCTGTGAGCCGGAGGTCACCGACCTGGCGAACTTTCTGAATGCCTGCGGGGCACGGATCAGCGGCCAGGGCTCCCCACGGATCACGGTCGAGGGCGTCGACCGCCTGAACGGCTGCGAGTACACCATCATCCCCGACCGGATCGAGGCCGGCACATTCATCATGGCGGGCGCGATCACGAATGGAGAGGTCCGTTTGCGGAATTGCAGATTGGAGCACCTCCTTGCGGTCGTTGACCGCCTTCGGCAAATCGGCGTGATGGTGGAGAGGGACGGCGACGAGGTCGTGGTTTCGAGCGCCCGGCGACTCGAGCCCACCGATGTGACCAGTCAGCCCTACCCCGGCTTCCCCACCGACATGCAGGCGCAGATCATGGCCCTTCTCAGCCTCGCGGATGGCAACAGCATCATCACGGAGAAGATTTATCCCGACCGGTTTATGCATGTTGCCGAATTGAACCGCCTTGGCGCGAAACTGCGGAAAGAAGGCCCGACCGTCATCGTTGAAGGCGTCAAACGCCTGATCGGCGCCCCGGTCATGGCGTCCGACCTGCGGGCATCGGCGGCCCTCGTTCTGGCGGGGCTCGTCGCCAAGGGAGAGACGCGGGTGAACCGGGTGTACCACATCGACCGGGGGTACGACCGCATCGAACGCAAAATGCAGCTCCTCGGTGCTGATATCAAGCGTTTGCCCGATTCCACGCCGGAGTGAAAAACCCCGTTGACAGCGCGAAGCTGATGAGTACAGTATTGATGAGCTTGCTCGGCATGACGCGGCAGAGCGGGCCAATCGCGGCAAAACATGCCTCGAATTCAGCCGGGCGGTTTCTGAACTCCGGCCGGACCTGCCGATAGGAGAGTTTTCCCAACAGTCGTGAAGCTGGGCAATCGAGGATTCCCCAAGCAAAGGAGTTGGCCGTGTCCACTGCGAAGTCAAATCCCCGCCGATCGGGCCTTGCCGGGTCCTTTTGCCGAGCACTACTGCCGCTGGCGGCCGTCGGGCTGCTGGTGTCGGCGGGCTGCTGCGCCACCTGCAAGGGGCCGGGGCCATGCAAGCCGGACAACGTCCGGACGCAGGTCCAGTTCTTTGCGCCGCCGGGCGCTACGGTGACGGTGTGCGATCCGTGCTATCCCTGCCCGCCGAGCAAGCAGGTCGGCACCTACAGCACGATCACCGGACGCCTCGAGCAGAACCCCGAGGAGTTCGCGGTGTTCGACCTGGCGCCGGGGCACTACGAGTTCAAGTACACCTCGGCTGAAGGCCTGCCGGGTGTCAGCATCTACGGCGAGATCGAAATCGAGCACGCCAATTCCAAGGAGGCGCAGATCTTCCAGCGCCGGGCGTTCATCCCGATCGCGCTGCCGTCGGAGTACTACCGCCGCGTCGAGGTGAACGGCAACGAGATTCTGCCGTATCGCGGCGAGCCGTTCCGCACGGCCATCGATGCCAACGACATGATGCGTCTGAAGGAAGGTGATGTCGTCGAGAAAGTCTTCGTCGTCGCCGACCTGGAAGACGCCGAGAAGCGTCTCGACCGGACGCAGATTGAGCTCGCCAAGCTCGAGCGCGAGATCGAGTACGCCGATGCGCGGTTCCGTTATGCGTACCTCGACTTCCGGATGGACGCGGACGATGCGGCCGCGAACTTCTGGGGCACTGATCGCGAGTTCATCGAGTGGGAAGCAAAGCGGCAGCGTCTCGAACAGAAGCTCGCCTACACCCGGGCGAAGGTGGATCGGACGCGGGCCCTGCTGAAGGCCGACACCGTGCTGACCCGCGAGGGCATGCTGGTGCTGGCGACCGAAGAAGTAGTCAAGACGCACCGCGATGTGGAAAACGCCTCCGAACGGATTGGCGAGGTGCTCGCGGTGATGCGGATTGGCGGACGTCACATGCACTGGGGTGACTACGGCCGGGAAAAGGTCGAGTACCAGCCGTAAGGTGGCGTCAGTGTCCGACGGATGTCTCTGGGAAACGGGAGTGGGACGGGGTCGGCGGGAGGATATGTGATGGTCAGATCTCGAACGTCCGCGGTATGTCTCAGCCTGGCCACTGCGGGACTGCTCGTTGCGCTCACCGCCGGGTGTGCCACAACGAAGTACGTCGACTCGGTGACCGTGTCAGAAGGAGGCGTTGCCCTGCCTGAAGGGTTCCGCCCGCTGAAAGGTCACGCAGACCCGATTGTTGGCGGGGATTTCTACGGAACCTACCCGCGGTACATCTTCAGCGAGCGCGACCAGATGGTCATGGTCTACGTGCCCTCGCAGACGATCACGATGGGCGGCGGCCTCGGCGATGACGAGGTGCCGGCCCGCCAGGTGGTCGTCAACCACTTTTATGTGGATCTGCACGAGGTCACGAACCTGCAGTTCGACTGCATGTACCGCACCTACAAGAAGGGCGGCTCGAAGTCGCTCTGCAAGATGCTGACGTGCGATCCGTGTGCCGTCGCCGGGCCGCTCAGCGACAACCGCTGGATGGGCGCCGACAAGGACTACGATGACGACTGCCGTAACGCCTGGGACTGCGATCGCCGCGTGAGCTGCGAGTACCGTCGGTACTGGGTGCCCTGCGTGAACGACAGCCATCCCGTCCGCAACGTCTCGTGGCGCGAGGCGTGGCACTACAGCCGGTGGGCGGGCAAGGACCTGCCCTCGGAGGCCCAGTGGGAGGCGGCCGCGCGAGGTAACGATCGCCGCATCTTCCCGTGGGGCAACCAGGAGCAGAGCGAAACGACGCGCTACCTGTGCAACGCTCGCACGGGCGTGGCTGATTTCGACGGCTACGAGTTTACGGCTCCGGTGCTCAGCTACGCCGCGGGTGTGAGCCCGTTCGGCGCGTACAACATGTCGGGCAACGTGTGGGAGTGGTGCGGCGACTGGTACGATCCCGGCCGCTACGCCTATCCGAGCGACGAGGATCCGCCGTCCGGGCTGCAGCGCGGGCCGCTGCCCTTCGGCGACCGGTTCTATCCGAATCCGTGGGACAAGGACATCCCCGAGGCACGCGTGGGCCCCATGCGGGGCGATGCGCGGATCTTCCGCGGTGGCTCGTTCACGAACCCGATCCAGGATTGCCGCGTGACAGCGCGGGCCTCAGCCGGTCCGGACTCGCGCCAGCACAACGTCGGCTTCCGGTGCATCCTGCCGCTGCCCCCGCAGACCTGATGCGGGTGGTCAGGAAGAGATTTCGACACGGGTCGGGCCTTCGAAGCCTGGCCCGTTTCGTTTTTACCGCCGGCATCACACATCGTACTGCCGGGTAGTATCATGACCGGCCTGAAGCCGCGCCGACTTGTCGGGCGCGCGGGAGTTTCGCGTGCAGCTTCCTGCAATTCTCTGGATGTTCGGACGCGCGGCGGCTCTGCTGGCGGCCACATCGGGACCGGCTGCGCCGGAAACATGGCCAGAGGGGGCAACCGCGCCGCCCGGAACAACCATCGGACGCGTGCGGCTCGACCTTCCGGTGCGGTCCGAGCCGGGGTACTACTGGATCAGCCGCCCGCCGGGATATGGGCGGGGCGACCAGCCTCCGTTGCTCATCTGCCTGCACGGAACGGACGACACTGCACGCCAGATGATGGACTTCTGGGCGGCGTGCCGCCCGCGCATCCCGATGGTCATGGCCTCGCCGCAGGGCGTCGGGAAGGGCTGGTCAGATGCGGACCTCGGCACCATTCGCGCGATGATGAGCCATCTGCAGGCGAACGTTTCGTACGACGGCGGCCGGGTCCTGCTGGCGGGCTTTTCGGCGGGCGGAGCGATGACGCTGTTTCTGCTGTACAAGGAGAAACTGCCCGTTACCGCCGCCGCGGCGCTCGCGAATTACGTGCCGCCGCGGATCACTGCCGGCGACGTCGCCGATCGCGGGTGGATCCCCGTGTTCTACGCCGTCGGAATGGCTGACCTGAACCACGAACGCATGCGGCACGGGCTGGACATCCTCCGGGCCGCGGGGGGGAACGTCGAACTGTACCGGCCGCCGATCGGGCATGTCCTCGACCCGCAGGTGGGCCAGGCGGCGCTCGAGTGGTTCTTCAACATTGTCGGCGAACGGGTCGCGAAGGAGATTGCCGGAGCGACCGAGGACGCCGGCCTCGCCCACGCCTGCGTCGCGATGGAGCGGATCATCAACCAGGCCCGCTGGCATGAGCCGCAGCACGTGGAGGCGGCGCGTGCCACCCTCGAGAAGCTCGAGCGCGCGGGTCGAGCGGGACTGGCACTCGCAGAGGGCCGGATTCGTGAGAAACGTGTGATTGAGGCGTACGATGCGCTGCGCGAGCTCGAGACGCGTTACGGCGGCGCGCGCATGGGGGGAGAGGCGGCGGAGGCGCGGGCCCGGCTCGAGCGGGACCCGGATGCGCAGCGACGGATCCGCGATCACCAGGGGCAGAAGCGGGCCGAGGAGGCGATGACGCTCTACCGGTCCGCCCAGCGGCTCGTCGCCGAAGCGCGATACCGGGACGCCATGGGCAAGTGCGAGGAGATCCTCGCCCAGTACGGTGATACGCCCGCCGCGCCGCGGGCTCAGTACCTTCTGGAGCTCCTGCGGAGCAAGGTGAGCGAATGACTGAATCGGGCCTTCAGATCCGGTGCTTTGTCGAACCGATGTTCGGTGAAAACGCGTACGTCGTGCTCGCCGGCGGGGGAGCGGATCGCGTCTGCTGGGTGGTGGACCCGAGTTTCGAGGTGGACGCGCTGCTGGCGTTCGTACGCGATGAGCGGGCGCGCGTCGATGCCATCATCCTGACCCACGGGCACGGCGACCACATTGCGGGTGTGGACGCCGTGCGCGCGGCGCATCCGGCGGCACGTCTGCGCATCGCCCGGGAAGACCAGCCGATGCTGACGGATGCAGCGCGGAATCTCTCCGCGCCGTTCGGGATTTCGCTGGTGGTGAACACGCCCGCCGACGGCGACCTCGCGCCCAGGGAGACAGTGAGGCTGGGCGAATTCGACTTCGAGGTGCTCGACACGTCGGGGCACTCACCGGGCGGCCGGTCCCTGTACTGCCGCCGGGCCGGCGTGGTCCTCACGGGCGACGCGCTCTTCGCCGGCAGCATTGGCCGCACGGACTTTCCCGGCTCCGAGCATCACCGACTGCTCCGCAACATCCGGGAGCACCTCCTGACGCTGCCCGATGAGACCATCGTTTACAGCGGGCACGGGGAGCCCACCACCATCGGGAATGAACGCAAGTCCAACCCCTTTCTGGTCGACTGACACAGGAGAGGCGCAGCCTGCGCCGGGCAGCCTCGCGTGCTCCATCTCTCCGCGGTTCCCTCCGGGATCCGCCAATTCACCTCCGGCACGCGTGGAAACAGGCGCGCGGCGGCGCTAGCATTGGGTGGAGCCATTGCGGGTTGTCGCCGACCTGGTATCACCGGGCGGCGCTGGGCAGTCCATCTCGAGGGGGAGAGGCGGCCGGAGATGCGACATGTCCACGAAACCAGCCATCCAGACACAGTGCCCCGTCTGTACGAAACGCTATGACGTTCCCGCCGCCGCGATCGGCCACCGCGCGAAATGTCCGAAGTGCCGGAATGTTTTCCGGGTCGTCGAGCGCCTCCGGCGTCCGACCGAGGAAGACATCCTGCGCTGGCTGAGCGAGGTCGAGGAGCCGGACGTCCTGGAGCCGCCGCCGATCATCGGTCGTCGCGAGGATGCCGCGAAACCGGCTCCGCACCCGGCGCCGCAGGAAGGCCGCATCCCGCCGATCCGCCAGGAGGATGGCGCTGAGCGGATGCTCCTCCAAGAGAGTGCATGAGCTCGCGCAAGGCGTGCGCCGACAGGGGGAGGCCGCAGACTTGATCCGCGGCCGGGCTGCCGTAGAATCCTCCGCTCGGTTGTATCCGGATTCCACGTTGCGTGAGTCAATGCTTGTCCATCCGCTCATCTTTCAGCCCATCTACAAGCCGCGGATCTGGGGAGGCTCGCGCATCTTCAGCTTCTTCGGGCGCGACGGGCACCTCATGGAGCCCGTCGGCGAATCGTGGGAACTCGTGGATCTCGAGAACGATCAGTCCGTCGTCGCGACAGGCCCGGCGCGCGGCCAGACGCTTCGTGAACTTGTGAAGTCCTGGGGCCCGCAGCTCACCGGGCGTGCGGAACTGTTCGAGGGCCACTTCCCGCTGCTCATCAAGTTCCTGGATGCGGAGCAGCATCTGAGCGTGCAGGTGCATCCCAGCGAAGAGGTCGCCCTGAGGCTCGGCGGCGCCGTCCGCGTGAAGCACGAGGCCTGGTACGTGCTGGAAACCGCACCGGGCGGCCGGATCTGGCATGGGCTGCGTCCCGGGGTGACCGCGGACGATTTCCGTGCCGCCATGATGCGCGGGCACGCCGAAGCAGTCCTGCGGGAGATTCCCGTGCATTCGGGCGAATGCTATTACCTGCCGAGCGGAACGCCGCACGCGCTGGGGGCAGGAGTCCTGGTGGCGGAGGTCCAGACGCCGTCGGACGTCACGTACCGCACGTACGACTGGGCTCGCGTGGACCCGTCCACCGGTCGTCCGCGTGATTTGCACCTCGAAGAGGCGCTGCAGTGCATCGATTTCGATGCGCCGCCGCCTCCGCCGACACAGGAACGCGCGCACGTGGCGAGCCTGTGGACAGCGGTGACGCGGCTCGTGGCGTGCCCGTCGTTCGTCATCGAGCGCGTTCGCATGGTGGCCGGTGCGGAGCAGCGGATTCCGTACGCGGAGCCGGTCGTGTGGATTGTCCTCGACGGGCGGGGCGAGGTGGCGTGGGACTCCGCCCATCCGCCGATCGCGTTCGCACGGGGCGATGTCGTGCTGCTGCCGGCCGCACTGCGCGACGCCAGCGTCCGGGTGTCGGAGGCGACGCAGTGGCTCGAGGTGACGGTGCCGGTCCCGAGTGACCTGGCAGGTTACGAGCGACCTGCTCCCGAGGAACTCCGCGAGGCTCCCCAGCCGCTTATTCAGATCAACCCCCCGCGCCGATGAAGCGCGCCTAAGTTTTTCCAGGCCTCTCCTGCTCAAGGCGTCAATGCCGATAACCGAAGGAAACCCATGAGGGACGGGATGTCGTGAACGGACAGGCCCCCGGTGCGGGACGCATGGACCGCGCTGCCTGCACGGGGACCTGCCCGTTTGTTTGCGCGGCACGTCGCTGCCGGCCACCCCGGCGGGGCACCTCCCTTCCCGCTTGTAACGCCAGATCCCGCCGCAACGTCCCTTAACTCAAGTCACCTCCGCCCATAACCGACGAAGCGCCTGAGCGCCTTTCGTTGCGCTCGACGGAGACGGCAGCATGAAACGGGTCCTGGTGACAGGGAGCAGCGGGCTGATCGGCAGCGAGGCGGTGCGGTACTTCGACGCGCTGGGCTGCAGCGTGACCGGCATCGACAACAACATGCGGCGGGACTTCTTCGGGCCGCAGGGTGACACCTCCTGGAACCTTCGCTGGCTCAAGGAGCACACCACGTGTTTCCGCTACGAGAACATCGACATTCGCTCGCGCCGGGCGATCGGGATGCTGCTGTCGCGCGACAGGTTCGACATCGTGATCCACTGTGCCGCCCAGCCTTCGGATGACCTGTCCCGCCGGCGACCGCTGGATGACTTCGACGTGAATGCGGTGGGGACGGTCAATCTGCTCGAAGCGGCGCGCCAGGCCTGTCCGGAGTCGCCGTTCATTTTCATGAGCAGCAGCAAGGTCTACGGCACGGCGCCCAACGATTTGCCACTCGTGGAACTCGAAACCCGTTACGACTACGCGCGGCCCGAGCACCGCAAGGGAATCAACGAATCGTGCCGCATTGACGCGAGCACGCACAGTGTGTTCGGCGCCGGCAAGGTGGCGGCCGATGTCATGACGCAGGAATACGGGCGCTACTACAACATGCCGACGTGCGTGCTGCGGGGCGGGTGCATCACGGGCTCCCGCCACTCGGGCGTGCCGCTGCACGGCTTCCTGAACTACCTGGCCCGCGTCGTCGCCTCCGGCGGGACGTACACGATCATCGGGCACAAGGGCAAGCAGGTGCGCGATCAATTGCATGCACTGGACGCCGTCCGCGCGATGCATGCCTTCGCTGAGGCGCCGCGTTCAGGGGAGGTCTACAACCTCGGGGGCGGCAGAGCCAACAGCGCGTCCGTGATCGAGTGCATCGCTCGTCTCGAACAGATGGCCGGGCGGTCGCTCCGCACCGAGTACCAGAGCGCCGGCCGCCCCGGCGATCACGTCTGCTACATCAGCGATCTCACGAAGCTGCGATCGCACTACCCGGAATGGGACGTCTCCCAGTCGCTGGACGACATCCTCGAGGAGATGCTCCGTGCCGAGTGGGCGCAGGGAGTTGGATACAATGCGTACGCCTCCAGCGGTGCTGCCGTCGGTGCAGGAGCCGGCGCCGCCGTATGAGCAGTTCGTCCGCGCGCACCGCGAACGAATCCGCGGGTTCTATGACCGCCTGGGACGCGGGCAACTCGCGTGGAACCAGCGCTGCCGGTATGTCCGTGCGCGCCTGGTCGATCTCCTGCGGGGAATTGTCCAGCCCGGCGCCCGCGTCCTGGACGTCGGGTGCGGGACGGGCGACCTGCTCGATTCGCTCGAGCCGGGACAGGGGGTGGGCGTTGACTGCAGCCCGACGATGGTCCAACTCGCGCGGCAGTATCATCCGACCCTGCACTTCGTCACCGGTTACGCCGAGTCGCTCGACGAGGCGGAGATTCCGCCCGGGCCATATGACCACATCATCCTCGCAAACGTGATCGGCGAATTCGCGGATATCGGGGCAGCCCTTCGCAGCCTGCACGGGTACTGCTCGGCGGAAACGCGCGTCATCATCGTCGATTACAGTCACCTCTGGACACCACTGCGCCGGCTGGCCGGGCGGTTCGGGCTCAGACTCGATGGCCCGAAGGCCAATCGAGTCGCACCCGGCGATATGAGGAGCTTTCTGCACCTGGCTGGCTTTGAACCGGTACGTCAGACGACCGCATTGCTGCTGCCGGTTCGGGTCCCCGCTCTGAACTGGTTGGTCAACTCCTGCCTGGGGC